>NZ_JBBDNQ010000006.1:82458-483020 GCF_040877505.1 Pseudohongiella sp.
AAACGAGAGTCTTGAAACGAGAGTCTTGAAACGAGAGTCTTGAAACGAGAGTCTTATAAGCGAAAAAATATCTCTTAAATATATATTAATATGAGATAAAGTACCATTATAAGGCCGTTATATGGCACAAATGGGAACAATGTTTCATGGCATTTTGTTTATGATGAGCTTTAAATGACCACTAACAGCCCATCCGTTCCGATCTGAGACCACCATGAACAAGCTGATTCAGAAAATTCGTGAGGATGTCATTGGCCAGCGCCTGTCCATCGCCACACCCTTTGGTGACAAACCGCTGGTCTATGCCGACTACACAGCGTCGGGCCGTGGTCTTGGTTTTATTGAGGACTATATCCGTGAACAGGTATTGCCGTACTACGCCAATACCCATACTGAGACTACGTTTACCGGCGCGCGCACGTCGGCGTTGCGAGAGTCGTCGCGGCAGATCATCCGGCGGGCCGTTAACGGGAATGCCGATGACAAGGTGATTTTTTGTGGTTCCGGTGCGACCGCCGCCATCAACAAATTGATTGATGTCCTGAACCTGCGTTTGCCCGCTGATCTCGATCAGCGTTGCCGATTGACAGCGGCGCTGCCGGAAGACGAAAGACCGGTGGTTTTTATTGGCCCCTACGAACACCATTCCAATGAGCTGCCCTGGCGTGAAAGCATCGCCCGGCTGGAACTGATCCCACTGGACAAGCTGGGCGGCATTGATCTGGCGGCACTGGAGCGGGCGCTGGTCAGGCATCAGGGGCGCCGTTTGTTGATCGGCAGTTTTTCTGCAGCCTCCAACGTCACCGGCATCAGGTCGGATGTGCCTGCCGTCACCGCATTGCTCAGGCGTTATGGCGCACTGGCGTGCTGGGACTATGCTGCTGCGGGGCCTTACGTACGCATCGATATGAACGGTGAACAGCCACTGGATGCGGTGTTTCTGTCGCCGCACAAATTTGTTGGCGGCCCGGGTACGCCAGGTATTCTGGTCGCCAAGCGGGCGGTATTCCACAACACCGTGCCGGCCATGGTGGGCGGCGGCACAGTGTCTTATGTCACGCCGCAAGACCATGTTTATGTCACCGATATCGAGCGCCGGGAAGAGGGCGGCACACCGGCCATTGTGGAATCCATCCGTGCTGGCCTGGTGTTCTCCCTGCAGCAGCAGGTGGGCATCGACGAGATCCAGGCACGGGAGCAGGCAATGGCGGCCACCGTGATGAAACGCCTGCAGGCCTGCCCCAATATTGAAGTGCTGGGCAGTGCCAATGCGCACCGGCTGCCGATATTTTCGTTGCGCTTCTGGCACGGCGACAAGGAGCTGCACTACGGCTTTGTGGTGTCTTTGCTTAACGACCTGTTTGGCATTCAGGCGCGCGGTGGTTGTTCCTGCGCCGGGCCGTACGCGCACAGCCTGCTGGGCATGGACATGGCCTTGAGCAAGCGCGTGGAGGCAGCAGTGGTGTCAGGTGCGGGTTTGATGAGACCCGGCTGGGTGCGTCTCAATTTTAATTACTTCATCGATGCAGACGAGCTGGACTACCTGCTGGGTGCGCTGGCACTGGTGGCTGAACATGGCTGGCGCTTGCTGCGCTGCTATCGATATGATGCCGTGCATGGCGTGTGGCGGCATCAGGATGCCAACAGCGTGCGTCCGGATCCGCTGGCCGGCCTGGACTGGCAACAGGCGAAATCGGCAGTGGCAGCATCGGCTCATTCAATGACGCTTGTCGACGAACTGGCGGCTGCCGAAGCGCTGCTGTGCAGCAATGAGGTGGTGTCATCACCCTGCACAATGACCTTGTGTGCTGAGCACGAAGCCATCCGCTGGTTTGTGTTGCCGCGCGAGACCCAGGTGCCATAATCCGTGTTAATGATCTGCCACGCCCTTGCGCAGATTGGCGGCAGTCAGTTCCACCACGTTCTGCCGTGCTTCCGGCGTTATCCAGGCATTGTGTGGCGTGACAATCAGGTTGAGTTTCTCTGCCAGTGCTGACAGCAGGGCATGACCATGCCGGGGCGGCTCTGTGGGCAGAACATCAACACCCAGGCCGCCCAGCCGGCCCCGGCGCAGGGCCTCAAGTGCGGCTTCGTCATCAACGATGCCGCCACGGGCGCAGTTGATCAGCAGTGTGCCTGGCTTCATGGTGTCAAGCATGGCCTGGTTGACCAGATGGCGGGTATGTTCGGTGAGCGGACAGTGCAGGCTGATCACATCGGCCTTGGGGGCCAGCTCTGCAAGAGGTCTGCGTTGATCATTGGTTTCGTTACCCGGACGTGCACAAAAGCTTGTCTGCATGCCAAACGCTGTGGCCAGTTGCGCCACCCGATGCCCCAGTTCTCCCTGTCCGACAATCACCAGATGTTTACCATCAAGTTGCAGGGTGCGGTGATCCATCAGGCAAAAGGCCGTGCTTTGCTGCCAGTGCCCGTTGCGGACATCCTGTTGATAGAGTGGCAGGCGGTTGGCCAGCGCCAGCATCAGCATCAGGGTGTGTTGCGCGACGCTGGCGGTACCGTAGGCAGTGATGTTGCGCACGGTGATACCCAGTCTGGCTGCCGCGTCGGTATCAACATTGTTGGTGCCGGTGGCCATCACGCAGATCAGCTTGAGTTCGGGCAAGGCTGCCAGCGTGTCCGCCCCCAGCACCACCTTGTTGGAAATCGCGATCTGGGCGTCGGCCAACCGGGCGATACACTGGTCTGCCTCGCTGTGCGGGTGAATGACCAGTTCATCCACTGCCGCTGCCATCGGTGTCAGATCAACATCGTCGCCCAGACTGGTGGCGTCAAGAAGCACTGCTTTCATTCGAATATCCTGTCAGGTACTGCAAAAGCCCAGTTTAATGTGTTAATAATGCAGGAGCAAAATAACAACAGAACATAACAACACAACCGTCCGCAACAATTTACGACGACGATAACAAAGATAGGACAGGGGATGCTTGAACTGGCAGGCGTGAGCAGGCGACTGGGCAACGAGGATCATATCCACGATGTCAGTCTGCAGCTGGAACGCGGATCGATGAATGTGCTGTTGGGGCCAACCCTGTCTGGCAAAACCAGTCTGATGCGCCTGATGGCCGGGCTGGACAGACCGACCTCGGGCGACATTCTTCTGGATGGTGTCAGTGTCCTGGGTATACCCGTGCAGAAGCGCCGTGTGGCCATGGTCTATCAGCAGTTCATCAACTATCCCACCTTGACCATCTACGAAAATATCGCCTCGCCGTTACGAGTCGCACGCCTGGCCGCAGCCGAGATTGACCAGAAAGTGCGCCACGCTGCCGACCTGCTCCGGCTGACTGATTTTCTGCATAAGCGTCCCGCGGAACTGTCCGGTGGTCAGCAACAGCGCACCGCCATTGCCCGAGCGCTGGTAAAACAATCACAACTGGTATTGCTGGATGAGCCGCTGGCCAAT
Organism: Pseudohongiella sp.; assembly: GCF_040877505.1. Lineage (NCBI taxonomy): Bacteria > Pseudomonadati > Pseudomonadota > Gammaproteobacteria > Pseudomonadales > Pseudohongiellaceae > Pseudohongiella > Pseudohongiella sp. The sequence continues at coordinate 85,883 of NZ_JBBDNQ010000006.1, forward strand.
CTGGATTACAAGTTGCGCGAAGAGCTGCGCCAGGAGCTGCCCCGTATATTTGCCGAGCTGGGCGCCATTCTGGTGTATGCCAGTACGGAGCCTTCCGAGGCACTGTTGCTCGGTGGTAACACTGCCACCCTGCATGAGGGGCGTGTCACCCAGTTTGGCCGCACCATCGATGTGTTCCAGCGACCGGTCGATCTGGTCACTGCGCAAACGTTTTCAGATCCCCCGCTTAATGTGGCCAGAGTCAGCAAGCACGGCGCGCAGTTGCGTTTGGATCAATTTGTGATTCCCCTTTCTGACGCGCAGGCAGCGCTGCCTGACGGTGACTACACGCTGGGCCTGCGCCCCTGGCATCTGGCGCTGGAACCGGAGCAGGATCAGGATAAGGGTGATGCTGCAGTCCCGGCCGGGTGCGCATTGGACGGATTGGTGAAGGTCACCGAAATTACCGGATCGGAAACCTATGTTCATGCGCAGGTCGGTGCGCAATCCTGGGTGAGTCTCAGCCATGGAGTACGGCATCTGGACGTGGGCACGGCGTTGCCGCTGTATTTTTCCCCGGCGAAAATCTACCTGTTTGATAATACGGGCCGCCTGGTGCTGGCGCCGGAGCAGTCATGGCAAAAATAACACTCAATAATATTGCCCATTCCTATGATGGCGGTGCGAACTACGCCCTGAAGCCCTTGTCCCATGCATGGCATGACGGTGGCGCCTACGCCTTGCTGGGCCCATCGGGCTGCGGCAAAACCACACTGCTCAATGTCATCTCAGGGTTGCTGCAGCCCAGCGAGGGTCAATTGTTTTTTGATGATGTGGATGTCAGCGCGTTGCCGACAGAGCGCCGCAATATTGCTCAGGTATTCCAGTTTCCAGTGCTGTACGACACCATGACGGTGGCAGAGAATCTGGCTTTTCCGCTGCGCAACCGGCGCGGCACCGACAAGCTCGCTGCGGCAGACATTCAACAGCGGGTGCAGCAGGCCATCACCCTGCTGGGCCTGGAAGTGCTGGCTAATCGCAAGGCCAGGGGCCTGAGCGCAGACGATAAACAGAAGATTTCCCTGGGCCGTGGCCTGGTCCGCACTGATGTCAACGCTATCCTGTTTGATGAGCCTCTGACAGTGATTGACCCGCATCTGAAATGGCAGCTTCGCACCCAGCTCAAGCAGATTCACCGCCAGTTTGGACACACGATGATTTACGTGACACATGACCAGACAGAAGCACTGACCTTTGCTGATAAAGTAGTGGTCATGCTGGCCGGTGAGGTGGTGCAGATGGGCACGCCGCAGGAACTGTTTGATGCACCCCGGCATACCTTTGTGGGCAGATTTATCGGGTCGCCGGGCATGAATATTCTGCCTTGTGAGTTGCAGGGCGCAGAAGCGATCATTGACGGCTATGCGGTTGCGCTGGCGCGTGAGTATCCCGCGTTGGCGGGTGTCATCGAGCTGGGCATACGCCCTGAGTTCGTTCGCCTCGCTGGCACGGGCGGTGACACGGGCGCACAGAGTGGTGAAGGCCTGCCGGTGCAGATTGTCGGCGTTGAGGATGTGGGTCGCCACCGCATTGCGCGGGCCAGACTGCACAGCCATACACTGGATATCATTGTGCCGGAGCACCAGCCGATCCCCGCTCAACCCCGGGTGGTGTTTGATCAAAGCAGAATCTGTATCTACCAGAATTCGCAGTTGGTGAGCTGGGAGGACGATTGATGAAGACCTGGAGCTGCCCATGAAAACCTGGAGCTATTCATGAAGACCTGGAGCTATACATGAAAACCTGGAACAACAAAGCCTGGTTTTTTGTGCTGCCCGTGCTGTTGCTGGTTGCCTTCAGTGCCATTATTCCGCTGATGACGGTCGTCAACTATTCGGTTCAGGATTCGTTTGGCAATAACGAGTTCTATTGGGTCGGGCTGGAATGGTTTCAGGAAGTGCTGGCGTCAGAGCGCTTCCACAATTCATTGATGCGCAATCTGTTGTTTTCCGCCATCATTCTGCTGATCGAAATACCGCTGGGCATCGCCGTGGCGCTGGCCATGCCCAGGCGTGGCTGGGGGGTCTCGGTGTGTCTGGTGTTGATGGCCTTGCCGTTGCTGATTCCCTGGAACGTGGTGGGCACCATCTGGCAGGTATTTGCCCGGGTAGACATTGGCCTGTTGGGCCACACCCTGACGGCCCTGGGCGTGGATTACAACTATACCCAGGACACCTTTGATGCCTGGGTAACACTGATTCTGATGGATGTCTGGCACTGGACCAGTCTGGTGGTGCTGTTGTGTTATTCCGGTCTGGTGTCGATTCCTGATGCGTACTATCAGGCCGCTCGCATAGACGGTGCTTCGCGCTGGGCGGTGTTCCGTCATATTCAGTTGCCCAAGATGCGGCGGGTACTGGTAATTGCGGTGCTGCTGCGTTTTATGGATTCTTTCATGATCTACACCGAGCCGTTTGTGGTCACGGGTGGCGGGCCCGGTAATGCCACTACGTTCCTGTCCATAGATCTGGTGCAGATGGCAATTGGTCAGTTTGATCTCGGGCCGGCTGCTGCCATGTCGCTGATTTATTTCCTGATCATCCTGGTCATCAGCTGGGTGTTCTATACCGTGATGACCCATCAGGACAGCGAGTCGGTGACCGACAACAGACAGGGAGGGGGTCAATCATGAGCGCTGTGACCGGTGCCGGAACCAGCAAGAGCTGGTTGCTGCCTACGTTCTATATTCTGTTTCTGATGCTGCCGTTGTACTGGCTGCTGATGATGAGCTTCAAAACCAATCAGGAAATTCTCTCGACGTTTTCGTTGTGGCCACAGGAATTTACCTTGCAGAACTACCGGACCATTCTCACCGACGCGAGTTGGTACAGTGGTTACATCAACTCCATGATTTATGTGGTGATGAATACGGTCATCTCTCTGGCGGTGGCCTTGCCTGCTGCGTACGCTTTTTCACGTTACCGGTTTCTTGGCGACAAGCATCTGTTCTTCTGGCTGCTGACCAACCGCATGGCACCACCGGCGGTATTTGTGCTGCCCTTTTTTCAGCTGTATTCCGCTTTTGGATTGATCGATACCCATATTGCAGTGGCACTGGCGCACTGTCTGTTCAATGTGCCGCTGGCGGTGTGGATTCTCGAAGGATTCATGTCCAGCGTGCCCAAGGAAATTGACGAAACTGCCTACATAGATGGTTACTCCTTTCCCAGATTCTTTGGCAAAATATTCATGCCGCTGATAGCGTCAGGCATTGGTGTGGCGGCATTTTTCTGTTTCATGTTTTCCTGGGTGGAGCTGCTGATCGCACGTACCCTGACAGTCACTGATGCCAAACCGATCTCGGCAATCATGACCCGAACCGTATCGGCATCAGGTCTGGATTGGGGCGTGCTGGCTGCGGCGGGAATATTAACAGTGATCCCCGGGGCATTGGTGATCTATTTTGTGCGCAACCATATCGCCCGGGGTTTTGCCCTCGGGCGTGTATAGACGGACAGGAGAGGCAATGGATTTATCGTGGATGGCCTGGACTACTCCCACAGCAATTTTTTTTGCTGTCATTGGCGGTCTCATTGTCGCGATGTGTGTCTGGGAAGCAATCAGCCCCGGTGGTCAACCGCGTAAGGGAATTCTCAGATTCGAAACCACGCGTGGTGATCGTCTGTTTGTCACCTTGCTGGGCAGTGCTTTTATTAACCTGGCGTGGCTGGCGGTGGCCGGTCCGCCGCTGTGGTGGGCGCTGCTGGCGTGTGTATTGTTTGCACTGATGGTATTTCTGCTGGTCTGAAATTTTTCCGAATCATTACAATAACTGGAGACGTGTCATGTTGCATAAAAAAACGGCTATCGCTGCGCTGGTCGGCGCGGCCAGTCCGCTGCTGCTACTGTCGGCATCACCCTTGCTGGCCGATACCGAAGCGGCCCAACGCTGGCTGGACGAGTTCCAGCCGTCAACGCTGAGCCGCGATGAGCAGATGAGCGAACTGCAGTGGTTCATTGACGCGGCGCAACCTTATCGTGGTATGGAAATCAAAGTGGTCTCGGAAACCCTGACCACACATGAATATGAGGCGCAGACGCTGGCGCGGGCGTTTACCGAGATCACCGGCATTGAAGTGACACATGACCTGATCGGTGAAGGCGATGTGGTGGAAAAACTGCAGACACAAATGCAGTCCGGTGAAAATATTTATGATGCCTATGTCAATGATTCAGATCTTATTGGCACGCATTTTCGTTACCAGCAGGTGCGTAATCTTACCGACTGGATGGCTGAAGAAGGCCGCGATGTAACCTCGCCGACGCTGGATCTGGAAGATTTTATCGGGCTGTCGTTTACCACGGCCCCGGACGGGAAAGTCTACCAGTTGCCTGATCAGCAATTCGCCAATCTGTACTGGTTCCGTTACGACTGGTTTACTGACCCGGAGATTAAAGCGCAGTTTCAGGCCAAATATGGTTATGAACTGGGGGTGCCGGTGAACTGGTCTGCCTATGAGGACATTGCTGAATTTTTCACCAATGACATCGGCACCATTGATGGACGTCGGGTGTACGGCCATATGGACTACGGCAAAAAGGATCCCTCGCTGGGCTGGCGCTTCACCGATGCCTGGCTGTCCATGGCCGGTGCGGGTGATGTGGGTATCCCCAACGGCCTGCCGGTAGATGAGTGGGGCATTCGTGTTGATGGCTGTCGCCCGGTCGGCTCCAGTGTTGAGCGCGGCGGTGCCACCGACGGCCCGGCGGCAGTCTATTCGGTGACCAAATATGTCGAATGGTTGCAGAACTATGCGCCACCGGAAGCGGCCGGCATGGTGTTCAGTGAAGCCGGGCCGGTGCCGGCACAGGGTAACATCGCGCAGCAGATTTTCTGGTACACCACCTTTACCGCCGACATGGTCAGGCCAGGTTTGCCGGTCATGAACGAGGACGGTACTCCCAAGTGGCGCATGGCACCGTCGCCGCGCGGCGCATACTGGGAGGAGGGGCAAAAACTGGGGTATCAGGATGCCGGGGCCTGGACGCTGATGAAATCCACACCCGTTGATCGGGCCAGTGCGGCCTGGCTGTACGCGCAGTTTGTCACCTCAAAAACGGTGTCGCTGAAAAAGAGCCACGTGGGCCTGACCATTATCCGTGACTCTGATATTCGTCACGAAAGCTTTACCGAACGCGCGGATGAGCTAGGCGGTCTGGTGGAGTTCTACCGCTCGCCGGCGCGGCTGCAGTGGACACCCACTGGCACCAATGTGGCGGACTATCCCAGGCTGGCGCAGTTGTGGTGGCAGAATATCGGCGATGCCGCCTCGGGTGCCAAAACGCCACAGGAGGCACTGACCTCGCTGGCCGCAGATCAGGACCGTTTGATGCAGCGCCTGGAACGGGCCAATGTCCTGGGCGAATGCGGACCACGGCTGAACGAGCCACAGAGTCGTGAATACTGGTTTGCCCAGCCTGGTGCGCCCAAGCCACCGTTGGCGAATGAAAAGCCGACGCCATTGACCGTGGACTATGATGAGTTGGTGCAAAGTTGGCAGTGATGCAATTGCCCGTTATCACAATCTGGAGTAGAGTCAGAGCATGAAAATACTGTCCCGGATAGCCGCTATCGCGTTGTTGACCTCCTGTTCTGTCGAGCAGGAGGAGGTTACTGTCGAACCACTGGATATACTGCTTACGGGCGGCATGCTTTATTCCGGTCTTGATGCGCCACCGGTAGCCGGCGACATCGGTATCATTGATGATCGCATTGTTGCCATCGGCGAGCTTGGTGGCAGAGAGTCAGCATTGACGCTGGATGTTTCCGGCCTGGCGGTTGTGCCCGGGTTTGTTGATATCCACAGCCATGCGGTGCGCGATGATCTGAATGACGGCATTTTCCGCTGGCCTGATGCCGAGAACCTGATTCGTCAGGGAGTCACTACCATCGTCGGTGGTCCAGATGGCAGTTCCCCGTTACCGATTACCGACACCTTTGATGCATTGGCGGCGGCGCCGGCAGCGGTCAATTTCGCTACCTTTGTCGGACATGGCTCCATTCGTGGCCTGGTTGTTGGCGAAGATGACAGGCCGGCAACAGAGGCTGAGCTGGAGCTGATGCAGGAGCAGGTCAGACTGGCAATGGAAGCAGGTGCTTTTGGTTTGTCATCGGGTCTGATTTATGCGCCGGGACGTTTTGCCCAGACCGACGAGGTGATTGCACTGGCCCGGGTGGCGGCGGCGTATGACGGTATCTATATCAGTCATATGCGCGAGGAAGGCCTGGCTGTGCTCGACAGTGTTGCCGAGACCATACGCATTGGCGAAGAGGGCGGCTTGCCCACGCAGATAACGCATCACAAAATTGTCGGCGCGCCGATGTGGGGCAATTCAGTGGAAACCCTGCGTCTGGTTGATGAAGCCATGGCCCGGGGTGTGGACGTTTCCATTGATCAGTATCCCTACACGGCATCATCAACCAGTCTGACCATTCTGTTTCCGGGCTGGAGTCTCGACGGTGGGCGTGCGGCCCTGTTGGCGCGCATGGATGACCCCGATCAACGCCAGCGCCTGAAAGACGACATTGTGTACAATATCGAGGTAGATCGTGGTGGCGATGATCCGGCCAACGTCGGCATTGCCAATTGTCCGCATGACAATACTATCAACGGTCTGAATCTGAGCGAGATTCTGCGCCTGCAGGAGCGTAATGTCAGTCATCAGAATGCCGCCGAGCTGTTAATGGAACTGGTTTACGCGGGCAATTGCAGTGCTGTGTTTCACGCCATTGATGAGGACGATGTGCGCAATATCATGCGCCATGAACGTACCATGATCGCCTCCGACGGTGGCATTGAGGGGCCGTCGGAACGGGTGCCGCATCCGCGTAACTATGGCACCTTTGCCCGTGTGCTGGGACATTATTCACGCGACGAAAATGTGCTGCCGCAATATACGGCCATCAACAAAATGAGCATGAAACCGGCCGATCGAATCAATCTGTATGATCGCGGACGCCTGGAGATCGGCGCCATGGCTGATATAGCGGTCATTGATCTGGCTGAGGTGATTGATCGCTCAACGTTTGACGCACCGCATCGGTATGCCCGGGGAGTGCAGCATGTCTTTGTCAATGGCCAGGCAGTGCTGCTGGATGGCGATATGACAGGGGTGTTGCCCGGCAGAGTGCTGCGTTCGGGTGATTACCGCTGATTAAAAACGTTAACGTAGCTCTGCCTGATTTAGTCTGGATTAATCAATGACAAACAGTTCTGTTCCGAATACATCGTCGAGCTCCATCACGCTGGGCACCCCTCTTGCTCCTCATGCGACCCGGATCATGTTTCTGGGCAGCGGCGAACTGGGCAAGGAAGTTGTGATTGAATTGATGCGTTTCGGGTGCGAAGTGATCGCTGTAGACCGCTACGCCAACGCGCCTGCCATGCAGGTCGCCCACCGCAGTCACGTCATCAACATGCTGGACGGGGCCGCCTTGCGCGCGCTGGTAGAAGAGGAGCGGCCCCATCTTGTGGTGCCGGAGATCGAGGCGATTGCCACCGATGAACTGGTGAGTCTGGAAAGCGAGGGATGGCATGTGATTCCATCGGCGCGGGCGGCACGCTTGACCATGAACCGGGAAGGTATCCGGCGCCTTGCGGCTGAGGAACTGGGCCTGTCCACCTCACCGTATCAGTTTGCCGAAACCAGAGCGCAATATCTGAATGCCATCAACGACATCGGTCTGCCCTGTGTCATCAAACCCATCATGTCGTCCTCAGGCAAAGGTCAGAGCACAGTGAAAAGTGCCGAAGATATTGAAAGCGCCTGGGATTACGCGCAATCAGGTGGTCGCACAGGCAAAGGCAAGGTCATTGTTGAAGGCTTTGTTGACTTCGACTACGAGATTACACTGTTGACCGTGCGACATCGCGATGGCACCAGCTTCTGCGCGCCCATAGGACATCGACAGGAACAGGGCGACTACCGTGAATCATGGCAGCCGCAAGCCATGAGTGCCACGGCACTTGACGAAGCGCAACGTATTGCCGCTGCCGTCACAGAGTCCCTTGGTGGTTTCGGACTGTTTGGGGTCGAGTTGTTTGTCAAAGGCGACAGTGTCTATTTCAGTGAAGTGTCGCCGCGTCCCCACGATACCGGCCTGGTCACCCTGATTTCACAGAACCTGTCGCAGTTCGCGCTCCATGCGCGCGCAATTCTGGGTCTGCCGATTCCGGTGATCCGGCAGTTGGGGCCATCGGCCTCGGCTGTGCTGCTGGTGGCCGGTGATTCCAACGATATGCAATATGGCAATCTTGAACAGGCGCTGGCTGAACCGGATACCGATCTGCGGCTGTTTGGCAAGCCGGAAGTACATGGCGAACGCAGGCTGGGTGTCGCGCTGGCACGTGATGAAAACATTGATGGTGCTGTTCAGAAGGCTCTGCACGTTGCGCGCAGCATCAAGGTCAGTCTCTGACCATTGTGAATGATACTGATAACAATAACTCACGGGAATCTTATGAACCACAACGAGTATGACGCAATCGTAGTTGGCTCCGGTATCAGCGGCGGCTGGGCAGCGAAGGAGCTGGCAGAAAAAGGTCTCAAGGTTATCATGCTGGAACGCGGGCGAAGCCTGGAACACGTCAAGGACTACGTCAATGAAAACAAGGAAATCTGGGAGTTCCCGCATCGTGACATGCGTACCCGGGAATTGATTGAGGACTACCCTGTATTGCGTCGCGACTATCCCTTGAACGAGCAGACGCTGGGCAGTTGGACCAATGAACAGGATTCACCTTATGAAGAGATCCAGCGCTTCGACTGGTATCGTTCCTATCAGGTGGGTGGACGTTCGCTGCTTTGGGGTCGGCAAAGTTACCGTTGGAACAAGATGGATTTTGAGGCCAATTTGCGCGAAGGCATCGCGGTTGACTGGCCGATCCGGTACGAGGATCTGGCGCCCTGGTACGACTATGTTGAAGGTTTCGCCGGCATCAGTGGCTCCAAAGAAGGGCTTGATGTATTGCCCGATGGTAACTTTCTGCCGCCGATGGATCTCAACTGCGTCGAAAAAGATGTGGCGGTACGTATCAAGTCTCACTTTAACGGCGAGCGCCACCTGTTTATTGGTCGCGTGGCAAATATCACAGAGTCCCGTCCGGAGCAGAACCGGGTGCAGTGTCAGTATCGCAACCGATGCTGGCGTGGTTGCTCATTTGGCGCATTCTTCAGTACTCAGTCCACGACCTTACCGGCAGCGATGGCCACGGGCAATCTGACCCTGCGGCCTTTTTCCATTGTCACGCGCGTGTTGTATGACCGGGACACGCGCCGCGCGACCGGGGTTGAAGTAGTGGATGCGGAAACCAATGAGGTCATTGAGTACAAGGCCAAAGTGGTGTTCCTTAACGCATCGGCATTCAATTCTACCTGGATTCTGATGAACTCTGCCACCGATGTCTGGCCAGACGGCCTGGGCAGCAGCAGTGGTGAGCTGGGACACAATGTCATGGATCATCACTTCCGTCTGGGCGCGTCTGGCCGGGTGGAAGGCTATGAAGACAAATACTATTATGGGCGTCGCCCCAATGGTTTTTACGTGCCGCGCTTTCGCAATATCGGTGCTGACAGACGTGACTACGTACGCGGCTTCGGCTATCAGGGGGCAGCCAGCCGCACCGGTTGGAGTCGCGATATCAGTGAGCTGAATATTGGTGCCGATTTTAAACAGGCGCTGACGCAGCCGGGGGACTGGACCATCGGTATGACTGCGTTCGGGGAAATGTTGCCGTATCACGAAAACCGGATTTTCCTGAACCGGGAAAAGACGGACAAGTGGGGGCTGCCGATTCTGTCTTTTGATGTCAGCATCAAAGACAATGAGTTTGCCATGCGCAAAGAAATGATTGCCGATGCGGTGGAAATGCTGGAGGCAGCAGGCGTCAAGGATGTCCGGGGACGTGATGCCGGCTATGCGCCCGGCATGGGGATTCATGAAATGGGCACCGCCCGTATGGGGCGTGATCCGGCAACCTCTGTGCTGAATGAGCACAATCAGGTGTGGGACGCCCTGAACGTGTTTGTTACCGATGGTGCGTGCATGACGTCGGCATCCTGCGTGAATCCCTCGTTAACCTATATGGCGCTGACCGCCCGGGCAGCGGACTTCGCGGTAGCAGAATTGAAAAGAGGAAACCTGTGACATGAACAGACGTGAACTTTTAACAATGATAATGTCCGCAACCGGTTATGCCATGATTGGCAGCCCGGTTCTGCTTTCCGCCTGCACCAGCAACGCAAACTCTCGCAGCGAAGCAATCGCCGGCAGCGACGAGAGTCTGTTGTCAGATATTGCCGAAACCATCATCCCGCGTACTGACACACCCGGCGCTAAAGATGCCGGGGTGGCGCCGTTCATGATAAAAATAGTTGAAGACTGTTATAGCGCCGAAAATCAGGCTGTTTTTTATCAAGGACTGGCCGAGTTCCGTGAACAATGTCAGGTGCGGTTTGGGCTGGCGTTTTCCGACCTTTCTGCGCAACAGCGCACCGGGTTTGTCAGTGAACTGGATCAGGTGGCCAGAAGTTATCCAGGTGCGCTGAGCGATCCGGCGCATTATTTCATCATGATCAAACAACTGACGCTGTTTGCCTATTTTACCTCGGAAATTGTACAGACCCAGGTTTTGCGGCTGGTGCCGGTTCCCGGTCGTTATGATGGTTGTTTTCCCTATCAGGAAGGCGAGACTGCCTGGGCGATTTGATTCAATTGCACGTATTTTTCAATGGAACTTATGCAGATGCAACGAAGAAACTTTCTAAAAATGAGTGCTGCACTGGCCGGGCTGAGTCAATTGACTTTGGCTGGCTGCTCATCGGATTCCAGTCAGGATTCCTATCCTTTTGGTATTCAGCTGTATACCCTGCGTGATGACATGCCCGCCGATCCCGATGCCGTATTGCAGCAGCTGGCGCAGTTCGGCTACCGACAGATACAGAGTTATGAGGGCCCGTCAGGTATGTTCTGGGGCAGGTCACCGACGGATTTTGGTCGCTTTGTGCGTGAACTGGGTATGGATGCTGTCGCCAGCCATTGCAGTATAGGAGACAGCTTTGAACGCAAGGCCAACGATGCAGCAGAGGCAGGCATGCAGTATCTGATCTGTCCCATGATAGGGCCGCAGGACTCACTTGATGAGTACCGTCGCTTTGCTGACCGTTTCAACCGGTGTGGTGAAATTTGCCGTGATGTGGGGCTGCGATTTGCCTACCACAACCATCACTACACGTTCTTTGCATTGAATGGCACCCTCCCGCATGATGTGTTGATGCAGAATACAGACCCCGATCTGGTGGACTTTGAGCTTGATATTTTCTGGCTGGTGGCCGCCGGGCAGGATCCGCTGACCTGGATTCGCAGATACCCGGGCCGGTTTGCTTTTTCTCATGTAAAAGATCGCTTGCCAGATATGCCCGCAGACTCGTTTTTGGCTTCAACCACACTGGGGCAGGGCATTATCGATTACCCGTCCATTCTGCCGGTGGCTTATGACCATGGCATGCGCTATTTCATGGTGGAACAGGAGTCGTACGCGGGTACAACACCGCTGGAAAGTGCACGGATCAATGCGGGGTATATGCGTCAGTTTGATTATGCCTGAGCCAGTTCGTTGCTGACACGCTTTGCGATGAAGGACTGCACCCTGAGCGGTGAACTCAACGGGACTTCAAAGCTGCCGCTCCACACCAGAATGGCGTTTTGCGTTTCTACCAACTGCAGGTTTATCCGCGCCTGCTGCTGATAAATCCGGACATTGCCACCCAGAGTCAGCTCCGGTTGCAATGCCGCACTATCCGATTGACTGACAACCTGAAACGACGGTTGCTGCGCCAGTTCATGTTGCAGATCCGCCGTCAGTCCGGCAGCGAACGCGCGAGTCTGGTCATCGTCGGTAAGGACTGTCAGGGGCGCCAACAGGATTTGTCTGTAGTTACCGTCGAGCAGTTGGCCTGTTGCGTTGCCGACGTTAAGGGCATTACTCATGGATGCCAGCTCCCTTTGCAACTTCAGCTGCGGTGCAGATTGTGCTGAATCCAGGCTGGCTGATGTCACTGGCCTGGCATCCATCCGTGCCCAGAAATCATAGCTGATCAGGGTCACCACCAGAACGGTGGCTGACATGAGGCCCGGTCGGGCAATCCACATACCCGCAACGTGCCATGCTGTCAGTCTGGCGTGAGTCTGTTTGCGCGGCACATCGTGGCGCTGGTCCGGCGGGGTTTCAGCACTGACGGCTACTGCCGGCATCACCAGCATGTAACCGCGCTTGGGAACAGTTTTGATATAGCGCCGCTCACGGCTGACATCTCCCAGTAAAGTCCTCAACTCGGAAATGGCCCGTGTCAGCACCTCTTCATTAACAACCACCCGGGGCCAGACTTCACGCAATAATTCGTCGCGGGTCACCAGCCTGCCCTGACTCCGAATCAGGCACAGCAGAACGTCCATGACCTTGGGTTCGGCATGCATGCGGAACTCACCCTTCACGAGCATCCCCGGGCCTGCCCATACCTGCCAGTCGCCCAAGTGATAGATCGTGTCGTTGTGTCGGGAACAAGCGTCGGAGGGTGCCATGATTGACTCCGTGATTTTTACGCTAATAAACCCCAAAAGCCTGATGCCGTCAATACCCGTGCCGGAAAACGAAGGTTTTCCGAAGGTTTTGCCATGACTTCGAGACGGTCGGGGAGCATTCTTGAGGTTTTGCGCCGGTAATTGCAGGTCTTGTCCCGCGACACTGTGTCTCCCAGCAAAGGAGATATATCATGCTTTCAATTACATTGGCGATGATGTGCGCGGGTTTCATGGTAGTCCCCGGTGCCATGGCTGTGACTGAAAACGGCGCATTGGTTCAGGGGCCCCGGTTTCATACCGAATTGGCTGCTGTCCAGGACGCAGTGGCTGTCTATAATCCCACATCGGTGGTCAGGGACATTGAATTCATGGGCGCCATATTTCTGCAGGAAATCAATGAGCAGATGTTATACGGTTACACGGTGGGCTCAGGAGGAGCCGGGCAGGATAAGGTCAGCGTGTCGATTCGGCTGCCTGAGCACAGTCGACTGGTAGCGTTCTGGCATACTCATGGTGCACACCACTGGACCCGGCGGTATTTTTCCGGAACAGATACCCGTCTGGCCAATGACTGGGAGGTGCCATTTTATCTGATGAATGCCGAAGGCGAGCTGCGCGTTTATCGCCCGGGCGATCCGGTTATGGGCAGACTGCAGTCGCGCCGTATGGGGTTGAGCGACAGTGGCGATGTGGCAGAAGGGCGGTTGCTGAGTTAGAGGTGCCCAGGGAGGATGTCAAGGGGACGGAGCTAACGCTCAGTCCCCGGTGAGTGGGGTGCTCAGAGTTCGCGAATTTTTATATTGCGGTATTTGACTACGTCGCCGTGATCCTGCAGACCAACGTGGCCTTGTTGCAGGGCGCCGAACTCATTGTGCTCACGAAATTTGCTGTCGCGCAGCATGGCAAACCATTCCACCGTCCAGCGCTCGTAGTGCAGCACGCGTTCTCCGTTGAGCCAGTGTTCCACAAACGGACCCCGGGAAATAATGCGAACCTCATTCCATTGCCCAAAAGGCCGCGCTGTCTTGGGTGAGATGGGCAGCAGATCATACAGGGAACCTGCCTGACGGTTGCCATTGACGCCGAGAAAGCTGTCAGGGTGGTTCTCGTCATCCAGCACCTGCATCTCCAGCGCTGACCAGTAGATGGCTTTGCTGGGCTGCTCCAGGATGTGATAGAAAATACCACTGTTGCCGCCTTCCTCGACCATCCATTCAAGCTGAAGCTCAAAATCACGGAAAATTCGTTTGCTTATGATGTCGCCGGTGGCCCGGCCATCGGCACGGGGTCGCAGCACCAGTGTTTCATCTTCAATCACCCAGCCTTCAGATGGGAAATGAGGGGCATTGTAAAGCCGCCATTCATCGGTGGAGCTTCCGTCGAACAGGGTGATCCATGAACCTTCGTCCTGGTCGTCTGAGTGGTCGTCTGCGTGATCATCAGCAGCAGCATAGTGACGCACGGGCGTAAACAAGATCATCCCGAACAGGGCAGTAACGAGGGTGAGCGTGGTAACAGGTTTCATGGTCCAGTCCTCATGGCTGTGGCGCGGTATCAGGATGAGAGTCCCAGAATTTTTCTGTTCAGTTCGGCGTCGGCGGCCTGGCCGGCAAAGTCGTCAAAGGCTTTGTCGGTCACCGTAATCATGTGATCCCGGATGAAGGGAGCACCTTCTGCGGCACCCTGTTCAGGGTGTTTGATACAACACTCCCATTCCAGCACAGCCCAGCCGTCGAAACCATGCTGACTCAGCTTGCTGAATATACCTCCAAAATCCACCTGGCCATCACCCAGGGAACGGAAGCGCCCGGGGCGATCTATCCAGTCCTGATAACCGCCGTAAATACCGCTGCGACCAGAAGGATTGAATTCGGCATCCTTGACATGAAACATGCCAATCTTGTCGTGGTAAATATCAATGAACTGCAGGTAGTCCATCTGCTGCAATACAAAATGGCTGGGATCAAACAGAATACGCGCGCGTGCATGATTGCCGCTGGCTTCCAGGAAGCGTTCGTAGGACACGCCATCATGCAGATCTTCGCCGGCATGGATTTCATAACAGACGTCGACGCCGTGCGTGTCGAACTCATCCAGAATGGGCAGCCAGCGCCGTGCCAACTCGGCAAAACCCTGTTCAACGAGGCCGGCAGGCCGCTGAGGCCATGGGTAGACGGTATGCCACATCAGTGCACCCGGAAAAGTCGCGTGCACATCAATGCCCAGGTGACGACTGGCCTTGGCTGCCATTTTGAGTTGATTCACCGCCCATTCAGTGCGGGCTGTCGGCTTGCCACGCAGGTGCTCAGGCGCAAAGCCGTCGAACATTTCATTGTAGGCCGGATGCACCGCAACCAGCTGACCCTGTAAATGTGTGCTTAATTCGGTGATCTCCAGGCCCCGCTCGGCAATTTTGCCCTGATACTCTTCGGCATAGGTTTTGCTCGCCGCCAGTTTCTCCAGGTCAATCAGCCGCGTGTCCCAGGTCGGAATCTGGATGCCTTTGTAGCCCAGCGACGATGCCCACTCGCAGATGTTGTCAATGGTATTAAACGGTGCCTTGTCATCAGCAAACTGGGCCAAAAAAATGCCAGGGCCCTTGATTGTCTTCAGAGTGCTCATAAAGTGATAGCCGTCCATTTTTGCGTGGATTTCGCTGACGCCTGCATTGCCGTGATAAATGCCATGCCGCGCAGACCTTCGTTTATGGAAGGGAAGTCGTAGCCGGTGGCGGACAATTCTGCAGGAGAAGGTGTGTCCCCGGCATTGCGCAGCCTGCGGGCAAAACTGCTGTAGATATTGGCAAATGCCTCGATAAAACCTTCCGGGTGCCCCGGCGGCAAACGGCAGTTGTTGGTCGCTGCAGCAGACAGATACGAGGCGCCACGGCGATAAATTTGTGGTGCCTGTTCATGCATCCTGAGCAGTAAAGAGTCTGCATCCTGATGAGACCATTCCAGCCCGCCCAGTTCCCCATAGACGCGGATGCTGAGGTTATTCTCTGCGCCGGTCGCCACCTGGGTTGCGATCAATGTGCCGGTGGCGCCACCGGCAAAGCGCAGCAGGGCGGCGGCATCATCATCGACTTGCCTGTCGTCGACCACGGTATTGAGTTCTGCGCACAGTTCCGTGATGAACAGGCCGCTGATATATTCGGCCAGATGCGCGGCGTGTGTGCCGATATCGCCTATGGCGCCGGCGCCGGCACGATCGGGATCTGTGCGCCATGACGCCTGTCGGTTGCCGTCCTGCTCAATCGGGTGGCTCAGCCAGCCTTGCGGATACTCCACCAGTATTTTACGGATGCGTCCCAGCTTGCCCGACGCTACCAGTTGTCGTGCTTCCTTCACCATGGGGTAACCGGCATAGGTATGGGTAAGGGCCAACTGGCAGCCGGTGGTCTGCATGACCTGCTGAATCTGTCTGGCTTCGTCCAGGGTTAACGCGAGAGGTTTGTCGACGATGACATGAAACCCATGCTGCATGGCTGCCATGGCGGGTGCGGCATGCAAATGATTGGGCGTTACAATAGCAACAGCCTGCATACGTTCAGCATCGGGGAGTGCCGCTTCCCGACGGAACATGTCGGTATAGGACTCATAACTTCGCGCTGAGGGCAGGCCCAGTGCGGCACCCGTATCGGCGCAGCTACGCGGGTTACTGCTGAACGCGCCGCAGACCAGTTCATAATGGCCGTCCAATGCGGCGGCTTTGCGGTGCACGGCACCGATAAAAGAGCCGCTGCCGCCGCCCACCATGCCGAGTTTCAGTTTGTTCATAGGGTTCTGGCCAGGCAAATTTGTGTATAAACTGTTTGCACAACTATTTTGCACAACTACTTGAACCACTGTAAGTGCGCAGAGACGTGTGAGCAGCGTGTCATAAAAATTCCGGATTCTGATAGTCGTTTCTTGTTAACATCAGAGTCTAGAACGAATGTAGTCGGCAAACAATAACAAGCAGACCGGGAAGCTACTTTATGAGTTCAGATCGATACGTTATTACCCGCCTCAGCGTGATGATGTTCCTGCAGTTCTTTGTCTGGGGGGCATTCTTTGTCACCATGGGCAGTTATCTGTTGTCTGTGTTCCAGGGCGAAACCGGCATTAACAGTATTATAGGTCAGGCTTATGCCACTCATAACTGGGCTGCATTACTGGCGCCACTGTTTGTAGGATTGCTGGCTGACCGCTACTTCAATGCCGAGCGTCTTAATGCTGTTTGCCAGCTCGCAGGTGCCGGGCTGTTGTGGTACGCCGCCTCCGTAAATGATCCGGGTACATTTATCTGGGTGATGTTCGTTTACTTTATGCTCTATATGCCGACCCTGGCGTTGGCCAATGCCATTGCGTTTTCCAATATCGCCAACCCGGAACGACAATTCCCCGCTATTCGGGTCTGGGGCACGATCGGCTGGATTGTGTCAGGTTTTGTGGTTGCGCAGACAATACTGGGTTGGGTGGAAATTCCGTTACTGCAGGTGATAACCGGCGTGGACAATGCGCAGGCGTCCAATGTGCCATTAAGAATGGCGGCGATTGTGTCGCTGTTTTATGGGGTATACAGCCTGACCTTGCCGGCCACACCGCCACAGGCTAAAGGTGAACGTTTCAGTCTCAGCAGAACCTTTGGTCTTGATGCCGTCAAATTGATGGCCGAGCGCAATTTTTTTATTTTTGCACTCAGCAGTTTTCTGATCAGTATACCTCTGGCATTTTATTATGCCCGCACCAACGACTTTGTGGCCGCCATGGCCTTTGGTGAACAGTCCGCTTCGTTCATGGCCATCGGGCAGATGAGCGAAGTGCTGTTCATGCTGCTGGTGCCGTTCTTCCTGATACGTTTTGGTTTCAAATGGATGCTGGTGGTCGCTATGGCGGCGTGGGCACTTCGCTACCTGGTATTTGCCAGTTTTCCTGAGTCTGCGGCGCTGTTGATTTTTGGCATTGCCTTGCACGGTATTTGTTATGACTTCTTTTTTGTCACCGGTCAGCTGTATGTGGACCGCAAGGCGCCGACGGCAATTCGCGCCAGCGCCCAGGGGCTGTTCGCACTGCTGACTTATGGCGCCGGCATGCTGGTCGGCAATTATATGCTGGGCTGGTGGGGCGACAGCATCGCACTGGACGGTTCGTCAATGGCAGGCTGGCAACAAAGTGCTTTTGCATTCTGGATCATGCCTGCAGCGCTGGCCCTGGCCATACTGCTGTTTTTTACCTTCACATTCAAAAGCGAGAAAGATCATGAGCCAGTCTCTTAACCGGCGTGAATTGTTAAAGCGGGCGGCGCTGAGTTCGCTGGCACTGGCGGCCGCGCCCACCGGAAGCGTGTCCGCTCAGGCGATGTCGCGGGATCAGGGCAGTTTTGTTGGCAGAGGCAATATAAAGCACTCAGTCGCACAATGGACGTATGACTTTCTGTCGCTGGAAGAACTTTGTCAGGTCGTCAACGAGATCGGGTTTTCCGCGATAGATCTGATTGGCCCTGAACAATGGCAGATATTAAAGAACCACAATATCGACTGCTCCATGTGCAATGGGGCCGAGATCAGTTTGACTGAAGGCTGGAACCGGCCCGACTATCATGGCAGATTGATTCAGAACTATACCTCACATATAGAATTAATGGCGCAGGCCGGCTACCGTAACCTGATCTGCTTCAGTGGCAACCGCGATGGCATGGACGACGAAAGCGGTCTGCAGCACTGTGCTGATGGTTTGAAGCAGATCATGGCCCTGGCTGAGCGGCACAATATTGTGGTTCATATGGAACTGTTCAACAGCAAGATTGATCACCCCGACTATATGTGTGACAGCTCGCAATGGGGTATTGCTTTGTGTGAACGTATCGGGTCACCCAATTTTAGATTGTTATACGATATCTATCACATGCAGGTACAGGAAGGGGATGTGATTCGCACAATCCGGGATCACCATCAATGGTTTGGTCACTACCATACCGCCGGTGTGCCGGGGCGCAATGAAATTGATGACAGCCAGGAGTTGTATTATCCGGCTATCATGAAGGCGATCCTGGCGACCGGTTTTGATGGTTACGTGGCGCAGGAGTTCATACCGCGTCGGGATGGCCCCGATGGTGTGCGCAGCGATGAGGCGCGAATTGCCTCACTGGCGCAGGCGGTGACGATCTGTGATGTCTGAATACCTCTTCCGGGTTTGAGCAGATTGTCAGCGCTGACTGAAAGCGGCGCACCCCCTCAGCCCCGGATCGGTGACGTTGACCATGGCCACTGGCACACGCTGGCACCAGCTGCTGAAACTGCCTTTGTCGGTAAATGCGGCAATAAATAACGCTTTATTAAATAAAGTGCCAAGTTTTTGCAACATGGCACCGGACAGGAAAAAACCACCGAGGCTGCCCATGTTTAATGCGATATCACCGCAAACGGCGCCCAGTATTCGGGAAAACTCGTCGAGACTTTGCTGCGCGATCTGATCGCCGTGCCGGGCGGCCGACACAATGTCGGCTGCTGACGTTGTGTCGGCGGATTTGCCCGTGTTCAGGACAAAAATGGCCGAATAGATATTGCCAAGGCCGGGTCCCGACAACAAATAGTCCGCGGTCACGCGCGGGTAGCTGTCCCATAAATGCACCAGAATGGCGAGTTGTCGCGGCGTCAGCGGCGCGAACGCGCATTGGCCGGGTTCGGACTCAAGCACTTCCCGACCCAGGGTCATGGTGGCGGCGCCAAAACCGGTGCCGGGACCGGCGATGCAACGGTTACCCTGTGACCAGTGGATGTCATCCGGGCCGACCGGCTGTATCCACGTGACATCAGCCTCGCGCAAACCAGGCAGACACCAGGCCTGCGCGGTGAAATCATTGATCGTGGTCACGGGCATGGCAAAAGCCTGTGTCAGCGCATGTTGGCTGAACTGCCAGTGGTTGTTGGTCAGCTTTATCATGTCCTGATCAGTTGCTGCCGCTACGGCCAGGCAGATGCGTTGCGGCTGTCGGCTCTGACAGCTTTGCAGGTAGGTGGTGATTGCCCCGTTTATATCATCAAAGTCCTGGCAGCGCAGTGATGTCACATTGCTGAGTACCTGATCAGGGCCGCTCAGTGCAAAGCGGGCGTTGGTTCCGCCGATATCGGCCACCAGCACCGTATCAGTGGTGGTTATTGGTTGCACTGCTGAAGTTGATGATGTACTGCCTGCCTGCATCCTGATGTCATCCGGGCTAAAAATTGCAACCTTTTTAGCGAGCCTGCGAAACACTGTCAAGTTCAACTCATCGGTACTCGCAGGCAACAGTCTGGCACGCTGGCTGTAGACAGCCGTCTTTGGGCGATATATGCTCAGGACTTCAATCATCCGGCCCGGATATCACCACCCCCGATACCCAGGCTTGTGCGAAAGACCTACAAAGTCTGAATGCACCCAGGAGACAGCCATGAGCAAGCCAGACCGCGTGTACGCGCCTGCGTACGACGGTATGTTCGACAAAATCGAACGTGCTGATCTGAACGAACTGCATTTCCGCCACGATAAATCCTCCGGCCTGCGTGCCATTATTGCTATCCACAATACCCGACTGGGTCCCGCTCTGGGTGGTTGTCGCTTCATTACCTATGACAGCGATGATGATGCCATAGAGGATGTGATCCGGCTCGCACGAGGTATGAGCTACAAAGCTGCCATCGCCAATGTACCGCAAGGCGGTGGCAAGGCGGTGATTCTTAAACCGCTGGAGCCGTTCGACCGACAGGAATTGTTCCAGGCCTTTGGCAGCTTTATCCATGATCTGGGCGGCCGCTACATCACAGCTGTAGACAGTGGCAGTCTGATCACAGACATGGATGAGGTGGCCTTGAATACACCGTATGTATCCGGAACCACCAGAGACGGTCACGATCCGTCACCGGTGACCGCGCTGGGTGTTTACGCCGGCATTTGTGCTGCCGTGCAGCATCAGCTGGGCAGGACGTCGCTCAAGGGTCTGCGCATTGCCGTGCAAGGCCTGGGAAACGTCGGGTATGCCCTGGCTGCTCTGTTACATAAGGATGGTGCCCGTCTGATCGTCAGCGATATTGATGAGCGGCGGGTACAGCGCTGCGTCAGCGAGTTTGGTGCCGAGGCGGTGGACAGTAACAGTATCTATGGAGTTGACTGTGATCTGTTTGCGCCCTGCGGTCTTGGCGGCGTTATCAATGCCAGGACCATTCCGCAGTTGCGCTGTTCGATTGTGGCCGGCGCTGCCAATAACCAGCTCAGCGATGACGGGCAAGGTGAGGTGCTGCACAAGAAGGGCATTCTGTATGCCCCGGACTATGTCATCAATGCCGGTGGACTGATTCAGGTGTCCTTGGGCTACCTGAAAAAACCAGCCAGTGAAATCAATCAGCGAACACTCGCCCTGGGAGGCACGCTGACGGATCTGTTTGAGCGCAGCCGCGCCGACAATGTTTCCCCCGAACAGATTGCCAATCGGGTGGCCGAATCTTTGTTGTTTGACTAGCAATTCGCTAGCTCAATCATTTTTGCGGCCACAGGGTCGCAGAGGAGCAGAGCATGTTCGATGATCTTGATCAGGCCCCCGGTAAACTCGGATTCATAGACGCCAGGGGCAAGTCAGTACGGACCTTGCCAGATGATATCGATGTTGCCTGGTTGCAGAAAAGTTATCAGCACATGGTGCGGATCAGGCAGCTGGATAAAAAAGCGGTTGCCCTGCAACGCACCGGGCAGATGCATACCTACCCGTCCTGTCTTGGGCAGGAAGCAATAGGTACGGGTATCGGCATGGCCATGCAAAATGAGGATGTGCTGGTACCGTACTATCGGGACCAGGCTACTCAGGCGATACGGGGTGTCAGGCTGGAGCAGATCCTGCAGGTATGGGGCGGTGATGAACGAGGCAACCTGTTTGAGGGCGTAGCGGCCCGGGATTTTCCCAATAGTGTACCGATTGGCACACAAATGAGTCATGCCGCCGGCATAGCGGCAGCGATGAAGAGTCGGGGTATTCGCCAGGCGGTGGTTGCCAATTGTGGTGATGGTGCCACGTCACGCGGTGATGTGTATGAAGCGCTGAACCTGGTCGGTGTCTGGCAGTTGCCCATGGTAGCGGTGGTCAATAACAATCAATGGGCCATTTCGGTGCCGCGCAGCCTGCAGACTGCGACCCGGACCCTGGCGGAAAAAGCGCTGGCGGTCGGCATTGAAGGGGTGCAGGTAGACGGCAATGATGTGGTGGCCGTGTATCAGGCTGTCCGCAGCGCCCTGGCAAGAGCGCGCTGCGGCAAGGGCGGTACCTTGATCGAAGCAGTCAGCTACCGCCTGAGCGACCATACCACGGCTGATGATGCAACCCGTTACCGAGAGGCCAGCGAGGTGAATAAAGCCTGGGACTTTGATCCGGTCAAACGCCTGCAGACCTATATGCATGATCTCGGGCAATGGACGCCCGCGCAGGAGCAGGCCTTGCTTGTGGCAGTGAAGCAGGAAGTGGATGCAGCGGTAACTGCCTATCTGAAGACACCGCCCCAGGCGGCTGACGATTTCATGGCTTATGTTTTTGCCAACATGACACCGCCTTTGCTGGCACAACGTGAACATTTGCTGGCCCGTCTGGAACGTGACAATGCCGCGCAGGGAGGGAAACATCATGACAGTTGAATCTGCAACCAGGTCTGTCAGTCGGCCCGGAAAAAAGCCCTCAGATTCAAAAGCTACGAAAGATGCAGAGGCAACCAAGCGCGACAATGTGCATGTAGTAACCATGGTGGAGGCTGTAAATCTGGCCTTGCGTCGTGCGCTGAATGATGACCCCGATGTTGTGGTATTGGGTGAAGATATCGGTATCAACGGTGGCGTATTTCGTGCCACGCTGGGTCTGCGTGAGACCTTTGGTTATAAGCGCGTTATTGATACCCCGCTGGCCGAGGCCTTGATTGCGGGCATTTCCGTCGGCATGGCCAGTCAGGGCATGCGCCCCGTCGCGGAGATTCAGTTCATGGGGTTTATCAATTCCACCGTAGAACAGATGCTGAGTCATGCCGGGCGTTTGCGCAATCGTACCCGGGGCCGGCTCAGCTGTCCCATGGTGTTGCGGGCACCGTTTGGTGGTGGCATTCACGCACCCGAACATCATTCGGAAAGCACTGAGGCCATGTTTGCCCACATGCCCGGTTTGCGTGTGGTCATACCCTCATCACCGACCAGGGCTTACGGTCTGCTGCTGTCAGCCATTCAGGACCCCGACCCGGTTGTGTTTCTGGAACCAAAACGCATTTATCGAATGGTGCGGCAACAGATTACAGATGATGGCCAGGGCCTGCCGCTGGACACCTGCTTCACTTTGCGCCAGGGCAAGGATCTGACGCTGGTGTCATGGGGCGCCATGATTCATGAGACCCTGCTGGCGGCTAAAGAGCTTGAACAGCAGGGCGTGGATGCAGAGGTCATTGATGTTGCCACCATCAGTCCGCTTGATATGGACACCATACGCCGATCAGTGGAAAAGACCGGCCGCTGTGTGGTCATTCAGGAGGCGCCACGCAGTTTTGGTGTGGGTTCGGAAATCAGCGCGCGAATTGCTGAAGAAGCGTTATTGTATTTGCGTGCACCGGTCCAGCGTGTGACCGGCTACGATACCCCCATGCCGTACCCACAAAACGAATCCCTGTACATGCCGTCGACCCGCGATATTGTCGAAGCGGCCAGGGTGACACTGGACAATGCATAAGGAGCTGGCATGAGATACTTCAAACTGCCCGATCTCGGCGAGGGTCTGCAGGAAGCCGAAATTGTAGAGTGGCATATCAAGGCCGGTGATACTGTCGCGGAAGATCAGGTGATTCTGTCGGTAGAAACTGCCAAAGCCATTGTTGATGTACCATCGCCATGCGCGGGTAAAATTCTGACCCTGTTTGGTGACGCAGGTGACCAGGTGCATGTTGGTGAACCGTTGCTGGAGTATGCGGATGCGCAGGATGACGACAGTGGCACAGTTGTTGGTAAAGTAAAAACCGGTAGCCGGGAAGTTGAAACCGAAGACTTTATTATTGGCAGCCCGGAGCAGAATGTTTCTGTGCAGGCGGGTAGCCGCAACAGTGACCGGATACTCGCCACACCGCTGATCAAGGCACTGGCCAAACGCCTGGATGTTGATCTGACCCAGGTGGCAGGGTCGGGCACTCACGGACTGATCACGGCCGATGACGTGGAAAAGGCAGCGCAGGTGCGTGATGACTTTGGTACAGCACATACATTGAAGGGCGTGCGCCGGGTCATGGCCAAAAATATGGCACGGGCGCATTCCGAAGTTGTGGGTGTCACGTTATACGATGACGTTGATATTCATGCCTGGAAAAAGGGTGAGGATCCGACCATGCGCCTGGTACGCGCCATCGGTGTTGCCTGTAAGGAGGCGCCACAACTCAACGCCTGGTTTGATGGCAACAATTTGTCTCTGCGCCTGATCGAGCGGGTTGATCTGGGTATTGCTGTGGATACGCCTGACGGCTTGTTTGTGCCTGTGCTTCGGGATATTTCCGGACGTTCGGTAAAGGATTTGCGCAAGGGCCTGGACAATCTGCGTGAGGCCGTCAAATCCCGCAAAATACCACCGCAGGAGATGAGCGGGGCCACCATTACCTTATCGAACTTCGGTACGATTGCCGGACGTTACGCCAATCCGGTCATTGTGCCGCCAACGGTCGCCATTCTGGGTGCTGGCCGCATGCGTGACGAGGTCGTGGCGGTTGATGGTAAACCGCTGGTTCATCGCATGCTGCCGCTGTCACTTACCTTCGATCACCGCGCGGCGAGCGGCGGTGAAGCGGCGCGTTTTCTGGCCATTGTGATGCGGGATCTGGCCCAGACCTGAATACGGGCTTGGTCATCCGCCTGTGCGGGGTGGCGCGTCAGTGGCAGATAGGCTAGTGTGATTGTCTGTACTTGACTAACTAGAGCGACCGCCAGATGAACACTGTTTTGCTGTGGGCAAACATTCTGCTGATATTCGCCTGTCTGTTGCCACTTTCGCGTAATGAACATTGGCTGATACGGTCGCTGGATTTCCCTCGCCTGCAATTTTCCGTGGCCCTGCTGATCATGGTGGCCGCAGACCTGGTCGTACTGGATTTGACCCGGGGCTGGACCTGGGCGCTTATGGCAGCGCTGCTTTTTTGTCTGTGTCTCCAGGCATGGTGGATCTTGCCCTATGGCCCCTGGCATAAAAAGGAGGTCGGCGATGCCCGGTCGCCAGATCCTGACAACACACTAAGCCTGATCACAGCAAATGTACTGACCACCAATCGCGATGCTGAAGCGCTGATAGCGCAGGTGCGCGCATTCAAGCCTGATATTCTGGTGACCCTTGAGTCGGACAGCTGGTGGCAGCAAAAACTGGATGCCCTGGAAACTGACTACCCCTACAGCATCAAGTGTCCGCTGGACAATCTGTACGGCATGCACGTCTATTCCCGCCTGCCGTTAGTGAATGCCCGCACGGAATATCTTGTGGAAGAAGACGTTCCGTCCATGTACGCGGATGTCGTGTTGCCATCCGGGCAACGGGTTCAGGCGCATTTTCTGCACCCGGCGCCGCCCAGCCCTACCGAGAATGCGACTTCGGGGCCACGCGACAAGGAACTTGTGCTCGTTGCGCGGTTGGCCGATGGTGCGGGCGGGCCGCGTCTGGTAACCGGTGACCTCAATGATGTTGCCTGGTCGGAAACCACGAGGTTGTTTCGTAAAATCAGCGGCTTGCTTGACCCGCGTGTTGGTCGGGGCATGTTCAACAGTTTTCATACAAAATACTGGTTCTGCCGCTGGCCGCTGGACCATCTGTTTATCAGTCACCACTTTACACTGTCCGGGATGCAGCGACTGGCACCTTACGGTTCGGATCATTTTGCCATTTTTGCCGAGATTGTGTTTGTCGCGGAAAACGGGCAAAAGGATAACGGGCTGGAAGCGGACAGCGACGACAAATCCATGGCACGGGATAAAATTTCATAATCCGTTAAATCTTTATCAGTATCCGGCAGCATAAACCCACTCTGCGTGCTTAAATC
The DNA here is from genome assembly GCF_040877505.1 of Pseudohongiella sp. Lineage (NCBI taxonomy): Bacteria > Pseudomonadati > Pseudomonadota > Gammaproteobacteria > Pseudomonadales > Pseudohongiellaceae > Pseudohongiella > Pseudohongiella sp. Next base: position 111,544 of record NZ_JBBDNQ010000006.1, read on the forward strand.
GCGTTCAATGACAACACAAGGCGACAACGGGATAACGAATCAGAGAGAGTCAGCTACATGCTTCATCGTAATGTTCTTTTTATTTGCAATAATTTAAAAATGGCTGTTTTGGTGCTGGCCGGGATGCTCTGGATTGATGCTCATGCCAGTGGCGATTTTGCTTTGCTCGATCAGCACGGGCAGTTTCATCAATTGAGCCGGTACGCAGAACACGATGCTGTGGTGATGCTGGTTATGGCGGACAACGATGACACATCGATGCGCGCAGCGTCGGCACTGCGACAGATTCAGCAACAACTGAAGCAGCAATCGAGCGATGTCAGGGTACTGTTTTTCCTGTTATATGCCGGGACTGACCCTGACCGGATGGCTGTGCAATCAATGGCAGCGGCGCAAAATGTCGACATCCCGGTATTGATTGATGAGGCCCAGATTGTCTTGACGACGCTGTCGGCCCGACATCTTGGTGAGGTGTTTGTATTTGACCCGGGCTCGCAGGATGTTCTGTACCGAAGCGCTCTTGGCGCGACGGGCAACATCGGTGAAGAGCAGGCGGAGCATCTGCAGAACGCGCTGAGGGAGATTCTTGTCGGCGACAGCGTTACCGCGGATACGATGGTGGCTTCCGGCGCCGAAATTGACTATCACTTTCGGCGTCAGTTGCAGGCGCAACCGGTCTCCTACCAGCACGATATAGCGCCGTTGTTGCAGCGCAGGTGCGCGCACTGCCATGTTGAGCAAGGCCTGGCGCCCTGGGCAATGAACCGGCATCTGATGGTACTGGGATGGAGCCCGATGATGCGTGAGGTGGTGATGACCCGGCGTATGCCGCCAGGTCAGATTGACGGGGCCATCGGGGACTGGCAGCAGACGCACGAACTGCCACCGGAAGAGCTGGCCATGTTAATACACTGGATTGATCAGGGCGCCCCTCAGGGTGGCGACATTGACCCGCTTGCTGAGCCTGTGCCGGAACAGGATATCTGGCCGCTGGGCGAGCCAGATCTGATTGTTGAGGTGCCTGCACAGGCATTGCCGGCCACAGGCGTGGTGGATTTTCTGTTGGAGAGTGCAGACTTGTCGCTCCCTGAAGACAAATGGTTGAGAGCAGTCGCATACGACGTTGGCGACAAAAGTGTGCTGCACAGCCTGATGATCTACGCACGTGATGCAGCGGCTCCAATCGAAGCGGACGCAGACCTGATTGACCCCGTTGTGTCGGAGTACGTCAGCATATTTGTGCCGGGTGAGCGGGTCGATGCATTTCCGGATGGCTCCGCTTATTTGCTTGAAACCAACCGGAATCTGGCGTTCAAGATTCGATATCTGACGTCCGGTCGTGAGACGGTGGATCGCACTCGTATAGGCCTTTATTTTCAGGACCAGGCACCCGGGATGACGGTTGACAGTATTGTCATCGCTAATCAGGCCATCAATATTCCTGCCGGAGCTGCTGAACATCGGGAGATGGCGCAGAGCAAAACACTGGACGCCGATGTTTACCTGAGCAGTTTTTCGCCGCATGCACACGGGCGTGCCAAAAGCATGCAGATGACAGCGATTTATCCCGATGGTGAGCGTGAACTGATCGCGAATGTGGCCAATTACAACTTCAATTGGCAGCTCACTTATCGCTTGCAGCAACCCATGCTGCTACCGGCGGGTACCCGCCTGGAAGCGGAAACAGTCTACGACAACTCACTGGCCAACCCGCTTAATGCCGACCCGGACGTGTCCGTGCAATGGGGCTTGAGCGATCAGGATGAAATGTTTAACCACTATGTGCGTATTCTGCGCCCACGCTGATGGCTCTCCGTGTCCACGCTGAATGGGTCTTTACATCCGCGCTGAGGGCTCTCTGCATCCACGCTGAGGGCTCTGGCCCGGGTTACGTTGTCAGGTCGATGCTGATGCAGCCATGGAGCGGTCTGTTTTCAGCGGCCCCCAGGCCTGACAAAGTGGCATGATCTCCATGGCATTGATATTGACATGCGGGGGCACGCTGCACACCCAGTAAATGATATCCGCAATATCGTGTGCGGTCAGGGGCTGGGTGCCGTCATAGACAGTGTCGGCTTTGCTCTGATCCTGCTTGAAACGCACCAGTGAGAATTCGGTTTCCGCCAGCCCCGGCTCGATATTGCTGACCTTGATGTTTTTGCCCAGCAAATCCGCACGCAACTCGCGGCTGAACTGCTGCACAAAGGCCTTGGTCGCGCCATAAACATTGCCACCGGGGTAGGGCCAGTTACCAGCGGTAGAGCCGACATTGATAATGTGGCCACGATTCTGCGCCACCATGCCGGGCAGCAACAAACGGGTCATGCGTACCAGCGCTGTGATATTGGTATTGATCATGGTTTCCCAGTCCTGCATGTCGGCTTCGTGAGCGGATGACAGGCCCAGTGCGAGGCCGGCATTGTTAATCAGTATGTCCGGCGTTCGACACCAATCCGGCAATGTCTGCACTGCCTGCGTCAATGCGTCCGCATCAGTGAGATCGATTCCTACGGTATGCACACGGACATGGCCTGACAGTTCTGTCTGCAACCTGTCGAGGCGTTCAAGCCGGCGCGCCATTAAAACCAGATTGTCTCCGGAGGCCGCAAATTTTCGTGCACAGGCTTCGCCAAAGCCAGAAGACGCGCCGGTAATCAATACAGTTCGGGTCATTACTTTTCCTCGATTGGGCACTCCTGTTTTGCCTGGGTGCGATAGTGGTCTGTCAGTCAGGAACAGACTATCGGTCATGTGCCTGTGTTCTGCAAGCGCCGTAGACATCGCGTGGGTGGTCAGCAAAAAAGACCGGGGGCATTGTGTCCGCGCAGGATTCAATGCCCCCGGAAACCAGGCCAGCAGGAAGCAGTGCAGGCCCGGCCGCCTACCGTCCGTGACAGGCTTCAGGCGTCGTCCGTGCGCCCACTCTGTTTATAGATCACCCGTTCGATGTCTGCCAATTTTTTTCGGTCGGCGCTTGAAATCAAATTTTTTGCCCCTATAAAAGTTGACAGGGCAGGCGCTCATGAAGAGGCCGGCCCCTGATGCCCGATCCTGGTGATGGGCATGGCAAATTAACCGTAACAATTGTATTGCTTGATGAGGATATAACGATGAGAAATTTTGATTTTGCACCCCTGTACCGTTCCACAGTAGGTTTTGAACACCTGAGCCAGCTGCTGGATTCCATCGCCCAGCGCGACCAGAACCAGCCCAGTTATCCGCCCTACAATATCGAGCGGCTGGATAAGGATGAATACCGTATTACCATGGCTGTTGCCGGATTTAATCAGGATGAGCTGAGCATCCAGTCCGAACAACAGACACTCAAGGTGCGTGGCGACAAGGCTGAAGACAGCACTGAGCGCCAGTACCTGCACCAGGGCATTGCTGCACGCAATTTTGAACGTGTCTTCCAGCTTGCCGAGCATGTGAAAGTGGTCAACGCGAACCTGGAAAACGGCCTGTTGCATATCGAGCTGCGCAGGGAAGTGCCCGAGACCATGAAACCCAGGCAGATTCCGATCGGCCTGTCTGCCGACAAACTGATTGAAGGCCAGTAATGTCAGCGAGCTGACAACTCCGTGAAAGAAGGTTAATTCCAGGCAGCCTCCGGGCTGCCTTTTTTTGTCCGCAGCCAGCATTCATTACAACGGTGCGACAATACGTCGCAACCTTCTGCCTCCCTTTGCCTGATGCTATCCGTTAAACTGAAGACCCTTAAATCCCTGAGTGTCGGCGAGTTCCATGTTAAGTACAATTTTCAGAATATGCCTGATGAGCGCCCTGGCCGTGGTGATATCCGGTCACGCCGGACAGCTCAGCGCGAATAGCGCGGATATCGCGTGTCGCGAGGCCAGCGTGATCTCGGTTGATTGTGGTCAGACACCCAGTGCCGATTACGACAGTGACGGGCGGCTATGGGTGATTTTTGCTCATGAACAGCATGCCTACGTGGTTAGCTCTGGTGATGACGGTGTCACTTTTTCAGCGCCCGTCCGAGTGAATGACAGTCCGGAGAACATCGAAACCAACGGCGAGAACCGGCCCAAAATCGTGATTGACGATACGCAGGGCATGATCTACGTGTCCTGGACCATGAAAACCGGGGGGCAACATACCGGGGATATCCGTTTTTCCCGGTCCGCCGATGGTGGCCGGAACTTTGAGCCGGTGCAAACCATCAATGACGATGGTCTGCTGACCAGTCACCGGTTTGATAGCCTGTTTCTGGCCGCGTCTGGCGATCTGTACCTCACCTGGCTGGACAAGCGTGAACTCGAATATGCGGCCCAGCGCGGTGACAGCTACACGGGCAGCGGCGTGTTCTACACGGTTTCACAGGACCAGGGCAAGACCTTTGCCGCTAATCGCAAGGTCGCAGACCACAGCTGCGAATGCTGTCGCATCGCGGTAGCACCGTACGGTGATGATGGTATGGCTCTGATGTGGCGTCATGTGTTTGACGGCACCACCCGCGACCACGCGATTGCGGGTGTGGGGCCCGACGGGGTACGGTCGGTTTTCAGTCGGGCGACAGTGGATGACTGGCAGATCAATGCCTGCCCGCACCACGGGCCATCCATGGTGCTGGGCGCTACCGACAGTGACGAAGCAGCCTATCATATGACCTGGTTCAGTGCCGGTGATCGCCACAAGGGTATTTATTATGGCAGACATGGTCTGGGATCGGGTGACACCCGGCAGCTGCGCCAGATTGATGGCAGTGCGGGTGCCAGCCACCCGCAAATTGCCGAGTGGCAAGGCGTGCTGCATCTGGTCTGGAAACGCTTTGATGGCATTGAAACACGGTTGATGTGGATGTACTCGCGTGATGAGGGGGGCAACTGGAGCGAGCCCCGATCTTTGGCCAGTACGATGGGTGCATCCGACCATCCAATATTGGTGACAGGGCCGGATGGTTTGAGGCTGAGCTGGCATCGCCGCAATGAGGGTTATCAACTGCTGGCACTGCCTGAGCCGGGACTGGACATCAAGCCATTTACTGCCGTGAGTTTTGCGCAGATCAAGGCTGTGCGGGAAGGGCAGCCGTTTGTACTGGCGCTGTGGTCAGTGGATTGCCCGCCATGTATGGTCGAGCTGGATCTGCTCGGACGCATGCGTGAACAACATCCCGCGTTGCCACTGGTGCTGGTGTCCACCGATGCCATTGAGTTGCAGGCCGATGCCGAAGACTTTCTGAAGGACTACGGGCTTGCTGACATGACATCGTGGATGTTTGCCGATGACTACGCTGCGCCCTTGCGTTACAGCATTGATCCGCAATGGTTCGGGGAACTGCCGCGCAGCTACTATTTCGATGCTGATCATCAGTTCGAGGCACACAGCGGCATCATGACGGAAGCTCAGCTGCGCGCCTGGCTGGGCTTGTAACGGAATAGCCGGGTGCATTTGTCGACCGCCCTGATCCATAGGCCAGACATTGGATTATAAATGACTCTTTGACGAACGCTGCCTGTTTGTACTTTAATCAGTGCCTGATAAAAGTTTGAACAGGATAGTCATATGAAAGCTGTAGGATATACAGACGGACCGTTGCTCGATTTTGATACCGATAAGCCTGATCCGGGCCCCCGTGATCTGCTGGTTGCCGTTACTGCCATCGCCGTCAACCCCGTTGATACCAAGATTCGCGAACGTGTCAAACCGGAGGGTGGTAAGCCCAAGGTGCTGGGTTGGGATGCTGTGGGACGGGTCGTCGCCGCAGGCGCCGAGGTGACAAACTTCAAGGCCGGTGACCGGGTCTGGTACGCCGGGGACGTCAGCCGTAGCGGCTGCAACGCTGAATACCAGTGTGTTGATGAGCGTATTGCCGCGGCGGCACCTGAGTCTCTGAGTGATGCCGAGGCGGCAGCGCTGCCGTTGACCACAATCACTGCCTGGGAAATGCTGTTTGATCGCCTGCAGATTCCCGGCGGTGATGAAGGCGCCGATCGGGTATTGCTGATCGTCGGCGGCAGTGGCGGAGTGGGGTCCATGCTGGTGCAACTGGCGCGACAGTTGACCCGGGCGACAGTGATTGCCACCGCGTCGCGTCCGCAGAGCAAAGCCTGGGTAGAGCGTCTGGGCGCCCACCATGTGCTTGACCACTCCAAATCCTTGCACGCTCAACTGGCCAGCACTGGTCTGGCTGATATTACCGATGCTGCCTGTGTCAATCGCACTGGTGAGCACTATGCCGATATTGTGTCCATGATGCGCCCGCAAGGTCGTATTTGTCTGATAGATGACCCGGCGGAACCGCTGGATATCAAATTGATGAAGCAGAAAAGTCTGTCTCTGCATTGGGAATTCATGTTTACCCGTCCCTTGTTCTCCACATCGGACATGAGCGCCCAGCATACATTGTTGAGCGAGGTGGCCGGCCTGCTGGACAAGGGGGTACTGCAAACAACGCTGGGGGAACATTACGGCACGATCAATGCTGCCAATCTGGAGCGTGCGCATCATGCGATGAAGACCGAACATACCGTCGGCAAAGTTGTGCTCGAGGGTTTTAGCGCCTCATAGTTACCAACCTGCCATCCCTGTAAATTTAGCCGGAGCCATCATGTCCCGTTTGCCACCTGTATTGCAAAACCTGCCATTTCCTGTTGTGGGATCACCGCTTTTTATTATCAGTAACCCGAAACTTGTCATTGCCCAGTGCATTGCCGGTGTGGTCGGCTCCATGCCCGCCCTGAATGCCCGTCCGGCCGAGCAACTGGATGACTGGCTGGCGGAAATTACCGAGACCCTGGCCGCTTATAACAAAGCCAATCCGGATAAACCGGCGGCGCCGTTTGCCATCAATCAGATTGTGCATCGCAGCAATGACCGCCTGGATCACGATATGGCACTGTGTGAAAAGTACAAAGTGCCGATCATTATCACCAGCCTGGGTGCCCGTGAGGATGTCAACCGGGCAGTGCAGGCCTGGGGCGGTATTGTGCTGCATGACGTGATCAATAACGTGTTTGCCCACAAGGCCATTGAAAAGGGCGCAGACGGCCTGATCTGCGTCGCTGCGGGTGCCGGCGGTCATGCCAGTGTGAAAAGTCCGTTTGCCATGGTGCAGGAGATCCGTGAGTGGTTTGACGGACCGTTGTTGCTGGCCGGATCCATTGCGACCGGTAATGCCATTCTGGCCGCGCAGGCCATGGGCGCTGACCTGGCCTACATCGGTTCGCCGTTTATTGCCACCGATGAAGCGAGGGCAGTCGATGATTATAAAAAAATGATCGTGGAGAGCAATTCGGACGATATTGTCTACAGCAACTTCTACACCGGTATTCATGGTAATTATCTGAAAGGCAGTATCCGCAATGCCGGCATGGATCCCGATAACTTACCTGAATCCGACCCCAGCAAAATGAATTTTGGCGGTGGCGGTGAAAAGCGGGCCTGGCGTGATATCTGGGGCTGTGGTCAGGGCATTGGCGCCATCCGGGAAGTGGTGCCGACTGCGGTGCTGGTCGAGCGCCTGCAGCGCGAATACGCCGAAGCCAAAACTCGTTTGTGCCAGTAAATTCCCGGGTGGAGTAGGCAGATGACAGCGGCAGTGCGTTTTTTCTGGCTGTTTGTGGCGCTGATGTTGCCACTGAGCTTCTATTTATTGCTAAGCGCGACGCAGTGGTCTGTCTGGCCGCTGGCCCTGGTGCAACATCCCTGGCAATTGCTGCTGTTTCTGGTGGTCGTGGTATTCACTGCGACCGGCCTGTCCGATCTGTTCATTGCGGACAGCAATCTGCGCAAGAACTACCCGGTGTTTGCCAATATCCGCTTCCTGCTGGAAGGGATACGTCCGGAAATTCGTCAATATTTCATTGCGGATAACCTGGAGGAGGCACCGTTCAATCGTGAAACGCGCGATCTGATCTACCGGCGTGCAAAGCGGCTTGATGATACGCTGCCCTTTGGTACCGAACGGGATATTCTGGCGGAAGGTTATCTGTGTATTTTTCATTCCATCAATGCCCGGCACATCAACCCTGATCACGCCCGTGTGGTGATTGGCGGGCCTGCTTGCCGCCAGCCTTACAGTTCGGCGCTGCTGAATGTTTCGGGCATGAGTTTTGGTGCTTTAAGCAACAATGCCATCAGCGCACTCAACAAAGGGGCGAAGCTGGGTGGTTTTTCCCACAATACCGGTGAGGGCGGTATCAGTCCTTATCACACGGAACACGGCGGCGACCTGGTATGGCAGATTGGCACCGGTTATTTTGGTTGTCGCCACCCGGACGGACGTTTTAGTGACGAGGCATTTCGCCGCGTGGCAGCCAGTGAATCCGTCAGGATGATTGAGATCAAATTATCGCAGGGTGCCAAGCCCTCCCACGGCGGCGTGCTGCCGGGCGCCAAGGTAAGCGCTGAGATAGCAGCCATCAGGCTCGTTGAGATAGGTAAAACAGTTTACTCACCGGCCTCGCACCCGGAATTTGATACCCCGCGTGGGCTGCTTGAATTTGTGCAGCGTTTGCGTGATCTCAGTGATGGCAAACCAGTCGGATTCAAACTGTGTATCGGCAAAAAATCTGAATTCATGGCCATTGTCAAAGCCATGGTGGAAACCGGTATATTGCCTGACTTCATCAATATTGACGGCGCAGAGGGCGGAACAGGCGCTGCGCCCATGGAGTTTTCCAACAGGCTTGGTATGCCGGTGCTGGAAGCCACCTATTTTGTTGAGCAGGTATTGAAGGGCGCCGGCTTGCGGCAGGATATTAAACTGATCGCGGCGGGCAAGACCGCCAGTGGTTTCGATCTGCTGGCTAAAATTGCATTGGGGGCGGATGTTGTCAACTCCGGGCGGGCGATGATGCTGGCGCTTGGCTGTATTCAGTCCAAGACCTGCAACACCAACAAGTGCCCTACGGGTGTTGCTACCCAGGACCCTTCGCGGGCGAAAGCAGTCCATGTTGACTTGCGTGCGGTGCGGGTACGGAATTATCAGGCCGGCACCGTGGCGGCTTTTCTTGAACTGTGTGGTGCGCTAGGGTACGAGTATCCCGGCCAGTTAAAGCCATCCGACCTGCATCAACGCACGGACAAAGGGCTGCGTCATTTTGATCAGATATATACGCCACTGTCACATGAGCAATTACTCGTCGGCAGGGTTCCAGAAGCGTATGAAGAGGATTGGCACAAGGCGAGCGCCGACAGGTTCTGACAGCCAGCCTGGCTTTTTAGCGCAGGTATTCAGAGTACGTACATGACTATCCAGTCAGCAATCAAGGCAGGTTTGTCCTCGCCTTCAATTTCGATGCTGACGGAGTGCCGCATCAGCACTTCCTGTTCAGAACGTTCCTGTGCACTGATCAGGGTAAAGCGCCCGCGAATACGTTTGCCGATGCGAATCGGACTGAGGAAGCGTACACGATCCAGGCCATAGATGATGGACTGTTTGGTACCCAGTATTTTCAGTGAGCACTGTGTGGCAAAGGTAGGGACCAGTGCCATGGTGAGCATGCCGTGTGCGATGGTGCCATCGTAGCAGGTCTCACGCGCTGAACGTTCTTTATCAATATGGATAAACTGGAAGTCACCGGTGGCTTCGGCGAAGCGATTCACGCGTTTCTGGGTGACAGGGAACCATTTTGTAACGCCGACTTCTTTGCCGAGATAATGCTGGGCTGTTTCCAGGCTGACTCTCAACGGCAGAGATTTGTCATCCTGAGTCAGGCAGGTCGTTTTTACGTAATTGCGTAACTGTGATGCAGGCGTAATGGTTGCCGAATCATTCAGATAGTCGCGCAAATCCTGTAAAAAATCATGTTGTGGCATAGGGCTTTTTTTATTTTAGATTGGTGCTGAACAGTGCTTTCACGCCGTCATGCAATGACAAGATGAACGGATTATGGGGCAGATATCAGGTGACCGCAACAAGGAGGGAGGACTTTCGATAGAGCGAATGTTCGTGCTCAGAATCGGGCACTGCTGCGCACAAAAACTGTGCAATTTAACGTCAGATAAATGACATTGCCGGATGAGGTTGTGACCTCATCCGGCAATGAATGGCCAGGCGGAATTATCGGCCGAAAGTGTTTATGTAGCTGACTATATCTTTCATGGCGGCTTCGTCGCGAATGCCTTGTGCCATCATGCCCATCTGGGTGCCATAACGGTCCTGGGCATCATAACCACGATAGCCTTCTTTGAAATTGACCAACTGGTTCATCAGGTACCAGTCATTTTGTCCGGCAAGAGCAGGCGCATTCATGGCCTCGTTGCCTTCGCCCTGGGCACCGTGACAGGCTGCACAGGTTTGGTATAGTTGTCGGCCGCGCTCTGCGTCGCCGTCGGTAATAGTGATTTCAGCAGGCTCATATTCCCAGGTGCCTACCCAATCGATAATGTCGGTGATGCTGTCATCGCTCAGGATAGCTGCCATGGGCTGCATTTCCTGGCCCGGAATATCTTCAGGATGCGTGCCGCGGTGTCCGTCACGGAAAAGCTCAAGTTGTCGTTTGAGATACCAGGGCTCCATGCCGGCAAGGCGCGGTGCATCGATCCCCTGATTGCCCTGTCCGTCGGTGCCGTGACAGGTCAGACAGAATCGGTCACTGACTTCTACGCCGTCTACGGTTGCGGCCTGAGCGCTCAGGCTCAGCGCGGTCCCCAGCGCCAGACTAAACCAGAATCCTGCTTGTCGCTTGTTCATAGTGTTTTATCTCTCGTTGAATTAAAAAAGGGACGGGGCGAACCCCGTCCCTTTGATTTACAACCTTCTAACAATATATCAGAAGTTTACCTGCACACGTGAGTACACAAAACGGCCGTTCGGGCTGAAGGCGCCGCCAGTGATGTACTTGTTGCTGGTAGTGTTGCTGAAGTCAACCGGACGTACGCGCTCCGGCATGGTGTTGAACACGTTATCAGCACCGAGGATAAAGGTGTAGCGGTCGCCCCACATGTAGGCAACTTCTGCACCGAATATCGTTTTCGCGCCTACATCGTAGTCGCGGCTTGGATCGGCATTGCTTGGTACTGACAGGTATTCACCGTAGTAGTTCGCCTGCAGCGTAAAGCGCCAGTCAGCCACATTGTGGTTCGCGCGGAAGTTGATACGGTCAGACGGGATACCGTCTTCCAGATCAGCCACGTTAGCGCGGGTCAGCAGGCCAGGCGTGAAGTCTTTCAATTCCTGCTTGGTCCAGGCGTAAGACGCAGAGAAATCGGTAGTACCCATTTCCTGCCAGTCCATGGACCAGGAACCAACCACTTCAATACCTTCGTTGGTGGTGCTCATGTCGTTGGTGTAGTAGTTGAACGACACGATGCTACGTGCGCCAGAGATACCTGAGTCTTCCAGTTCCTGGGCAATTTCCGGCGTAATGTCGAAGGTTGCCGAGTTCAGGATGCGGTCGTCGATATCGATTTTGTAGTAATCGACAGACAGATCCAGGCCGCCGATTTCAGCGGTCCAGCCGATGCTGAAGTTGGTGGCGTCTTCCGGTCCCAGTTCCTCACCGCCGAAGCGCTGTGAAATCGGGTTGGTTGGTGGAATCTGACCCTGTGTGACCGGGATGGAATCCACAACACCGGTTGAGATGTTGGAGATGTTAGCCTGGCCTGGTGACGGCGCACGGAAACCGGTGCTCACGGTGCTACGCAGGTTCATGGTGTCAGTCAGGCGGAAACGGGCACTCAACTTGCCATTGGTGGTGTCACCAAAGGTGTTGTAGAAGTCCTCGTAACGCAGGGCTGCACCCAGCAACAGGCGCTCGGTGACGTCCACTTCGAGGTCAACATAGAAACCCCAGTTCTTGCGATCCCAGCTACCCTGCTGGTCCAGACCGAAGCCCTGGAAACCGTCAGAACCCACGCCGAAGCCCTGGTTTGCATAGGGTCCGATGCGGAATGAATCCGGATCTTCCGAGCGAACCTTGAAGATCTCACGGCGCCATTCGATACCGTATGCGACGTTCAGATCAGAGTACATGCCCACATCAAACCCTTTTACCAGGTCCAGGTTGACGTTGTTCTCGATGGTGGTATAGATACCGGGCTCAAAATAGGTCGGTGAGTCCGGGCCCATGGATGGGTTGGTGGTGCCGTCCAGGAAATAGGTCATTTCCGAGAAACCATTGCCTACGCTGAGGTCATAGCCGGTACCGTCGTCGAATTCGCCACGGATACCGGTGACGTTGGACATGTCGGTGTTGCTGCCACCAAACAGCGGCGTGTAACCGCCGGGGAACCACTCAGTGAACGAGAAGCAGTTGGGGTTGTTCATGCTGGCATCACGCGCAGCCAGTGAGCTGGTGACGCCTGTCTGCGGGTTGACGCCACGGGGAATCACCGGGCAATCCTGACCGTCGTTTGGTGTCAGATCAGCAAACAACTGGTTGGCACCGCTGGTAAATACGCCACCACGGTTTTCCGGGTTACGGAAGAAGAAACCGAGTTCAACGTCTTTTTCAGAGTAGCCGCTGAAGGAATACAGTTCCTGGTCGTTGCCCAGATCCAGACCCGCGTTGATGAAAAAGTTCATCATCTCAGTGTCTGGCAGGCCCTGGTGCTGTGCGTTGACACGCACGGCATTGTTACCGGCATCAATCAGTGCCTGGGCGTCGCCACGCTGAATGGAGCGGTCGCTGCGGCGCTGGTCAGTCTTGTCGAAGCTGATGCTGGCAAAACCGTTGTCGCCCAACCCGAAACCCACGTTACCGGCAAAATAGTTCAGCATGCCGTCGTCAGTTTCACTCAGGCGACCGTGTTTGGCTTCGAAGGTAGCACCTTCGCGGTTTTCTTTCAGGATGAAGTTGATCACACCGGCGATGGCGTCAGAACCGTACTGGGCTGATGCGCCGTCACGCAGAACTTCCACCTGGCGCAGAGCGATAGGGGGGATCTGGGCAACATCCGGGAAGTGCGTACCGTTACGGCCGTACTGGATGGCCGCAGAACGATGACGACGCTTGCCGTTAATCAGCACCAGCGTATCGTCAGCTGGCAGACCGCGCAGGGTAGCGGGGCGTACCAGAGAGTTGGAGTCGTTAATGTCCTGAACGTCAACGTTGAACGTCGGGATCAGGTTACGCAGCAGGTCGTTCATATCGGATGTACCCTGGTCCTGGAAATCCTGGGCCGAGAATACGTCGATGGGAGCAGCAGATTCGAGGGCTGTTCGTGGAGCACCCCGAGAACCGGTTACCACAACTTCTTCAAGTTCCGGTGCAGCTTCCTGAGCAAACGCTGACGGAGCGCCAACGGCAGTCAGGGAACCAAGCAACACCAGCGTGGAGGACAGTGTGCAGAGTTTTGGAGACTTGTTCATTTAATTTTCCTTCTTCTGTAGTAAGTGCGTCTTTTTCTTGAACCGAGTAAGAGCCTGCCGTTATTAATTTATTATTAGGTTACGCAATACGGCAATCCGATTATGGTGACATGAACGCGCGAAAGTCCTCCTAAAAACCTTCTCAATACCTCCTAAAACGCTCTCGGAGCCCGCTAACACGGGGGTTATGAGCAGGTCCGGATGCTTTGCTTTGACAAGTTGTCAACGTGCAGCCGCCAAAAACCGGATTTCCGTATATAAACACAGATTTAAAATAAAAAACATAAGGATATCGGTATTTTAAGTCGATTTTTGACCAGGGACCGATTTTAGTGGACGCGCGCCGCATTGAGAGTCGACGCCTGGGCCAGGCGCTGAGAGAGGAAGTGCTCATGCTCGTTCCAGTCCTGCTCAGTCCACAGGTTGTTCCTTATCATCATGCGGCCGTTGTCATAGGCGCTGCGGGACTGCCTGCTGAGGCCTACACCGGTAACCGGTTCCATGGCGATGACGCCTTCCATCAGGCGGCGTTGCCACTGGATACCGGCGCCCAGCGAGTCAAGCAGGGTGAGATACTCGGATGAAGAGAGCACCTCGTCGGGGAAGTACTTTTCAGCGGCATGGGTTACGTTGAAAAGGCGACGTAAGTGCACCGGCTGCAGGTTCTGCCAGTAGTGCACGCCACGTTCGATGTCGCCGACCATAAAGGCCAGCATGCCGTTATTGTAGTAAAAATCCGGGTCATCACGCAGGGCATTGTAATAACTGGGGCTGTCAGCCTGAATATCGCCGGCCAGAAAGCCCATGACGACTTCCGAGTAGTGCGTCAGTATCCCTTCCAGGTCAACCTCGCGTTGTTGATTCAGGTATATCTGCGCCTGTCTGAAATCACCGAGTGTCGCCAGATTGACTGCGACAGAGCCCAGAAAGGCAACGTGGTAGGGACGCTGCTGCAGCTGATTCTTGCGGGCCAGCACGGTCTCGGCGGGAGTCAGGATATTGGTGCGGTAACTCCATGCCTCGTCAGGTGAAATTTCAAAGGGGCCTGCCTCTGTGGCCTGTGCCAGGAATCGGGCTGCTTCGTCATACATGCGCGCACCGATTAACAGCAGCGCGTAGTGACTCAGGGCAAAATTTGGTGGATTGCCGGACAGAATCTGTTCGCGCAATTGCATTTCCTGCTGAACGTAGCTGGAGCCACGCAGACGTAGTTTGATGGCTTTAATGGAATCCAGGATATCGCTGTCCGGATTGATCTGCGAAATCTGTCTGTGGGTATCCAGCACCAACTGGTACATTGCCTCAATCTTGTCTGCGCCACTGTACACCGCCAGGTTGTTCGCAGCCGTGGCTACGCCGTGATAGGCATTCAGGAAAGTCGGATCAAGCTCAATGGCGGTCTGGTGGTGCTCAATGGCTCGCTCCCAGTCCGCCGGATTGAACTGGTTGTTATAGAACTCTCCGCGCAAAAAACTCTCATACGCGAGCGCATTGGTGGTTCCCCAATCGTGCATCTGGGTTCGTTCACCTTCATTGAGGTAGACCCGCAGGGCACTGGTGACGTTGGAGACAATCTGATCCTGCACCGCGAAGATATCGTTCATCGGCATATCGAACTGGTCCGAATATTCACGCAGGCCATCGCTGGCGCGCACCAGTTGTACAATGACGCGCAGTTGGCCGTCCGATGTCATGACACTGCCCTGCAGCACATGATCCGCCTGCTGCAGGTAACTGTCTGCGTAGCGGCTACTGGTCTCATGAAGCTCGGCATTGCGGGCGGGGGACAATACCTGCAGGTGCCTGAGTTTGGACAGGCCGTGAATCAGGGATTCACGCAGTCCTTCCGCGAGGATCTGATTCTCGTTGCTGAAATCCCGGGAGGCAAATGGCAGAACCGCCAGCTTTACCACACCATCTGCTTCGGATGTTGTTTCCGTGCTGCGCATGAACAACGGTGCGCTGATGACAATGGCGCTGAGCACGGCGGCGACCGCGAGCTTTCGCAACAGGTTGAGTCTGCGCCCCCGAAGGCCGGTATGCCCCGGCGTTTGCTGCTGCTCCGCAGTATTTTCTGTTGCCGTTGAGTCAGGGTTGGCTGATTTGATCTGATCGTGCTCATCGGTGTGCGCACTGGTCTCCGGCAATGGGTTCGATTCTGCCGAAATCCGGGCTATGAGGCAGTAGCCACGTTTGGGTATGGTTTTGATATAACTTGGATTGTGAGCATTGTCCTGTAGTGCACTGCGCAACTCGGCAATGGCTTTGTGGACAGCGTGATCGGTGGCGATTGGTGAACGCCAGATGGTTTCCAGGAATTCACCGGGGCTGACGACGCCGCCAGCGCGTTCAATCAGCAGTCTGAGTACATCCATGCTGCGTGGCGTAATTTTGGTTTCTTCACCGTTTTTTTCGACCGTGCAGGCACCCGGTGAGACCCGCCAGTCACCGATTCTAAGAACTTGATACTCTTGCGTTATTGATGTCGTTTGTTCAGCCATGGGCATGTTTTCTTTTTGTATCAGTATGCAAACAAATACTACGTCAAAGGTCAAGATTTAACGTCAACGATTTGACTTCTGTTTAACCTGGCTCAACTGCATCAGAAAAGTGTTATTCTGACCTTATCAAGAAGCGCCATCAGCCCATATGTCAAGTTTGGTTCATTTTATGCTTGGTCTTGACTGGTTTGCTGGTTCTGGTTTGCAGATGCAATTTAGAGGCCAGCGGGAATCCCCCTCTGCATCAGCAGCGGCCGTGGATGGCATTGGAAAAAATGCATTATTTTGGTGCCGGGCATACCGATGCGCACCGAATCAGGGCCTGGCTTGAGTTGCAGGGTTAAATTAAAGTAGGTTTTGGGAATCTTTCGGGCAGGACTTTGTTTCCCTGTCCGGGCGATAATGCCAGAGTAGAAGCAGTCCGGGGATGCACATTTGCTAACCTTGCACCCCCGATTTACAAAAACCCGTTTTGCAAGAACCCGTTTTGCAAGAATTTGAGATCGCAGAGGACTACATCCGTGTCAAAACCCGTTTCTCGTCGAGAATTTTTAAATCTGATTGCCGCTACCGGCGGCGTAGCCACTGTGTTGGGCATTGGCGGCGCATTGGGTCTGATCCCGGCCAGCACCTCAGCCAGTGTCCCCAATCTGATGGCACTTAATGGCCAGCGCAAGCGAGTGGTGATCCTGGGTGGCGGTATTTCCGGCCTGACCACGGCATATGAGCTTGGTAAAGCCGGTTATGACTGCACGGTGCTGGAAGCCTCACACCGCTGCGGCGGACGGGTAATGACGCTGCGTCATGGCGATCTGATTGATGAAATCGGCAACCCGCAAATCTGTCAGTTTGATGATGAGCCGCATCTGTACTTCAACTGTGGTGCGGCCCGTATTCCAAGTTCACACAGGAATGTGCTGAATTATTGCAAGGAGCTGGGCGTTGAGCTGGAGATGTTCATCAACGAGAACAAACATGCCCTGGTTCATGATCCTGAGTTGAACGGTGGCAAGCCGATGCGCAACATCGATATCAGCACCAACCTCAAAGGGTTCATGGGCGAGTTGATGTTCAAGGGTTTCAGCAATGCCGAGCTGGATCAGCCGTTCAGTGACGCCGAGGCGGAAAAACTGCTGGCTGTGATTCGCCAGTTTGGTGATCTGAATGCAGATGGCCGGTATGCCGGCAGTTCACGCAATGGTTACGCCGAAGGCGGATTTATCAGTGACGGTGTACAGCGGGAAATGATCAATATTCGTGATCTGCTAAAGGCCGATACCGGCCTGTTGCGCTCTGTACTGTTGGAGAACGAGGGCGAAACCGCACCCATGCTGATGCAGCCAACCGGCGGCATGGACAACATCATCAAAGGCTTCACGCGGCAGCTCGACGGTAAAATCGAATACCACGCCATGGTCGCCGGCGTCTATGATCACGGCAACATGGTTCATGTCCTGTATGACAAAGACGGCGAGCGCCACCGCCTGGAAGCAGACTATGTCTTCAACTGCATCCCGGCTCACCTGATGGTGGGCATAGATGCCAACTTCCCTGAAGAATATCGCACTGCCATGAAGCAGATTCGTCGGGGCGAAGCCTTCAAGGGTGCTTTCCAGATGAAACAGCGTTTCTGGGAGGATGAGGAAATTTATGGTGGCATCACCTGGACCAATCAGCCGATTCGTCAGATCTGGTATCCCTTCCACGGGCTGCTCAAACAGAAAGGCGTGATGCTGGCGGCATACGACTACGGCGGCGGCTCGGGCTTCATGCGCATGACCCACGAAGAGCGTATTGAAGCCATGCTGACGCAGGGCGAGAAGATCCACCCGCAGTACCGTGAGATGGCTGAACATGGCGTTACGATCGCCTGGCACCGCATGAATCACATGCTGGGATGTTCTGCGCGCTGGGGAGCAATGACGGCGGAAAATGAAGCTCACTACAATACCCTGCAACAACCTAGTGGCCGACACTACTTTATCGGTGACCAGATCAGTCGCAAGGCGGCATGGATGGAGAGTGCCATTCAGTCTGCGCATTGGGCCATGGCGCACATGGATCAGCGGGTCCGGGCTGAGGCGGGTGTCTGATTTAAGGGCTGTTTGATCTGCATCAAAACCCGATGCTCCCGCTGAACTTAGTATGCGGTGGTTTGTTTAATCACCGCATATTGATAGTCGGGAGAGCCCATGACAAGAACATCATTTGTTTTCAAGAGTCTGCTAGTGTCCAGTCTGTTGTTTGCCGGGCAGACGGCACTGGCTCAGATTGAAGGTGTATACAAGTCCGACAGCGATGACGGCTGTATGGTGACAATTTCAGAGATCAATATCCCTGCACCCAAGTTTGGTGATGCCTACTACCGGATCGAGTCCCGCGGTGTCGCCGCCTGCATGTGGGACGGCGTGGGCATTTCCATCTCGACCAATCTTGCGGGTGCCTATATTACCTTGCCGCCAGTCCACAATCGCGTGAATATTCATGCCAGATGGCTGTTCGGGCCTACCAGTCCCAAGGTTGAAATCATACAGCGCAATGCTGACGGTGAGCATCTGCTGACAGGTACCTTCACCCGGCAATGATGCGCTGCGTCCTGCTGGTTTATGCAAAACTGACATCACGCGGGAGCTGTGGTAAGCAGCTCCCGTGTCCCGCCACTGTACAAGCTCCGGAATGCCTCGCTGGCAAGTTGAATGCATTCACAATCTGTTGAACTGAGGCACAAGCTGGTTTAGTCTTCCTGTTTCGCCGAACAACCGTGTCAGGAGCAGAATAAATGACAATGCAACAGACTCCACTCTTAATGCACAGACTGATGGATCGGGGCGCCATGCTGCAGCCCGATGTTGAAGTCCTGACGGCTACCGCCGATGGTGCCCGCAGCCAGACCATGCTGGAAACCCGCAACCGTGCCCATCAACTGGCTCATGCATTAAATGACGCCGGTATCCAGATCGGCGACCACGTTGGCACGTTCATGTGGAATGGTGCCCGCCACCTCGAGGCCTACCATGCTGTCGCCTGCATGGGTGCAGTCATCCACACGCTCAACATCCGTCTGTCTCCGGTAGACCTCGAGTACATCGTTAATCATGCTCAGGACAAGATTATAATTGTTGATGCCGACCTGCTGCCTGCGCTGGAGAAACTGGCCGGTAAAATGCCCAGCGTCGAGAAGATTGTCGTCGCCGCTGAGCCTGGTTTCGAAAACTGGGAAACCAGTCTGCCCAATGCCATCGACTACGAAGACTTCATCAAAGACAAAGCAACAAAATACCAGTGGCCCGAGATCGATGAGAATTCGCCCATGGGGCTGTGCTACACCAGTGGCACGACAGGCAAGCCCAAAGGCGTCATGTATACCCATCGCGCCAATTATCTGCATACTGTTGCCATTGCCATGACCGATGTCATGGGACTGTCGGCAACCGATACCTTGCTGGGTATTGTGCCCATGTTCCACGCCAACGCCTGGGGTCTGCCCTGGGTCGCCACCATGCTGGGCATGAAGCAGGTGTACCCACACCGCTTCATGGTGCCGGATCATCTGGCGCGCCTGATCATGGATTACGACGTCACCATCTCGGCCGGTGTGCCTACTATCTGGCAGGGCGTCCGGGGCCTGATCGAAGCCAATCCGGATAAATACAAATTCAAGGCACTGACGCGCCTGACCTGTGGTGGGTCTGCGCCACCGCCGTCGCTGATCGAATGGTTCTGGGACGCACTGGGTGTGGAAATGGTGCAAGGCTGGGGCATGACCGAGACCAGTCCGCTGGCGACCATCAGTCGCCGTACCGGCAAGCGCAAACACCTGGACATGGGTGATGCGGAACGCGCCGCCAATCAGGCCAAGGCTGGTCTGCCGATTCCGGGACTGGAAATTGAAATATTCGATGACAAATGGAATGTGCTGCCGCATGACGGCAAAGCCTTTGGTGAGTTGTTGATCCGTGGCCCGTGGATTTGCTCGGAATACTTCAACAACCCGCAGCCGGACAAGTTCCACGATGGCTGGTTGATCACTGGCGATGTAGCCAAGATTGACCCTGAAGGCTATATCATCATCACCGATCGCTCCAAAGACCTGATCAAATCGGGCGGTGAGTGGATATCATCGGTTGACCTGGAAAACCATATCGCGGGCATGTCTGCCGTAGCACAAGCCTGTGTGGTGGCACACCCGCATCCACGCTGGGACGAACGTCCGGTGGCACTGGTCATCAAGAAGCCGGATGCCGAGTTGACAGCGGAGCAGGTGATTACGCACTGCGATGGCAAGTTCGCCAAATGGCAACTGCCCGACGATGTATTGTTTGTGGCTTCGATTCCGCTGACGGCGACGGGCAAGATGGACAAAAAAGTCGTCCGCGCCCAGCTCGAAGCCGACGGCTACCAACTCCCCGACCAACGCTGATCAGCTCTGTGGCAAGGCCTTGATCGCATACAGTGCGACGTTCGCACAAGCCTGTCGGGGCTGGGGGATGCCTGAAGGGGCTTATGCGGCAGGGAAGCCGCATAAGAGCCCCCAGGGACGGGTTCACGGCGTCCCCTGAAGGCATCCCCCAGTCACGACAGGCGTTCTTGAACGACTCCACGTCCAAGTTCGGCCTTGACCGGTTTTAAGGTCAAACGACACACCGCCGGCACCACCAGCAGCGTCTGCACCGTCGACGCCAACAACCCCGAGATGATCGCCCAGGCCATCGGCGGCCACAACGTAGATGCCGACAATGCCAACGGCAGCAACCCCGCTACTGTTGTCGCCGTCGTCAGCAAAATTGGCCGGGTGCGCCGGGTCACCGCATCACTGACCGCCTCATTGACCGTCACGCCGTCCAGCAAGCGCTGATCAATCCGGTCAAGCAAGACAATCGCGTTGTTGACCACAATACCGACCAGAGCAATGATGCCCAGCAAGGGCTGGAAACCGAAAGGTGAATCAGTCAGTATCAGACCCGGAAAGATGCCAGCAGCAGCCAGTGGCACCGTCAGCAGAATGATGCCAACACGAGTGAACGAATTGAACTGCAGGATCAGGAAAAACAATAACAGTAATATACCAATAGGTGCAGTATTAAGAATCGCCTGATTGGCCTCTCCCGAACCCTCCAGATCGCCGCCCAGTTCCATGCGTGTGCCTGCTGGCAAGGGCTCTGCGGTCAGCTGCGCGTTCAATTCATCAAGTATCTGGTTGAAGTTATAACCCGGTGCCAGTCCGGCGGTGATGGAATAGACGCGCACACCGTTTCTATGCTGAATGCCGGCTTCCTGCCAGTCCGCTTCAATTCTGGCGATCAGGCTGACAGGAATGGCGTCGCCCGCGTCGTTGTAGACATAGCTCGACAGGAGTTGCGAAATGCTAGTGTCGGGGCCGTCCGGTGAGCGCAGTACAATGGGAATCGGATCCAGTTCCTGCCGGTACTGCTCTGCATCGACGCCGAAACTGCGGGCGAACAGGGTCTGTGCGACATCAGCTCGACTGACGCCATGGCGCTGGGCACTGGCATCATCCACAATAGCGCGCAGAACGGGGGTGCCCAGGTCTATATCGTGCCGCACGTCTACGGCGCCAGGTATAGCTTTAAGAAGGCGGAAAATATGCTCAGCCGCTGCCAGTCGGGTATTGTTGTCTGCATGATAGAGACGTACCTCAACCGGTGCCACCCGGGGCGGGCCCTGAGCCAGGGTGCCGGCAACGATATCCACTTCGGGCAAGGTCGTTGCTGCATGTTCCCGCGCCCAACGAATCAGACTGTCCGTATCGTCGAGGCTTTGCATGTTCACGACCAGACGGGCCCGGTTCGGCGCCCGCGTCGAGTTGGGCAGGTTGTAGTAAAAGCCCGGGCCGGTGAAGCCGACAAAGCGATGCACCGACACGACATTGTCCTGTGCTCTGGTCAGGCGCTCAAAGTCTTCTGAGATCTGATCGGTATAGGCCTGGTCGGTGCCTTCGGGCAGGAATATTTCGATAACGACCTGGGGGCGGTCAGCGTTGGGGAAAAACTGAAAGTTCAGAAAATTACTCAAGAACAGGCTGCCACCGACGATCAGGAGCCCGGCTACAATGATTAATCGGGGCCAGGCCGCACTGATTGCCGCCAGGCGTGCGCCGAACCTGTCGAACCAGGCGCTGCGCGGGGTTTGTTCTGGGCGCAAAAACCAGGCCGCCAGCAACGGTGCAACACTGATGGCAAGAAGATAGCTGATGCTCAGGGTCAGCATGATCATGACCGGGATGCCACGGGTAAAGTCTGCGGTGCCGCCACTGGACAACAACAACGGTGTGAAGGCGGCGAGGGTGGTCCCAGTGGAAGCTCCCAATGGCCCGGCCAGCTCCCTGACCGCAAGCAGCATGGATTGCTGCCGGGTGTTGCCATCACTCAGGTGATTCTGAATGTTTTCCACCATCACAATGGCATTGTCGATCAATATACCGAGAGAGATGACGAGGCCTATCACGGCGATCTGATGTAGCACGCCACCGCCCATATCGTAAACGCCCAGGCTGATCAGGGTTACCAGTGGCAGCATGGCGGCGACCAGAACGCCCATACGCCAGCCCATGCCTGCAAAAACCACCAGAGTGATAATCAGCATGCTCAGCAGCAGGCTGCCCTGCAGATCGCTCAGGCGTGATTCAACCTGGTCCGGTTGAAAGAACAACTCGTTGATCTCCAGTGGCGCAAATGCTGGCGCCAGCTCTTGTATTCGTGCGCGCAGGTTTTCACCAAATCCGATGGCATCAACCTGGTTTTCCTGGATGAAAATATTCAGCGTCACCACCCGCTCACTATCCATCCAGGTGGCGGGTTGCTCGGGTTGCGCCGGCGTGCGATTGATCTCAGCGATGCTGGCCAGGGGCACGTGACCGCCACCGGGCAAAGCAATCTGGGTGCGGCGAATGGACGCGACATCTTCGAATTCATTATTGGACAGCAGGCTGACACGTTTGCTATCAACTACAATAAAACCACCGGGCGATACCTGATTGCGCTGCCCGATCAGATTGGCCAGGTAAGCGGGGGTGATGCCAAGGCGACTGAGTTCAGCATCCTGCACGGCGATGGTGATCTGTTCATCGGCATCGCCCTCAATTTCGATGCGGGAGAGCCCGGGCAGATCAGTTAATTGACGTTTCAGGCGCTCCGCTGCATCAGACAAGGTCACCACCGATGGATCACCGGCAAGCGCCAGCACCACCGCCGGATTGGATGTCATGCGGTCATCCAGTTCCATTTGCCTGACGCCGGCCGGAAATTCCAGTCGCGCCCTGTCCATGGCCTGCCGAACGCGTTCCCAGGCCGGATCGGTATCGTAAATATTGTCCTGCAGGCCAATGTTGATGAGAGCGACGCCACTGCGCGCCACGGCGGTAAATTCGAGTACTTCCTCGACCTGCGATATTTCATCCTGCAAGGGTTCGAGAATCAGGCGCTCCAGTGCATCTGCTGTGGCACCGGGGTACAAAACGGTGATCAGGCCATTGCGCGACGGGAAGACCGGGTCTTCCTGGCGTGCCATGTTACCGAAGGAAGCCAGGCCCGCCAGCGTGAGCATGATCACTACCAGCAGAATCAGTCGCGGTCTTAGCAGGATGTCCGAGATCATGGCAGCACCTTGACCATATCACCGTCAGCGAGACGGGTAAGCCCGGCATAAACCACAGCATCCTGCGGGCTGAGATTGCTACCCGTGATCACGGCATGATCACCAAGCAGTTCGCTGACCTGAATCGGAACGCGGCTCACGGTAGTGCGGCCGCCTGCCGGGTTGAGCCGGAACACGGCAAGACCTTCGGCCGAGCGCATCACAGCAGTGATGGGAATCACCAGGGCCGGTTCGGTCCGGCGTGGAATGCCCACCTCATAGGCCTCACCGGCGCGAATTTCGCTACCGTCCAGACCGACCACCAGCGGGAACAAGGTATTGGCCCCTGAACTGGAAGAACCGATTTCCAGTACCTGCCCGTTGCGTTGCGCTCCGGTCAGTCCGGACCACACGGGCAGGGTTTGCCCGATGCTGAGTTCGCGCAGCAGGTGGGCCGGCGCCCGTATCTCGATTTCCATGCCATCCCGGGCGGCCAGGCGAATGACCGGCTGCCCGGCCTGGGCGAATTCCCCGGGCTCCAGCAGCACCGCTTCAATATTCCCGGAAAATGGCGCACGCAAAGCATTTTCAGCCAGCAATCCCTGTGACTGCTGCAGAGCTGCCTCAGCGTTGCTGACGGCGGCGACCAGGCTCTCAACCCGCGAGCGCTGCTGCTCCAGGTCCGACAATGGAGACACGCCGCGTTCATACAGCTGCTCTGTGCGCTCCAGATCGCGCCGAGCCTGAGCAATATCCGAGCTGAGTTGTTCAAGTCTTGAACGTGCTGCATCCCGGGCGGGTTCGAGCTGCGGATTGTAGAGCTCAGCCAGTATTTGCCCGGCCTCCACCTGTTGGCCGATATCAGCTGCGCGGCTCCGGAGAACCCCATCGACCTGAAATGTCAGTGAGGCACGTTGTCGGGCCCGGCTGATGCCGGCAAAACGCAGGGTTTCGTCACTGCTGCTCAGGCTGGCGCGGGCGACTCGCACCGTAACGGCCTGGTCACGGGCAGCAGCGGTTGCTGTGTCACTGTCAGTGCTGTCGGATGCCTGATTGCAGGATGCCAGTCCAATGCTCATGGCGAGCATAACGGCATACCGGATCAGGGGTTTCGGGCGTGACATGGCGCGCATGAGGGCTCTCCGGCAGAAACGATTTGTTGACATGATGTCAGTAAATGACATTATGTCAACAAAATTCGCTGCTGGTATTCAAAAGCACGATGCAGGAGAATTCATGCCCGGGTATAAAAGGGAAGGGTGAAAGGGAATGACAGTACGCAGGCGAAGGGCAAAAGAAAAACAAGAGCGTCACGATGAAATACTGGATGCTGCTGAACTGACTTTTTTCGAAAAAGGTTATGAACAGACGTCGATGGATGATATCGCACGTGCTGCACAGCTCAGCCGGGCGCTGCTGTACGTGTACTTCAAAGACAAGGCTGCGATCATGCGCGGCGTCATGCTGCGCGCAGCGCAGTCCCTGCAACGCCGTTTTGAGTGCGCGATGGCAGCCGGAGACACCGGTGTTGCGCAGATTGAAGGAATTGGTCATGCCTATCACGCATTTTCAGTTGATGAAGCCAACTATTTTGATGTGCTGACAAGTATGGCAACTTTTCCGGGTCCTGATGAGACCGATGCACAGCTGTTGGCCATGGATCATTGTCGTGAACGCGTCAATGATCTGATGGTACAGGCGCTGCAAAACGGCATCCGGGATGGCAGCCTGAGCGCGGTGCACATCAACAACCCCTTGCAGACTGCATTTTACCTGCAGGGGGCACTGCACGGCGTAATCATGCAGACCCGTGGCGCCAAATCGCCGCAAGGCAGCTACCCGGAAGCACATGATCTCATCAAATACACCATTGCGATGCTAACGAATTCCATTGAGCCCTGATTCCTGAACTCTGAACTCTGAACTCTGAACCTTGAGCCCTGAGCCCTGTTTGTACATGCAACCCTGAACCTGCCTGGACGCCTTTTTATGTCTTCATTGATACTGAGCCGACGCGATATTGACTTCATGCTGTACGAATGGCTGAACGCCGAGTCGTTGACCGCCTTGCCGCGTTATTCTGATCACTCACGGGAAACCTTTGATGCCGTTCTGGATCTGAGCGCACAGATAGCCACACAACATTTTGCCAGCCACAACAAAAAGAATGACGCCAACGAACCCTGGTTTGATGGTGAAGTCGTGCACATAATCCCGGAAGTCAAAGCGGCACTGGATATATTCGCCGAGGCAGGCCTGATTGCAGCCGGTCAGGATTATGATCTGGGTGGCATGCAACTGCCAACGCTGGTGGAAAAAGCCTGCTTTGCCTGGTTTCTGGCGGCAAATGTGGGCACGGCCGCCTATCCGTTTCTGACCATAGGCAATGCCAACCTGTTACTGGCCTATGGCAGCGAGCAGCAGCAACAGACCTGGGTGGCGCCAATGATGGACGGGCGTTTTTTTGGCACCATGTGTTTGTCCGAACCTCAGGCCGGGTCTTCGCTGGCCGATATCAGGACGCGAGCAGAGCCCGACGGCGAAGATCGTTTCCGGGTATTTGGCAACAAGATGTGGATATCCGGGGGCGAGCACGGCTTGTCAGAGAATATCGTGCACCTGGTGCTGGCCCGTCTGCCGGATGCCCCGGCGGGCGTAAAAGGAATTTCGCTGTTTATTGTGCCCCGGCACCTCCTGGATGCGGATGGTAATGTTGCCGAGCACAATGATGTTGTGCTGGCCGGTTTGAACCACAAAATGGGTTATCGCGGCACCACCAATACGCTGTTAAACTTCGGGGAAGGAAAATACAATCCCGATGGTAAACCGGGCGCGGTGGCCTACCTGGTTGGTGAGGCACACAAAGGCTTGTCTTACATGTTCCATATGATGAATGAGGCGCGTATCGGTGTAGGCCTGGGCGCGGCCGCGCTGGGCTACACCGGTTATCTGCATGCGCTGGACTATGCCCGCGAGCGCAAACAGGGCAGGGCGCCGGGTGCCAAAGATCCTGCGCGAGCCCCGGTTCCCATTATCGAGCACACTGATGTCAAACGCATGTTGCTGGCCCAGAAAGCGTATGTGGAAGGTGGCATGGGACTTAATCTGTACTGTGCACGTCTGGTAGATGAAGAACGCACAAGTCAGGGCGATGACAAAACCCGCGCCACATTGCTGCTTGATATGCTGACACCGGTTGCCAAAAGCTGGCCATCACAATGGTGTCTGGAAGCCAACAATCTGGCCATCCAGGTGCACGGCGGCTATGGCTATACCCGGGACTACAATGTTGAGCAGTTCTACCGGGACAATCGTCTGAATCCCATCCACGAAGGTACCCATGGTATTCAGGCACTTGATCTGCTTGGGCGTAAAGTGGTGATGCAGGATGGACTGGGTCTGGATTTGTTGCTGAATGTGATTCAGGCCTCCACAGCCCAGGCTGCGGAACTTGCCGAGCTGGCTGAGCTGGCGGCACAGCTCGATGCGGTTGTGTATCGCCTTGCTGATGTGACCCGGAAGCTGCACGGCAGCGGTGAGCCGGCGGTGACGCTGGCAAATGCAGCTGTATATCTGGAGGCCTTTGGACACACTGTGGTTGCCTGGATCTGGCTGGAGCAGATGCTGGCCGCGGCCGGGAAGGCGGGTGATTTCTACGCCGGGAAGAACCAGGCCGGGCGCTGGTTTTTTGCCTGGGAGCTGCCCAAGACCGAACAATGGCTGAACCTGTTGGCCAGTCTTGATGATACCTGTCTCAACATGCAGGAAAACTGGTTTTAAACAGCGCGACAAATTTGTAACAGCTTGTATCTTCGGTTCGAAGTCCGGGCCCGCTTTTCAGCGGGCAGCCGGATGTCAGAAAGAAGCAAATTCGGCCTGAAATATCACCCCGCATTGCTTTTAACCTACCTGAAAACCTACTTTTTCCCTACCCGAATGGTTACGCATTTGTGACTTATCATAATAATTTGTCGTTTTGAAGACAGGCAATACAAGGGCTGGCACTACACTCAAGGCGATGTACCCGTGTTTTGCCGGAAATGGCGAACACCGGGTATGTCCGGCTTGGTCCCAAAAAGCAAAATAACAGGAGAGAGACTTAAAATGCCCATAAAAAACCAAAAATACTATCTGAGAACCATGATTCAGGCACTAGTGAGTGGTTCCTTGCTTGTGCCCGCCTTAGCGCTTGCGCAGCAAAGCGATACACCAGAGGTAGAAGAAGTCGTGGTGACTGGTTCCTTTATCCGGAACAGCGCTTTCGCCCAGAACAACCCGGTGGACACGGTCACCCAGAGCGACATTCTGGAGTCCGGTGCCGCCAGCATGGGCAACTATATCCGCGACCTGCCTTACACGCAGAACACAAATACCGTTGCCAACGTTAATGCAGGCAACAGTGGTGCCCAGTCCAGCGTGGGCACTACCTTTAATCTGCGCGGTCTGGGGGAGAACAGCACCCTGACCTTGATGGATGGCTCACGTTCCGTTGATTCCGGCATTAATACGCTGTTGCCGGAAATTGCCATCGACCGCCTGGAAGTAGTGCTTGACGGCGGTTCCGCACTTTATGGTTCGGATGCGGTAGCGGGTGTTGTCAACCTGATCCCGGTAAAGGACTTTGATGGTTTTCGTGTCCGCCTGTATCACCAGTTCGATGAGCCGCAGGACTTTGAAGACAACAAGATCGGGGTGATGTTTGGCCGTAACTTCAGCAATGGCATCAACTATGTGTTTGCGGCTGATTATGCCCGCACCACGCCCCTGATGATGTACGAGCGCCCGCGTACCTTGCGCGCAGCCTACGGCTGGGCCAACTCGGGTAATCCGGGGGTCTGGCGTGAACTGGACGGCGCTACGCCGAATCCGGGCCAGGTGCATGGTGGGGAACTGGTTGGTGGCAACCTGAATGATCCGAGCTGCGGGACTTTTAATGACGTCACCGATTTTGGCGCCGCCAACAACAATCCCAGCGGTATCGTGCGCCCGGGCAACAACTGTTTCTTTAACTACAATGCGCAGTGGCCGTTGGCAGAAGGCAGAACCGAGTACAATATTTTCCAGAACATGACCTTTGATGTCAGCGACCGGGTGCAGCTGGAAGCCCAGATGTCGCTGGCCAATCGTGAGAGCGAAAACCACAACACACTGTCCTATCAGCTCAACGCCAATAACCGTGAAGGTCTGGTGGTCCCAGCGGCACACCCGGCCAACCCCTTTGACGTCGATGTAGGTCCCTGGCTGTGGCGGCCATTTGCTGCAGCGGGCACTTTGCCCAGCTACACTGACCTGAAAACCGGTGCTCGCAAGCAGACTTACGACGATACAATCCAGCGTTACAAAGTGGGAGCACGCTTCGATCTGACCAATTCCTGGACAGCGAACAGCTCATATTCCTGGCAGCGTACACATCGTGACTATACGGCGCGCATGATCAATATGCCTAATCTGGCTTCGGCGCTGATCGGGCAGGGCGGCCCCAATGGCAACGAATGGTTCAACCCGTTTGGTTCCGCTGATATGCGCTCACCGTTTTATGATGCCGCCACCACGGCCAACAACCAGGCACTGGTGGACTGGATTGCACCAACAGTGCCGTTCAGAACATCACAGCGTGAGCTGGCCGTGTTTGAAGTGAACACAACAGGTGATCTGTATGAATTGCCGGCCGGCATGGCGCAGATGGCGATTGGTTACCAGATGCGTGATATTGACGAATGGAACTATGCCAACCCATTGTCAGCAGCAGGGACGGACTACAACACCAGTATCATCGATACGCCACCGACCAGTCGCAACTACGGCAGCCGGGTGCAAGCCGCGTATCTGGAGTTCGAGGTACCGTTACTGGACACGCTGGATGCACAGATTGCAGTACGTCATGAAAATTTCACCACCTACGATCTGCAGACCACAACACCCAAAGTGGCGCTGCGCTGGGAAGCACTGCCCGAACTTGCGATTCGTGCGTCAATTGGCGAAAGTTTTCTGGCACCAACGCCAGCCGATGCGCGACCGTTTGATCCCAATGAAAACTGTGGCGAGATCTTCTTTGGCAACGATCCGATAACCGGTGGTGTACTTAATGGCGGGGCAACCTGTTCCTCCGGTAATCCCGGGCTGGCGCCGGAAACCTCCGATATCTGGAACGTCGGCTTCACCTGGGAGCCCTTGGATGACCTGACCCTGAGTATGGATTACCAGTCCATTGAGTACACGGATCGTATTCGTACGCTGGGCACCCTGGACATCGTTGCCATCGAGTTCGAAGAAATGCTGGCGGCAATCGGTTCCACGCCGGCAGCTTATGATCCGACACCGGGCTCTGCGACACGTGAAGCTGCCAATGCCTGGATTGCCGGCGGTGGCTTGTCCAATGTCACTCGTGATATCAGTGACAACCAACGGGTATCCCGTGTTGTCAGCCAGGCCCAGAACGTCAGCACGGTGTGGGTGGATTTGTTTGATGCCCGTGCCAGCTACACCATGGATACCAATAATTGGGGTTCATTTACGACGTCATTGAATGCAACATACAACACCAAGTATGAATATGCTGATGGTGGCGAGGTGGTTGACGCGCTGGGTAAACAGAATGGCCGCACGGGTATTGTGGCACCGGTACCCAAAGTGAAAGGTCAGGCCCGCCTGAGCTGGATTCGCGACAAACACAGCGCGTCGGCAAGCTGGAACTATCAGCACCACGTTGAATTTGATGACAACGTGAACAACGCACTGACCGGTACACCAGCGCCCGCCGATGGTAAAATCCGCGCTCAAGGTATTGTCAATGCGCAGTACACTTACCTGATGGATCAGTACTTTGACAGTGAAGTCACCTTCAGTGTCGGGGTCAGTAATCTGTTTGACGAATTGCCGCAGCGCCTGCCGGTGCTTGGTGGTTTCGAGAGTCGCCTGCATAGCCCCTGGGGGCGCCAGTTCTGGATCTCTGCCGATTGGCGTCCGGGCTTTTAAGCCTGGCGCCTGAACGTAAGGCATAAAAAAAGGGCTGTCACTTTCGTGACGGCCCTTTTTCTTTGAATTCGCGTTAGCTTAACAGCGCGGCGATTTCAAACGTTGCAGTCTTACAGACCGATAACGTTTTCTGCCTGAAGGCCTTTAGCGCCTTTAGTCACGGTAAACTCAACACGCTGGCCTTCAGCCAGTGTTTTGAATCCAGCAGATTTGATGGCACTGTAATGTACGAATACATCGGCGCCGCCGTCTTGCTGAATGAAGCCGAAGCCCTTGGATTCGTTGAAGAATTTAACCTGACCTGTCACTGTAGACATAAAATATTCCTTAAAATTACTTAATTTAGATTTGCACCGAAAGCTGGCTTTGAGGAGCTGGTCAGAAAACTGATACAGCAATGCCTCCTACCGACATTCGGTAAGCAGAAAGATACGATTACATATACATTTACAGGACGAGGGTCTACTTGCGGCACTTCGTATTGCAGATATAAATATAGCCGGTATTCTGGCTTGCCTTGCAGTCTACAGTAACCCCGGGCCAAGTCAATGACTATTTATCTGCAGCTTACGCAACCCGGCAGTTTCTCTGCGATTCCGACGCTATTACATTATGGCTGGGGCTGGGTTATCATTCCTGCAAAATCTAATAATCATAAGGGAGTAAATTGATGCATTTCAAATCATTGCGATCAACTCTGGTACTCGCCACAGCCTTGATCGGCCTGGCCGCACAGGTATCAGCCCAGAATCTGTCTTACGACTCCCCGGAATCGGTAGGCATGTCCCCTGAGCGCCTGGAACGTATCGCGCCTGTGTTGCAACAGTATGTTGATGACGGCGAGCTGGTAGGCGTTGTCAGCATGCTGGCCCGCCGTGGGGAAATAGTGCATTTTGAAGAGTTCGGTAATCTGAACAAGAACACCGGACAGGCGTTGGCAACGGACAGTATCTTCCGCATTTACTCCATGACCAAGCCCATTACCACATTGGCCGTGATGATGCTGTACGAAGAGGGCAAACTGCAGCTCACCGATCCGGTCGAGCGCTACCTGCCGGAATTTGCCAACATCCGTGTAGCCGGTCCCGGCGGATCACTGGTTCCTCCGCAGCGCCCCATGACAGTCCAGATGTTGATGACGCACAGCGCAGGACTGACCTATGGTGTCTTCGGCGACACCATGGTGGATCGTCAGTATCGCGATGCCAATGTCATGACAAGTCCCGACCTGGATACATTTATTGCACGTCTCGGACAGATCCCGTTGCAGTATCAGCCGGGCACGCGGTTCCATTACAGCGTTGCGACTGACGTACTGGGCGCGCTGGTGGAAGCGGTGTCCGGTCTGTCGCTGGGTGAGTTCTTCCAGCAACGGATTTTCGGACCGCTGGAAATGGAAGACACATTTTTCCAGGTACCTGCTGACAAACTCAACCGCTTTGGTACTAATCATACCTATAACCCGCAGACGGGGGAGCTTGAGGTCAGCGACAGCCCTGATGCCAGTAACTTCGTTAACCGCCAGACGTTTGAGTCAGGTGGTGGCGGCTTGCTGTCAACCGCTGAAGATTATATGAAGTTCAGCCAGATGGTGCTCAACGGTGGTGAGCTCGACGGGGTCCGTATCATTGGCAGCAAAACACTTGAATATATGACACAAAACCATTTGCCGGGCATCTTTGGCGATAACGGGCAACATGCGCCTGATACCTTGCCGGGCTTTGTCAACGGCACCGGTTTTGGACTGGGTTTTGCGGTGATTGAGGATCCCACTGCTGCCGGTGGTATCGGTTCGGAAGGGGAGTACTACTGGGGCGGCGCTGCCGGCACCATATTCTGGATTGACCCGGTGGAGGAACTTATTGGTGTGGTCATGATTCAGCACATGAATGTGCAGGTGCCGTTGCGCGCTGCATTCAAGGCGCTGGCCTATGGCGCGATCGTCGACTGACAGGTTGCGGGTTTCGCAGAGAGCCGGCTATAAAATAGAAATGGGGAGAGAAGGAATCAGTCATGCGCTTGCATCAGGCAGGTGATCGTGTCGTTATCAGTGGCGTAGGCCTCTGGACACCGGATCACGTTGTAACAAACACAGAGCTGGTGCAGGCGTTGAACGCTTATGCCGACAAATACAATGACACGCATCAGGCGGCGATCGAGGCCGGTCATGTAAAACCGGTGATGAAGTCTGATCCCGGGTTTATCGAAAAAGCCAGCGGCATCAAGCAGCGCCATGTTTATGTCAAGGCGGGAATACTGGACGTGGATCATATGCGTCCGCTGATTCCGGAGCGTGCTGATGATGAATTGAGTCACCAGGCCGAGATTGCCTTGAACGCCGCTCGCAGCGCCCTGGCCGCTGCCAACAAAAAGGCAGAGGACATTGACGCGGTTATCGTCAGTTGTGCCTATACTCAGCGCGCTTATCCCGCTATTGCTATTGAGGTGCAGAATGCGCTGGGTATCGACGGATTCGGGTTTGACATGCTGGTCGCGTGTTCGGCTGCGACATTTGCCCTGCACCGAGCCTGGGAAATGGTGAAATCGGGCAGTGCGAGAGCGGTGCTGGTCATCAATCCGGAACTGGTATCACCGCAAGTCAATTACTGCGACCGTGACAGCCATTTTATTTTTGGTGATGTGGCAACAGCCGTGGTTATTGAGCGCGCCGAGACCGCGGATAGCGAACACAGTTTTGAAATTCTGGGGACGCAGGCCAAGACTCTGTACTCCAATAATATTCGTTCCAATTTTGGTTATATGTCCCGCGCCTACGGCAGTGACCCCTTCGCCGCGGACAAGTTATTCCATCAGGAAGGACGCTCCGTATTTAAAGAGGTCTGCCCGATGGCAGCAGAGCACTTGTCGGAGCACCTGGCGTTGCACGGACTGGTGCCGGGCGACGTTCGACGCTGGTGGTTACATCAGGCCAATATCAATATGAATCAACTGATTTCCAAAAAGCTGTTGGGCAGGCTGCCGGATGCCGACGAGGCACCGATTGTGCTGGATCGGTATGCCAATACTGCGTCCGCAGGTTCAGTTATTGCCCTGTCACTTTATCATCAGGACCTGAAGCAGGGCGACATTGGTGTCCTGTGTTCGTTCGGTGCCGGTTATTCAATTGGCAGTCTGTTGTTAAAAAAACAATGAACCACGGAGCAGTTGCGTGAGCATGGTATTTTCCAGACAAGGCAGGTTTATTAATTCAGTAGCGGCAGCGGCACTGGTTGTTTTCTCCACTTCGGTGTCCACCTCTTTATATGCTGCCACACCCGCAGAGCGCGGCCAGTGGATGGCAACGATGGGGGAGGCCGGCCTGCGCGGCTTTTATGCTTCCGGCAGCGACCTGGGTGAAATGGTCAATCGTGCTGTCAGTTACCAGACGGCACAGCGTGTTTATACCCGGAATCAGGCAAATCCGGTGACTGCGGGCAGACCACAGGATATGCGCTCGCGCTCGGATACCTGGGTGATGCAATCGGATTCTCTGGTGCCGGTGGCCGACTCACTGGAACGACCTTTGTTCGTGCGGGCGCTGGTGCGTTCCGCGGGCCGGGATGAAGATGCACGCGTCAGAAGTCGCAATGACAGGCTGGACCTGGGTTTGATTTACGCGCCCTCATCGAGCGCCTTTGTCAGTTTCGGCATCGCTGGTGAGCTCACGCAGGCTGATATTTATTATGTTACCGGTGAAACCACCGGCACTGCATGGGGGCCTCGGGTAGATGCCGGTCTGGTGCTGGGTCCGGTTTGGGCTGTTGGTATTCGCGCAGATTATCTGGCGTTTGACGGTGATAATGAAGTGTCGGTAATGACCGGTGCCGGGCTGCTCAACATCACGCGTGATGTAGAATACGAACGACGCTATTTGCAGATGGATGCGATAGCCCGCTTTAACCAGACCGCTTTGCCCTGGCTGCCGGATGGTTCAGCATTGAAGTGGACTAACAGTTTTCGACATCTGCATATTCGCAACCAACCGACATCCAATAATCTCGGCCAGCCTGTAGTTGAACCCTTTGGCGAGCGAAACCGTTTGAGTGTTGTCAGCACGGGACTTAATCTGTCATATCCGCTGAGTGCCGATGGTCGCTGGAGTATGTTTGGCGACATTGCGCTGGACTATGAACTGGAGACCAATATGAATTCCCCCATTGATGATCGCACTGCGGTTACCCTGGGCTCGGGCATCGTGCGCCAGCTGGCCCGGGGTAAAAGGATGTTCCTGCAGTATGAACGGTATCAGCATACCCGGGGCACGCGCTCGCGCAATAACCTGTCATTGATTGCGACCATCGACTTTTAGTATTGCGCGCGTTGATGGCTCAGAGCCAGCCTTTTACTTTGAAAAAGACATATGGCGCTATACCGGAAAGAACCATCAGGCCCAGAGCCCATGGATATCCCAGTTGCCAGCCAAGTTCCGGCATGCTGTCAAAGTTCATGCCGTAAACACTGGCGATCACGGTGGGTGGTAAAAATACCACAGCAGCAATTGAGAAAATCTTGATGATTTTGCTTTGCTGAATGCTGATAAAGCCCTGCGCAGCATCCATCAGGAAGTTGATCTTGTCGAATACAAAGCTGTTGTGCGGCAGCAGGGAGTCGATATCCCGTAACAGTTCACGTGCGGTTTCGGCATGATCAGCAGACAGTTTGCCGCGGCGCAGCAGGAAACTCAGGGCTCGTTGAGTATCCATCAGACATAATCGAACCTTGCCGTTGGTGTCTTCCTGGCGCGCCAGTTCGTCCAGTGCATCTTCAATCGGACTGTCGTTGTCCTCCAGCACCAGGTTGCTGGTATTCTCCAGTTGCGTGTAAACCTCCTCAAGTGTATCGGCGAGGTCGTCTATCTTGATCTCGAACAGCGCCAGTACAATCATCACCGGGTCTTCCACCAGCCCATGCAGGCGACGCGCACGCATGCGCATGAGGCGAAAAGCCGGAATCTCGCGTTCGCGCAGGGTAATGAGCTGGGTATCGGTGAGCGTAAACGCTACACTGGTATTGCGGTGGCGTTCGTCCACTTTGTGCAGAAACAATGAATGCACATGCAGACCGGCTTCGTCCTGATAGGAGCGCGCACTGGCCTCGATTTCCTCGACATCTTCAGTGTCAGGCAGGGGCTGGCTGTTAAGGCTTTCCACCAATTGGCGTTCGTCATCATCGGGGTTGACCAGATCCAGCCACATGGCTGCCGCCAGCGCTTCACGGGTGATCTCGCCCTGGGTTGAAACCAGGTATTTCTGGTCATCAAGTTGATAACGAATCAGCATGCCATGTCCTGCCTGTTCAGTCGTCCGGGGACGTATTTAACTCTGTGTAAATCTAACGTTGTCTGATATCGCTGGTCAGGTATCGCGATCGGTCACCGCGCCTTCGGATGCTGACGATACCGTTCGTGCATACTTGGCCAGTACGCCGCGTGTGTAGCGCGGTGCCGGTTTTTTCCAGCTGGCCAGACGCGCAGCGATTTCAGCGTCGTCAAGATGCAGTCTGACTTCCTGTTGTTCCGCATCGATGGTGACCTGGTCGCCGTTTTCGATAATGGCGATCGGACCGCCGTCAATGGCTTCGGGTGTCACATGGCCGACAACAAAACCATGGCTGCCGCCAGAGAAGCGACCGTCAGTGATCAATGCCACATCCTTGCCCAGGCCGCGGCCCATGATGGCAGAGGTGGGGCTCAGCATTTCGCGCATGCCCGGTCCGCCTTTAGGACCTTCGTAACGAATGACGATGACATCACCAGCGACAACAGTACCGTCAAGAATTCCTTTCATGGATTCTTCTTCGGAGTGGAATACCCGCGCTGTGCCGGTAAAGCGCAGACCTTCCTTGCCGGTGATTTTGGCTACTGCACCCTGAGGCGCTACGTTGCCACGCATGATGACCAGGTGACTGTCGGGCTTGATCGGATCGTCAAAACCACGAATGATCTCCTGGCCCTCAGGGTAAGGTTTCACGTCGGCGAGATTTTCCGCCAGGGTTTTGCCCGTTACGGTGAGGCAGGTACCATCCAGCATGCCTTGGTCCAGCATCATTTTCATCAGGGGCTGGATACCGCCGATCTTGATCAGCTCTGACATCAGAAAGCGGCCGCTGGGGCGCAAATCAGCCAGCATGGGTGTGGTTTTGCCCAGGCGCGTGAAATCGTCCAGCGTGATACTGACGTTGATGGTGTGCGCCATGGCAATGAGATGAAGCACGGCATTGGTCGAGCCGCCCAGCGCGATAACAACCTTGATCGCGTTCTCGAAGGCCGCTTTGGTCATGATGTCAGACGGTTTGATGTCTTCACGGACCAGGTTCATGATGGCTTCACCGGCACGGACGCAGTCGTCTACTTTTTCCTGCGAGATGGCATCCTGGGCCGAGCTGTTGGGCAGGCTCATGCCCAACGCTTCGATTGCCGAGGCCATGGTGTTGGCGGTATACATACCGCCGCAGGAACCGGGTCCGGGAATGGCGGTTTCTTCGATATTCTTCAACTCGATATCAGATACAGTGCCGGCAGCATGGCCACCAACGGCTTCGAATACCGACACAATGTCGGTATGGTTTTTACCCGGTTGAATGGTGCCGCCATAAATAAAGATGGCAGGGCGATTCAGGCGCGCCAGACCCATGAGACACCCGGGCATGTTCTTGTCGCAGCCACCGATGGCGATGATGCCATCATGCCCCATGCAGCCGGATACTGCCTCGATCGAATCGGCAATGATCTCGCGTGACACCAGAGAATATTTCATGCCCTCGGTGCCCATGGAAATCCCATCTGAGATGGTGATCGTATTGTATATGACACCTTTGCCCTGAGCGGCATCAACGCCGCGATTGACATCGTCGGCAAGCTTGTTGATGTGCATGTTGCAGGGGGTGACCATGCTCCAGGTGGAGGCGATACCAATTTGTGGTTTGCTGAAGTCGGCATCGGAAAAACCGACTGCGTGCAACATGGCGCGGCTGGCTGCGTGTTCAACGCCATCGACAACCTGGCTGGAGTACTTTCGGGTATTCTTATCACTCATGACAGTGTCCGTAATGCTGTGTTAAGCGGGTTCCATATTTGCGCGAACTATACACCAATACGGGCTGTCACGGCCAGCACGCGGTGGCTACTGCCCTTCGCAAATGACGTTCTGACGCATAGCCGGTTCGTTTTGTGTGACGATTCGGGTAACATCGGCAACTAATTTTGGGCAGCTTGATCTGGCCATTCATTACACAGCAGGAAGAGGTTCTAGACACGATGAGAAAATTCACAAGCATGCTGGCTGGTGTGGTCCTGGGTGCAACCGGTTCTCTGGTGCTGGCTGCGGAAAACCTGGATGGTGCCAGCCTCTATGCAGAGTACTGCGCCACTTGTCATGCCGATCCGCAGGATGTCCGCACGCCAACCACTGAGGCATTGGCGGCCTATACCGCCAACAGCGTCTTTGATGCTTTGACTGAAGGTGTCATGCAGGCCCAGGGGGCGGCGCTGAGTAATGAACAGAAGGCGGCCCTGGCTGAGCACCTGACCGGCAGCCGCATGCAGACCGACTCGGTCGCCGGTCTGGCCCGCTGCGAACAGCCGATGCCTCAGTTCGAGCTGTCGCTTGACAGCAACTGGAACGGCTGGGGCAATGGCCTGAGCAATGAGCGTTATCAATCTGCGCAAGGCACTGCCATTAGCGCGGCCAATATCGACCAGCTCGAGCTGGCGTGGGTGATGGGGCTGGAAAGCTCGACCGTCGCGCGGGCCCAGCCGACGGTGATTAACGGTATCATGATTATGGGCAGCCCGTCGGGCAGCGTTCATGCCATGGATCTGGCATCGGGATGTGTCTACTGGACTGTTGAGGTGCCCGGCGAGGTGCGTGCTGCGGTAACGGTTGCTTTCTCCCAGGAACTGGATCGTTACCTTGCCGTTATCGCGGAAAATTCCAATCACATTTATGTGGTGGATGCACGCAATGGTGAGCCACTGTGGGATACGGAAGTGGACGACAACCCCTTTGCCCGCAGCACCGGTTCGCCGGTGGTATACGATGGCAGAATTTTTGTGCCGGTGTCATCCATAGAGGTGGGTGCAGCCGGGCGGCCAGACCACCATTGCTGTACTTTCCGGGGCAATATGGCGGCCTTTGACCTTGCTACCGGTGAAAAGCTCTGGCACACCTACATCATGGAGGAGCCGTCGCTGGTTGGCGAGAACAGCGCCGGTAATCCGGTATATGCGCCTTCAGGTGCGCCCATCTGGCAGGCGCCCAGCATTGACCCGGCGCGCAATCTGGTTTACGCCGGGTCCGGACAGAACTACAGCCGCCCGGCCAGCAACACCAGTGACTCGGTCATTGCGTTTGATTTGGATACGGGTGACATGGAATGGGTGTATCAAACCACTGGTGATGATCAATTCGTGATGGGTTGCAATCCCAATGGCACCCACCCCAATTGCCCGGACCCGGGCCCGGATCTCGACATCGGTGCGCCTATTGTTACCACGACGCTGTCCAACGGGCAGGAAATTGTGGTTGCCGGCACCAAGGGTGCGGAAATTTTTGGCCTGGATCCGGTTGGCGACGGCGAAGTGTTGTGGCGTACCCGTGTTGGCCGTGGCGGTGCGCTGGGAGGCGTGCATTGGGGCATGTCGTTCAAGGATGATGTGGTTTACGTGCCGGTATCGGATCGCAGTGGCATTACTGACGAAGGCGAACCGCGGCAGCCGGGTCTGCATGCCATTGACATGAAAACCGGCGAGGTGCTCTGGTATGCCCCCGTGCCTGAACGCTGCGTCGGCGAGCGCGGCTGCATGGATGCCTACTCGGCGCCGATCACCGCAACTGATGATCTAATCCTCGCCGGCTCTCTCAGCGGCTACCTGTTTGCACACGATCCCGAGACCGGCGCACTGCTGTGGGAGTACAATACCGTGCAGGACTATGACACCATCAATGGTGTTGAGGCCAGCGGTGGCTCGCTTGACGCTACCGGCCCGGTCCTCTCCGGTGACTATATGGTCGTCAACAGCGGTTATGCAACATTCGGCCAGTTACCAGGCAATGCGGTACTGGTATTCAAGCTTAAAAATTAAAAACTGACGCAGATTCAGGGGACACAACATGAACAAGCATAAACACCTTTCTGTACTGGCAGCAGCGGTCCTGGCACTGGCTGCATGTGGTCCGGCCGAGCAGCCCGATACCACTGCCAGTGCACCTGAGGCGCCAGCACCGGCACCCATGCCAAAGTACAGTGCGTCGGTGACTACAGAACGCCTGGTAGCCGCTGATAGCGAGCCGGG
Organism: Pseudohongiella sp.; assembly: GCF_040877505.1. NCBI lineage: Bacteria > Pseudomonadati > Pseudomonadota > Gammaproteobacteria > Pseudomonadales > Pseudohongiellaceae > Pseudohongiella > Pseudohongiella sp. Next base: position 151,181 of record NZ_JBBDNQ010000006.1, read on the forward strand.
TCAGTGGATGTCAACCGGGCGAAATTACTGGGAGCAGCGCTTCAGCCCGCTGGATCAGATCAATGTCGACACGGTAGATCAACTGGGTCTGGCCTGGTCGGCAGACCTTGATACCAGTCGCGGGCAGGAAGCCACGCCGATCGTTGTGGACGGTGCTATCTACATCACCACCGCCTGGAGCATGGTCAAAGCGTTTGATGCAGAAGATGGCAGCCTGCTGTGGGAATTTGACCCCGAAGTGGATCGTGCCCGGGGGGTGGATGCGTGTTGTGATGTTGTCAACCGTGGTGTTGCTGCGTGGGACGGGAAAATATTTTTTGGTGCGCTGGATGGGCGTTTGATTGCACTGGACGCGACAACCGGGGAGCAGATCTGGAGCGTGGTCACCACCGATCAGTCGCAGCCATACACCATTACCGGTGCGCCGCGTATTGTTGATGGCAAGGTCATTATTGGCAATGGCGGCGGTGAATATGGGGTACGTGGTTATATTACGGCCTATGATGCAGATACGGGGGAGGAGCACTGGCGTTTCTACACGGTGCCGGGCAATCCCGAAAACGGCTTTGAACAACCCGAACTGGAAATGGCCGCAGAGACCTGGACCGGCGAGTGGTGGGCGATGGGCGGTGGCGGCACGGTCTGGGACTCCATGGCCTACGACCCGGATTCAAATCTGATGTACATCGGTGTTGGCAATGGTTCCCCGTGGAATCAGTCACTGCGTAGCCCCGGCGGTGGTGACAACCTGTTCCTGACCTCGATTGTGGCCATCAATCCCGATGACGGCAGTTACGTCTGGCACTACCAGACCACACCAGGGGAAACCTGGGATTACACTGCTACCCAGCAGATCATTGTGGCTGATCTCAATATCGGCGGTGAAGATCGGCGGGTGGTCATGCAGGCACCGAAAAACGGTTTCTTTTATGTGCTGGATGCCCTGACCGGGCGGCTGTTGTCGGCTGAGAATTTTGTGCCGGTGAGCTGGGCGACCCACATTGATCTGGAAACCGGGCGGCCGGTAGAAATTCCCGAAGCCCGCTACGATGTCACCAAGCAACCCATCATTGTCCAGCCGGGGGCGCTGGGCGGACACAACTGGTACCCGATGTCTTTCAGCCAGAACACTGATCTGGCTTACCTGCCGGCGACTGAAAACTATATGGGTTACCACGCGCAGGAAGAGTTTGAACGGTCTGACCGTGGCTGGAATACCGGCACAGATCTGGCCGAAGGCGCTCGTCTGGTTGCCGCTGCCGGGGATGCTGCACCGGAGCGCAAAGCTTATCTGCTGGCCTGGGACCCGATTGCACAGGAAGAAGTGTGGCGTCAGCCGCAATTGTCGCCGACAGCGGCTGCGGGTGTGATGTCGACTGCTGGTGGCCTGGTGTTTCAGGGCAATGCGGCGGGCGAATTTGTCGCCTACCGTGACACCGACGGCGAAAGACTGTGGAGTGCGATTACGCAGTCTCACACTGTGGCTGCACCGGTCAGCTATGCCATTGACGGGCAGCAGTACGTGGCGGTGTTGACCGGCTCACGTGCGTTACCGCAGGACGGACCCGGGGCCATCGGATCCACAACGCGTGAATCCAGCAATAATTCACGTTTGCTGGTCTACACGCTGAACGGTACTCATCAGTTACCCACTGAGGTTGCCGTTGCTGAAGACCGCGAACTCAACCCGCCGCCTTTGCTGGCCAATAACGAAATGCTGGCGCACGGCGAGCAGGTTTATGGTCAATACTGCAGCGTGTGTCACGGTAACAATGCTGCCAGCGATGGTGCGGGTGTGTTCCCGGATCTGCGCTACACGGATCGATTGCATGATATTGAGGACTGGAATGCGGTGGTTCTTGAGGGCGAACTGGCATCGGGTGGCATGGTGTCTTTTGCCGGGCAGCTGGAGGAATCCGATTCCGAAGCTGTGCTGCAGTATGTGATCCTGCGTGCCAACGCTTTGCTGGAGTCTCAGTGAGCGAAACGTTCTACAGTTACTATGATTCACCCGTTGGCAAATTATTGCTGGCGGGTGATGAAAGTGCATTGGCACTGATCAGCTTTCCAAGTGGCAAAGCAGCCCGGCAACCGGCGCCGGACTGGCTGCGGCGCAACGAATTGTTCAGTGCCGTCAAACACCAGTTGGCTGCCTATTTCGCAGGTGAGCTGACTGAGTTTGATCTGACACTGCGGCCGGAAGGTACCGGCTTCCAGTTGCAGGTGTGGCAGGCTTTGCGGCAAATACCTTACGCCGAAACCAGGAGTTATGGTGATATTGCCGCGCTGGTTGGCAAGCCGGAAGCAAGCCGTGCGGTAGGTGCTGCCAATGGCCAGAATCCCTTGCCCATCGTGATTCCCTGCCATCGTGTGATCGGCAGCAATGGCGACCTGACCGGTTTTGGCGGCGGACTGGCGTGCAAGAAATTCCTGTTGGCGCTGGAACAGACCCATACGCCGTTCACATTACAATGATGCCTGTCTGATTCAGGTGGCAGGCACACTGCTTCGATTACGTCCGTTTTCCTTGGCCTGGTACAGTGCCTTGTCACTCAGCTCCAGCCAGTCCTGATAGTCTTCAAGCTCATCGAAGTATTCCGCGACGCCCAGGCTGACGGTAACTCTGAGCGGGGTATCCTCCCAGTCAACGATCGTATTGGCTATTTTCTCTCGCAGTCTCTCGGCGAACAGCAAGGCCTGATCCTGATTGGTTTCCGGCAGGATGATACCGAACTCTTCGCCCCCATAGCGGCCGGAGATGTCAGTAGCGCGCTGTTCATGACTGACGATTTGTCCTACGTGCCGCAGTACTTCATCGCCGGCAGCATGTCCGTGGGTGTCGTTAAACGTCTTGAAATGATCTATATCAAAAAGAATTAACGATGCCGGGCGTTTGCTGCGCTGGCACCGTTTGAACTCCTGTTCCAGTCGCTCTTCCCAGTGACCCCGGTTGAACAGGCTGGTAAGTTTGTCGGTGCGACTCAATTTCTTGAGTGTTTTGTTGGCGAATTCAAGTTCATTCTTGCGCGTCGCAATTTCCGTGACATCGTAAACCAGCAGGCAGACATTGGTGATGTTGCCATTTAGGCCGCTCAACGGTATCAAGGTAATATTCTGATACATCAGGGCCGAATGCCCGGTCAGCGGACGAGTGCTTTTAAAGTTGAACATGCGCGGATGTTCTTCCCAGGTGCAGAAGGCGCGGCTTTGCAGGCTGAACACAGAATCTATCTTTCGCTTTAACCAGCTTTCCGGCAATTCAGGAAATAACTTGAACAGATTCTGGCCGCGGGCATGACTGGTGGGTATCCCGCTATGATTCTCCATGAAACTGTTCCATAACTGAACCTGATAATCGGTATCCAGCAGAATCAGTCCATTATCGAGAGTCTGCAGCAATTGCGTGAGCAGATGCAGGCTGTCCATGTCGGTGCCGGGGGTTTTATCCTTTAGCATGATGTCCCGTCCAGCGAGTCGTGCATCAGGATTTCAACCCTGGCGCGCAGTGCGGGTATTGAGTCCTCCGTCATCAGTAACAGCAGATGACAGTCCATATCCGGCGTTGACAAATGAAAAGAGATATTGACGGCAAGAACGGTTAATGGATTTGCCTCGCAATCAAGCAAAATGGGGCATTCATGTCCATGTCCCAGCATGACCGGGTAGCTGTGATTGAATTCAATATCCAGTTGTTGGCTGATACCTTTGAGACAGGATCCCACGAGTAATTCTGACAGGTCGGTCAGAATTCCGGTTTCCGAGTTACTGCCTTCCGGCATGTCCAGTGCCACCAGTGACTCAAGATCGGAAAAACCATCCGATCGTATCAGGACGATGGCCTCGCCCGCCACACCATTGCCACTGAATCCGTGTGACACGGCACTCATGGGGGTGCCGTCATCATACGGGAGATGACGGGCAAGTTTCTCGTAAGGTGTCGTGACTACATAGGGTACCGGCAGCTGTATGAATGTTCCCAATAACTCGCTGAGCCGGCTGCCGGCCTGACCCATGGCGATATTAACGACTTCGCCAAATGCCTGCAGGAAATCCGCTTTTGGTAAATCGACCGAATGTGATCCGCCCGGTATATGATCCTTGCTACTGGCAATTGACAATATGCCGTACCGGTCCAGGACTTCAGAGATTTGCTCAGGGGCGACGGGTTTTCTGAGAAAATCAAGCGCACCTGTCGCCATGACCCGGTTGCGAGCCTCAGTCTGAATATCGCCGGAGACGACCAGAACCATGGTTGGCAGGTCCTCACGACGGATCTGATCCAGCACTTCGTAGCCGTTCATTACCGGCATATTCAGGTCAAGAAACAGCAAATCTGCTTTACCCTGATGAATCGCATTAATCGCCTGTTTGCCATCCTCAGCAAAACTGACGGCGATATCCCAGTTCGAGGGCAGGGATCGGGCCATCTGCCTTCTGGCCATGGCAGAATCATCACAAATCAGAACGGCTAAAGTCACGCGGGTAAAATCCGGAATTTGATAGTAAATTACCTATTACAGTAACATATTGTGACAATTAAAGCTGCAGACAAGGCGCTAATTGCAGATTATAATTCTACCTGAAATGATGCTGCCAGGCATCGTACTGCAGGAGCGCAGGCCCATGAAGCTAATAACCTCAGGCTTTCCCAAAGCCGCTTGAGACGCCGTCGTCATTTAGCGACGCGGTTCTCGTTTCCAGTTCCAATGCTGGCACAGATCACTGTGATCGGGTGTCCTTCAAGAATATAGCTTACCGGTAACATAAAATGCTGCCCCCCGGCAGCCAGCGTTGGTTGTTGTCAGCGCAGCAGGTGTAGCAGGCAATCACCGGTTAACAGGGTTAGTTTCATGTTCAGAAAAATCAGGGCTGGCCTGAGCCTTTTTAAACAGGCTTTGGTGGGTAACGCCAGCATTAATTACACCGAAGGGTCCATCGCGCGGGCCACCTTCCTGTTGTCGGTGCCGATGATTCTGGAAATGGCGATGGAATCGGTGTTTGCTATCGTGGATATCTTTTTTGTTGCCGGGCTTGGCGCAGAAGCGGTGGCCACCGTGGGTCTCACCGAGGCCGTTATCTCATTGCTGTATGCAGTGGCTATCGGCTTGAGCATGGCAGCCACGGCCCTGGTGGCGCGGAGGATTGGTGAAAATAATCCGCAGGCTGCGGCCGTGGTGGCAGGCCAGGCGATCTGGGTAGGCCTGGCAGTATCCGTGCTGGTCGGTGTTTTCGGTTTCTTTTATGCCGGGCGTATCCTGACCTTGATGGGGGCGGATGCGGCGGTACTGGCAACAGGTGAAACCTACACCCGCATTATGTTCTCCGGTTCTTTCACCATTGTTTTCCTGTTCCTGAACAATGCAATATTCAGAGGCGCCGGTGATGCCAGTATCGCGATGCGTGCCCTGATACTGGCCAATGGTATCAATATTGTCCTGGACCCGGTTCTGATTTATGGCTGGGGGCCGTTTCCGGAAATGGGTCTGACCGGAGCTGCGGTAGCGACCAATATTGGCCGCGGTGTCGGTGTTGCCTACCAGCTCTATTATCTGTGCGCTCACAACCGCCGTATTCGTCTGGCACTGTCAGATCTTGTATTGCGCCTGACCATTGTGCGCCAGCTGTTGCGAATATCGGTAGGGGGTATCGCCCAGTTTCTCATTGCCACAGCGAGTTGGGTGTTCCTGATGCGGCTGGTATCAAATTTTGGCAATGAAGCGGTAGCGGGTTATACCATTGCCATCCGGGTCATCATTTTTGTGATTCTGCCGTCCTGGGGTTTGAGCAATGCGGTGGCAACACTGGTAGGGCAGAATCTGGGTGCCGGCAAACCTGATCGCGCCGAACGCACGGTCTGGCAGGTGGTGGGTTACAACGTTACCTATATGTTGCTGGTGGCGCTGGTGCTGATCTTTTTTCCAGTCTGGGTTATGGGATTCTTCAGTCAGGACCCTGATGTGGTCGCCAGTGGTATCCAGAGTCTGCGCATTCTGAGTTATGGCTTTGTGTTCCTGGCCATTGGTTCGGTAGTCACTCAGGCGTTCAACGGTGCCGGTGATACCATGACGCCTACCTGGATAAACGGATTCAGTTTCTGGCTGGTGCAGATACCACTGGCCTGGTCGTTGGCCATGGCAGCCGGATGGGGCGCTGAAGGTGTATACTGGTCAATCTTTATCGGGGATATGACCATGGGCATCATTGGGACGTATCTTTTTATGCGCGGCAGCTGGAAACGGCGCTCAGTGTAGTTGGATGTGAATACTGCCGGGCTGATTGTTAAACGAAGGTAAGCAATGCAAAGTAGTCAGCATCATATTATTGCCAGCGTCTCAGCATGGCTGGCGCAGGACAAACCTGTGTGGTTGTGCACGATTCTGCAAACCTGGGGTTCGTCACCTCGTCCGGTCGGCGCCATGATGGCCTGCACCGTAAGCGGTGAAATGGTGGGGTCAATCTCCGGAGGCTGTATCGAAGAAGATTTTCTTGAGCAGCTGCGACAAGGAAGCCTTAAACAGCGCTACGACAACGAGCGTAAGCCTTTTGTTGTGCAATATGGTGTTTCTGCCGAAGAGCAGGCGCGACTGCGTTTGCCCTGCGGCGGGCAATTGCATGTATTGGTTGAATTCATCGCTCCGGAGCAGGCGATGCAGGTGGTTTTTTCGCAACTGGACGCAGCCCTGAATGCCCACCAGCGTATCAGTCGGCATGTCGACCTGATCACCGGTGCTATCAGTACGCGCCAGGTCTCATCCGATGAGGCAGTACTGCTTGATGACAGGGAAATGCTGCATAGCCTGAGTCCCCGCTATCGTTTGCTGTTGCTGGGCGCGGGTGATGTGGCACGTTATGTCGCTGAACTGGCCCTGATCATGGATTATGAAGTGACGCTGTGTGACCCGCGTCCGTCATACCTTGACAACTGGCAGGTAGACGGCGTGCACCTGTCTGCGGATTTGCCTGATGATGTGGTACGCGACCACTTCAGCAACCCCTACAGCGGCATTATTGCCCTGGCACATGATCCGCGTGTGGATGATATGGCGCTGATGGAAGCACTGAAAACCGATGCTTTCTACATTGGCGCCATGGGATCCGAGCGAACGTCGGCCAACCGGCGTCTGCGCCTGCCGGAACTGGGTTTGAGTACTGAAGAAATCGCGCGTCTGCATGCGCCTATCGGTTTTTCGATAGGCAGTAAAACGCCGGCAGAAATCGCGATTTCCATTATGGCAGAACTGACGTCGGTCAGAAATACGCAGTAAGACTCCCGTCAGATAAATGGCATCAGTCCTGTTGCAGGTGTCCGTAGTCTTCGTCGTAATCGGCCATGGACGCTGCCAGCACGGTGCAGGCATGGTCGAAACCATAGGCGGGGCCGATGGACACTTTATTGGTCTTGCCGGGCACCATCTTGTACGTATTGAAGTAGTGGGCAATACGCTCAACCAGGATGGGTGGCAATTCGGCAATATCATTCATGTGTCCGTAAGCCGGATCATCCTGCACAATGGCAATGATTTTGTCGTCGGCCTCGCCACCATCGTTCATGGGCAGACCACCTACGACTTTGGCTCTGATCAGAATCTCTGTGCGGTCAATCGGTCGCTCACTTATGACGCAGATATCCAGCGGATCGCCATCACCGCATTCAGCGCCCGGCATAAGATCACGCACCCGGTCGCCACAATAGGTGCGGGGAATAAAACCATACAGCGTGGGCTGTTGTGCCGACGTGCGCTGCGGACGATCAATACACAGGTAACCGGTGTCCTTGTCGATCTCATATTTCATCTGGTCAAATGGGCTGATTTCGATGTAGGCATTCACCACGCGAGGCAGGTCTGTGCCGACTTCAAGGCCGTGCCAGGGATGGGGGCGCCAGCGAGAGAACGAAGGGGACTGTTTCATGAGCAATTGAATCCTGTAGATGATACGGGGTGTTGGAAAATGGTGCTTCAGTAAAAGGCGCGCATTATAACAACAGGCTGATCTGATGTGTAGGCGCACGACTACCCGGACAGGACACTCGTATCACCTGGCGATTGGCACAATGTCGGGCAGGAGTTGATTGGCCAGTTGCAGCAGGACATGATCCTGGCCCCAGGCGGCACTGAACATGACCCCGATGGGCAGGCCGTCAGCATTTTTATGCAGGGGCAGGGAGATACTTGGCTGCCCGGTGCCGTTATACAGGGCGGTGAATGGGCTGTAGGCAGCATAGCGGCGCGCGTATTCACGGATATCGGCTGCGTTCATGTCCAGCCAGCCCAGTTCTGCCGGAGGTAGTGCCAGAACGGGTGACAGGACCAGATCATGGTTTTCATGAAAGGTGGCCATCTGTTGTTCGATCTGTTTAATGGTATCCAGCGCGGCCAGGTATTTTGCCGCCGGGGTATTGATGCCATGGGCTGCCATGCGTCTGGTAGATTCAGCCAGGTCGATCTGATCCAGGGTCCTGCCACTGATGTCCAGCCCGGTGCTGAGGATCTGTCCGACGTGCACATTGATCAGCGTCGACATTGCTTTTGCGGCAACGGTATAGTCGATGGGCGGCGCTATTTCTTCCACGTAGTGGCCTGCGTTTTCACACTGGCGGGCGGTAAAATCGACCGCATGCAGGCAGTCCTGATGCACATCAAGTCCTGCCGGGTGCTGACGCTGAACGGCAATTCTGAGTTTTTTGGGCTCGTGCAGATAAGTCTGGTAATAGGATTCGTCAAACGCGGGCAAGGCGAACAGGCCGGGTTTCCGTAAGCGCAGCAGATCCAGAAAAGCGGCACTGTCGCGCACAGAACGACTCAACACATGGCCGACGCTCATGCCGCTCCAGGCACTGCCAAAGTCAGGCTCAACCACGCTCAGGCCACGGCTTGGTTTCAGTCCGACCAGTCCGCAGCAGGCAGCAGGAATGCGGATAGAGCCTCCGCCATCGCTGCCGTCTGCTACCGGTACGATGCCGGCGGCAACCGCAGCGGCTGAACCGCCACTGGAACCGCCGCTGCTGTGATTGAGCTGGTGAGGATTGCGGCTGCTGCCAAATACCGAGAATTCAGTGGTGATGGTCAGGCACAATTCGGGTGTATTGGTGCTGCCAAAAGGGATCAGACCGCCGTCCCGGTAGCGGCGCACGATGGCGCTGTCACTGCTGGCGACGTGCTGGCGATAAACCGCGGTGCTGCGGGTATGCGGCCAGCCGGCCACCGCGTTTACTTCCTTGATCAGAAAGGGGACGCCCGCCAGCAGACCTTCGGGTGTTGATGTGTCCATCTGCTGCGCGAGCTGACGGGCGTGTTCCCGGTCCTGATGCACAATGGCATTGAGCTGTGGATTGAGTTTGTCGCTCTGGGCGAAGGCGCATTCCAGTAGTTCGCTGGCGCTGGTCTCACCGGTCTGACGCAATTTCGCCATGGCGATGGCATCAAGTCGGGTATATTCGTCAATAGTCAGCATAGTGTCTGTCGTCCGGTGTAGTCCGCTGTAGTCGGGCATTTCGAGCATGCCATTTCAAAAAGTCAGTTTGTGTCTGACAGCCAGTCGCGCAGGATCGCGTTACGTTGCTGGTCCGGCGCTGGTGGCGGCCCTTTGATCGTTGCCGGTGTTCTGCTGAAACGCGGGGCTGGTGCCGCCTGGGTAATGGAATCGCGAGTGACAAAGGTCTGCCGCGCCTTGTTGTGGGGATGTCTGGCGGCCTCGTGTGTATCCAGCACCGGGGCAAAACATACATCACTGCCTTCCAGCAGTGCGCACCACTCATCACGGCTGCGGGTTTTGAACAGGGCGGTGAGCTTCTGCTTCAAGGCTGGCCACTGCGCTGTGTCCATTTGCGCCTGAAAAGCCGGGTCATCGATCTCGCAGCGTTGCAGCAAGGCAGCGTAGAATTGCGGCTCGATGGGACCGATGCTGATGAATTTCCCGTCGGCGCATGTATAGCTGTTATAAAAGTGCGCGCCACCGTCCAGCATATTGGTGCCCGGCTCCGCTCGCCAGCTACCGTCGGCCTGCAGCCCATGAAACAGACTCATCAGGATGGCGGAACCGTCCGTCATGGCGGCATCAATGACCTGGCCCATGCCTGAACGGCTGCTTTCCAGCAGAGCCGCCAGCACGCCGGTGGCCAGCAGCATGGCGCCGCCGCCATAATCGCCAATCAGGTTGAGCGGCGGCGACGGTGGTTGTCCGTCGCGCGACATGGCGTGCAGGGCGCCGGTGAGGGCGATATAGTTGATATCATGGCCTGCCGCCTGTGCCAACGGACCGGTCTGTCCCCAGCCCGTCATCCTGCCATAGACCAGGCGGGGATTTTGATCCATGCACGGCGTCGGCCCCAGGCCCAGGCGTTCCATGACACCAGGTCTGAAACCCTCGATCAGGGCATCGGCCTGGCTGATCAACTGCAGTGCCGTGTCGATATCATTTGGCTGCTTCAGATCCAGTGCAATTGAGCGACGACCCCGGTTGACCGGGTTATCGGGGTGCATGACCGGGCTGCCTTTGCGGTCGATACGTACCATGTCTGCACCCATGTCCGACAGCATCATGCCGCAGAAGGGCACCGGGCCTATGGCTGCCATTTCGATTATTCTGAATCCCTGTAGCGGTCCGCTCATGTTTTATGAATTCATTCATTTTGTTATTGATTTTAGGCCTGTGATCTTACATTCTTGTCGCTTCGCTGACAAAAGACAGGCCGCCAGCCACGAGGTTTTACCATGCAATTAAAACAAAAAACAGCCTTTATCACCGGTGCAGCGTCAGGCCTGGGTCTGGCTGCAGCACAACGTTTTGTTAACGAGGGTGCCAACGTCATGCTTTTTGACCTGGATGCCGAGCGCGTTAAGGCGGCGGCGGCTGACCTTGGCAATTGCGCGAATTGGGCGGCCGGTGACGTCAGCGATGAGGCACAGGTCCAGGCTGCGGTGCAAAAAACCGTAGACACGTTCGGCGCTCTGCATATCAATGTGAACAGCGCTGGAATTGGCGCCGCCGCTAAAACCGTGGGCCGGGACGGGCCCATGCCGCTGGAACAGTTCCAGCGAGTGATCCGGGTCAACCTGTTGGGCACCTTCAATGTGCTGCGTCTGTGTGCGGCGGCCATGCAGAAGAATGCACCACAAACCGATGATGATGAGCGTGGCGTCATTATCAATGTCGCCTCCGTCGCTGCCTATGATGGTCAGATGGGGCAGGCTGCCTACAGTGCGTCCAAAGGCGGTATCGTATCCATGACTTTACCCATTGCCAGAGACCTGGCGCGTGACGGAATACGGGTGATGACGGTGGCGCCGGGCATATTCTCCACACCCCTGATGCAGGCATCACCTCAGCCGGTAAAAGATGCACTGATCGACATGATCCAGTTCCCTAAACGTTTGGGGCTGCCAGAGGAGTTCGCTGATCTGGCTGTTCACATTGTTGGCAGTTCCTACCTTAACGGTGAGGTTATTCGACTGGATGCGGCTATCCGCATGGCGGCACGCTAAGAGGATTTTTCATGACTGTACAGACACATAATCCACCCTGGATGAATGAAGAACTCAACATCATGCGCGAGCACATTGCGCGTTTTTTTTACCGGGAGTTTGTTCCGCATATCAAGCGCTGGGACGAGCAAGGGGTGGTCGACCGGGACGCCTGGCTGAAGGCCGGTCAGGCCGGTATATTGTGCGCCTCGATTCCTGCCGAATATGGTGGTGGCGGCGGTGATTTTCGTCATGAAATGGTCATCGAGGAAGAAATGGCACGCGCCGGAGTGACCGGCATCGGCAACTCGGTGCATTCCGGTATCGTCGCGCATTACGTGTTTAATTATGGATCTGAAGAACAAAAACAACGCTGGCTGCCGAGAATGGCCTCCGGCGAACTGGTAGGCGCTATCGCCATGACCGAGCCGGGCACGGGTTCAGATCTGCAAGCGGTGGCAACAACGGCAGTGAAGACTGATGGCGGTTATCTGGTCAATGGCCAAAAAACGTTTCTGACCAACGGGCAACTGGCCAACCTCATTTGTGTGGTGGTCAAAACGGATCCCGGTGCCGGCGGCAGGGGGGTATCGTTGCTGATGCTGGAAACGGATTCACCGGCGGTCAAAGACAGTTTCAAGCGTGGGCGCAATCTGGAGAAAATCGGACTGAAGGCGCAGGACACATCGGAGGTGTTTTTTGATGATGTTTTTATCCCGACGGAAAATCTGCTTGGGGCGTCCGAAGGGCTGGGTTTTGTACAACTGATGGAGCAATTGCCGCAGGAGCGTTTGATTATCGCAGTCAGTGCCTGTGTTGCCATGGAAAGGGCGCTGGCTTACACCTGCGACTACGTGAAGGAGCGCAAAGCGTTTGGTAAACGTATTCTGGACTTCCAGAATACACAATTTAAATTGGCAGAGCGCTTGACCGAGGCGCGCCTGGCCCGTGTTTTTGTCGACGATTGTGCCATGAAGTTACTGGAAGGAAAGCTAGATGCGTCTACGGCGGCCATGGCCAAGTGGTGGACAACACAGAAGCAGTGCGAGATTGTTGACGAGTGCCTGCAGTTCTTTGGTGGTTACGGTTATATGATGGAATATCCCATCGCCAAGATGTATGTCGATGCCCGTATTCAGAAAATATACGGTGGCAGTAACGAGATCATGAAGTTGTTGATTGCCCGCGATATATGACGCGCTTGACAGGTTCGGGTAAAGCGCTGGTCATGCAGCAGATTCAGCAGCCATCACCCGGTCGCGGCCAGCACGTTTGCCTTTATACAGGGTTTCGTCAGCACGACGAATGATATCGCTGATTTCCGAGTCCTCTGCTCTGACCTCGGTCATAGCGAAGGTTGCTGTGATGTGAATGGTCTGGCCATTTTTGATGATGCCAATCGAGCGAAGCGATTCCCGCATGCGTTCGGCAACCTGAACAGCCTGTTCAAGTCTGGTGTCAGGCAGGATCAGTATAAATTCTTCACCACCAAAACGGCCAAGGATGTCGCCGCTGCGCAGGGGCTCCTGCAGTGCCTCGGCAACCGCATTTAATATCTGGTCACCGAACTCATGGCCGTGTTCATCATTGATATGTTTGAAATGATCCAGGTCGATCATGCCAAGCGCAATCGGTGTGCCGTGGCGTCTGTGTCTTTCGAGCTCGCGTCGGAACAACAACTCGTACTGACGACGATTGCTCAGACCGGTCAGGGGATCGGTCAGCGCCTGACGCTGCAGTTCGGTCTCCAGGGTTTTTCGGTAATCTATCTCTTGTGTCAGGGCCTTATTGATACTTTCCGCCCTGACAAGTGCCGCAAAAGCCTTGCGGTTGCCGGTGTTGATGCGTTGTGCCGCAGCGAAACCAATGGCAATCGGCCAAGCCAGTACCATGACTACCAGCACGGTTTCCACCACGCTGCCTCCGGCGATGATGACATTGAGCATGACCATGCCAACACCGACCGCGGCAATCAGATTCATCAGTTTCAGCCGGTTGGGTACAAAAATATACAGGCTCAGCATCATCATCATCATGATCGCCAAACCGAAAGCACCATCGTCGGGCAAAATATAAGGATAGACAAAAAACAAGGGGTAGCCGGCAATGGATACCAGGGTGACAGGCCAGCCCAGTGTCGCCCAGTGCGGTTTGTAAGACAGCATGAGCGCCAGCCAAAGCAGCAGGCAGACATGGGCGATGCGCAAGGAGAGCAGGATAAAAAAACCGTCACTGTAGCCCAGTGCCAGCCAGTCCGGCCAGGCAAAAATAAGCAGCAGGAAGGCCCATATTTTCAGGGCGCGGCCAAGGAAAAGGGCTACGTCAGCCTCGACGTGCCTGTGATATGCGGCTTCTGCAGCCGGATCGAGGAATTCGGCGTGCCAGCGGGAGATCGTGTAATCTTGTATTTTTGTATCGATCATTCGCAAGAGTATAACGGATTTTCTCTTTTGTAACAGCTGTCGTGATGGTCTTGCCGTTGAGCATCATCAGCTCCGCAGGGTTATTCACGTTCATGAAATCCGTTGTGTTCCCGAAATGTACATAGTTTACCGGCTTGTCGCGCAGCCAGTGTCTGACGCCATAGTGGCCATGATCAAGCTGTGCCGACAGATCATCGGCCCAGCGCCGGGGATAAAATGCGCAACAAAGTGGCTGGTCCTGCCTGCCATCATGGACCACGGCGATATCGTCAGCCGTGTTCAAGCTTGCCAGCAAGCGTTCGGGCAGGTCGGACGGAACGTTCGGCATATCGCAGGGTATGACGACCACCGGTGCTGCCTGCCGGCCATGGATACAGGCCTCGATACCTGCCAGTGGCCCGCATGGTGCGGACCGCAAGTCGGACAACACGTCATAACCAAGCGCGGCATAGCGTTGCCGATGGCGGTTTGCGCTGATCAGGATATTCACCTGCGGCTGATCGGCAAAGCGGTCCAGCAAAGCGCTGACAAACGGTATACCGGCAATCGTGAGCCAGCCTTTATCGGCGCCTCCCATGCGGCTGCCTTCGCCGCCGCAGAGGATGATCAGGGTGTAAGGTCCGGTCATGGCTGGCATTCAGAATCTGGCCTCTGCCATCAGCCACAGCTTTTGTGTATCGCTACCGAAGCCATCCGACTGATAATCGGCGTACTTCAGCGTCAGTGTATACCGCTCAGCAAATACCCGGTGGGCCTGCAGATTCCATTCGCTGCCCAGCGACATGGCATGGGTGTCTGACTGGTAGTCGTGCCACGTTGCACTCAGGCGAGTGCCTGATACCGTCCCCGACACCGAAATACTGTTGTCTTTAATCCCAACCGCAGGTGTTGTCAGAAACTGATCAGCCCAGCCCTGAAAAGCATGCAGGGTCGCCAACGGAGTCTGTACGGAAGCATTGTTACGACTGTCTGCGCCCAGTATTTCGTGAGTGAATCCGATACGGATGCCATGGGCCGTGAGGCCTGCCGATGCCAGCCAGTACATTGCATCGTAATTCACCGGATTGTTACCGTAGTCATCCTGCCGCGCCGCTTCCAGTCGATAGTCCAGTCGGCTGTTGACGGCATCAGCGGCGCCGCTCAGGGTCAGGCCTGCGGTACGCGAAGACAGCGCAGGGGCCTGCTCGAAGTCAAGTGCGTAGTAATAGGCGTTGATGTTGATGGCATCACTTATGGCCATGCTGGCATCGAGCAAATGATGATTGCTGGCCAGTTTTGCCGCTGGTGTGCCTTTGTCGGGGCCGAAGATTCGACGGGTATTGTCAATCCAGGCATAACTGAACTGAGTTCTGGCGCTCGCCTGCCAGGACAGGTTGAGCGCATCAAAGGTCTGTTCGTTCTGCCGCCAGCCAACGCTGCCAATAAAGCGCTGGTTGCCCCGCACCAGTCGTTGGCGTCCCATGACTGCGCTGCCGGTGTCAAAACGATATCGCAAGGCGGCGATATTCAGATCAGCACCGTCCGGGTCCGGAACGGTAGCGTAAAGAAACTGATTGTTGCGCGTATTATTGAATTTTTCATTGCCAATGGTGGCAACATAGTCCATCTCCAGAGTGGCATCCAGGCCTGACCAACGGGCACTGGTATAGGTCAGCCTGGATCTCAGGGTATTGGCCGTTGCGTCGCGTGAGGGCGTATCAACCTGTACGTCTTCATGACGCAGCCGGAATGACAGCGTGGTGTTGCCCTGGCTGAGAGCGGCGGCAAGGCTGTCGGCTGAATTCTCCGCAGCCATCAGTGGCAGGGATACCAGCAGTGCAGTTGAAAATATACTGCCAGCGAGCAGCCTGATCAGGGTTTTACAGGTGTTCATGTTAGTGTTCTGTTTTATGTCCTGTTTCATGTTCTGTCCTTTTCTGCGTTCTGTTGGCAAACGATTGCAAACCCGCTTTCCCCTTGATGAGTGCTGAAAACTTCAGGCTGCTGATACAGCTCTGTTCTGGTTCTGGTATTCCTCTGCCAGACTTACCACGTTGCCGACGACCAGCAGGCACGGGGTCTGTAATTTATGCTGAGCCGCCAGATCGGCGATTTGACGCAGACTGCAATAAACCGTGCGTTGCTGGCGTTTGCTGCCGTTTTCGATCAGCGCGCAAGGTGTATCAGCGTTCATGCCGTGCTGTACGAGGTTGTTGCGAATTCGGCCAAGAGCAGACAGCCCCATGTAGAAAACCAGCGTCCGCGAACTGTCGCCAGCCAGTGATGACCAGTTGCTGGTATCGCGTTCGTCGCAATGATGTGCGGTGGTCAGGCAGACATTGTTCGCGGTATGGCGTTGCGTCAGCGGGAAACCGGCCGATGCGGCACAAGCTGATGCCGCCGTGATGCCAGGCACCACATGTGTCCTGATACCGGCGGCGCGCAAGGCCAGCATTTCTTCCCCGCCCCGGCCAAAAATGAAAGGATCGCCACCTTTCAGACGTACCACTGATTTGCCCGCGCGCGCGTGGCTGATCAGCATGTGTTCAATCTCCTGCTGCGGCACCGGATGGTGCCCCGGTCGTTTACCAACATCAATGCACAGGGCATCCTTACGACGCTCATCGATCAGCTCCGCGGCGACCAATCGATCGTGAACAACCACGTCAGCCTGTCGGATCAGTCTGAGTCCACGGACACTGATCAGTTCAGGGTCGCCCGGTCCGGCGCCGACAAGCCAGACTTCACCGACAGGCAGCTGGTTCTGGTGTTGTGATAGCAGGCTTAACATACGTTCTCCGTGGTTGCTGTAGCGGTCGTTGTTGATGTTTTTGTGGATAAAGTGGTCGTTGTTGATGAGGTTGTCAGCAAGGCTGTGATCTCTGGTATACAGGAGCCGCAGTTGGTGCCGGCTCGCGTTTTTTCGCCTACGCTCTCAACACTGCGGCAACCGGATACGATGGCGTCGACAATAGTTGACTCGCGTACCTGATGGCAGCTGCACACCAGGGCGCCACTGGCGAGTTGCCCGGAGGCTCTGCCAGCGGCCAGTTGAAGGGCATTCAGCGTGGTGGCGTGCATTGCAGCCACCAGCCAGGGTTCGTCAATATCAGGTGCGGTCTCGCGCTGCGAGGCAAACCAGATAACGGGCTTGTTATGGTCATAGGCCAGCAGTCGGATTTCATCGCCGCTGCCATCGTCCATTTCTGCCCAGGTTCTGCCCGGTGACGCCCACTGTGTCTTCAGTGTGGCAATATCCAGGTCGCAATCACCGGCGAGCGTTGTAATATGCCAGTCGGTATTGCGGCGACTGCTCCAATAAACGTGCGTGGGCAGATCAATACGGTGGCGGCTGATCAATGTTGCGTGCCAGCGGCACGGCAGGGGGCTAACAGCAACACCGGTTTGTTTGAACGCAGGTTGTCCGGAAATGGCATCAAATCGGGATTCAATCAAAACGCAGGGGCGGGCAGCGGTGGTAAAACAATCATTCCAGTGTATTGGCATGAATGCGGTGCCGGTTTGCTGGGCCGTTGTTGCCCTGGCTTTGACTGTGCAGCTACCCAGCTCGTTACGGACTTGCACCAGTTGCTGAGGCTGAATGCCAAGCCTGGCCATATCGTCCGGATGCAATTCCACGAATGGTTCTGGTACATGCTGCTGCAACCGGGCACTCAGACCTGTTCGTGTCATGGTATGCCATTGGTCGCGTATACGACCGGTATTGAGCACTAAAGGCCACCGCTTGTCGCTGCTGTATGCCTGGCAGGGAGTGGTGTCAACAAATTGTGCCCGACCGGATCTGGTAAAAAAACGACCGTCTTCAAACATGCGTGCCCGGCCGGCTCTTGCCGCGACGGGGTAGGGCCATTGCGTCGGTGCAAGCTGGTCATAGGCATCGTTGTCGAGCATGGCCAATCCACTGATATCAAAATCGCGACCACCAGCGTTGTCCTGACCCGACAACAGCGCGTGTTCGCGAAATATATCGGCGGCGCATTGATAGGGAAACTGTTTACCAAGGCCCAGTCGTCTGGCGACTGCCGTGATAATCCACCAGTCCGGTTTTGCGTCGCCCGCCAGCGGCAGGAACGCGCGTTGCCGGGAAATACATCGCTCCGAGTTGGTCACCGTGCCGTCTTTTTCGCCCCAGCCAGCAGCCGGTAAACGGATGTCTGCCAGACGCAGGGTATCGGTGTCAGCCACACAGTCAGAGACCACGACACAGTCGCAGTTCGTCAATGCCTTTTTGATTTTGTCGGCCTCGGGCATGGATACCACCGGGTTGGTTGCCATGATCCAGATAAACCGGACCTTGCCATCGGCCACAGCATCAAACAGTTCGACAGCCTTCAGGCCGGGGCGCACGGGAAGTCTGTCACTGCCCCAGAAATTTCCCACAATCCGGCGGTGCGCCGGGTTCTCGATATCCATGTGCGCGGCCAGCTGATTCGCCAATCCGCCCACTTCGCGCCCGCCCATGGCATTGGGCTGGCCGGTAATCGAGAATGGACAGGCACCGGGTTTACCGATTCTGCCGGTGGCCAGGTGGCAATGGAGTATGGTGCTGGCCTGACTGACACCGTTGATCGATTGATTGATGCCCTGTGAGAAAACGGTCACAGTTTTTTCTGTCTGAGTGAACCAGTCGTAAAATGTCTGCAGCTTTTCCCTGTCCAGCTGACAACGCTGTGCCGTGGTTGCCAGGTCCATCGCAGCGGCGCGACTTCGATGTTGTGCGTCTTCAAACCCTTCGGTGTGTTTGTCGATAAACGAGTGATCAAGCGCGTCTGAAGCCAGCAAGTGTGAGAACAGGCCCGTAAACAGGCTGGCGTCGCTGCCGGGCGCCAGGTCCAGATGCAGATCCGCGATGTCAGCCGTGGCGGTGCGGCGCGGGTCAATGACCACGATGCGCATTTCCGGGCGGGCCTGTTTGGCTGCGGCGATACGTTGATAAATGACCGGGTGTGTCCAGGCCATGTTGGAGCCGGTAATGATCAACAGATCTGCCAGCTCAAGGTCCTGATAACAACCAGGAACGGTGTCACTGCCGAGCACACGTTTGTGGGCAGCTACCGCAGTTGACATGCAAAGACGGCTGTTGGTATCGATGTTGGCAGTGCCCAAAAAGCCTTTGATCAGCTTGTTGGCAACATAATAATCTTCGGTCAACAGCTGCCCCGATACATAAAAGGCCACTGAATCAGGGCCGTGTTCCCGAATACAGCGCTGTAATCGCTCGGCAACCTCGTCCAGCGCCTGCTCCCAATCAACCTCGTTGCCGTAAAGCTGAGGTTTGAGCAGTCGTGTTTCCATGCCCAGCGTTTCATGCAATGAGCTGCCCTTGACACAAAGCCTGCCCCGATTGGCCGGATGTTGCTGATCACCGGTGAGTTTGGCGATATGCTCTTGTGTGTCTGTCGGGTCAGCAATCAGGCCACAACCAACACCGCAATAGGGACAGGTGGTACGTTTGTTCATGCGCTGTCCCCCAGGCCGAACATTTCCTGGCTGCGGGATGCCACTATGCGTTGGGTTTCGATCAGTTGCGCATAACGATTGCCATCGCTGACGTCGCCGAACATGACGACTGCCTGGAGGGTATTGTCGCGCCACCATAGGCGCCGGTAGTGACCTTGTTGCGCATCACGCCAGATCATGCTCTTGTTGTGTGCGCTGGTGTTGATATCGCCGGCGGAAAAAACATCAACGCCGCTGACTTTGAGCCGGGTTGGCGTGGGCTGGTGATGGTAACAGGGCAGAGCCCTGATATTGGCATTAGCGTAGGATGACGCGCAGGTGTTCAGTACCATGGCAAGAATGCGTGCCTGCTGATAGACAGGTGCTACCAGACCGAACACGTCTTCGCCGATCTGGCAGCATTCTCCGAGGGCAAAGATGTCAGGTTTACTGGTTTGCAGCCAGGCATCTACTTTTATCGCCCGGTCTGTCTTCAGCTCGATGGTATGTGCCAGTTCGACCTCCGGGGTAATACCGAGCGCCATGATGGCAATCGAGCAAGGCAGAACAGTGCCGTCCGCCAGCTCCAGGCTCGCGAGTTGACTGCCGTTATCGGTGGTGTTGAAATGAGAGCAGTTTGCGTCGCCGTGAAAACGGATGCCGCGCAGCCGCAAACTGTCGGCAAGGTGGTTGCCTGCTTCTTCATCCAGCTGCCGGTTCATTGGCCATCCGGCATTGTGCACCACGGTCACAGACATGCCCTGATCAGCCAGGCTGCAGGCGGCCTCCAGGCCCAGCAGGCCGCCGCCGATGACAACGGCGCTGGCGTCTGGGCGAATCAGTTTATGAAGGTCTCTGGCATCCTGCAACGAGCGCAGACACATGACGCCGTTAGCTTCGCGACCTGGCACATTGAGCCGGTTCGCACGGGACCCGGTTGCCAGTACCAGGTAGTCCCAATCGATTACGTTTTTTGTGTATGTTGTAATCTGTTTCTGTTTGCAGTCAATATGGATGACCGGGTCATTGTCATACACGCGTATCTCATGTCGCTGATACCAGTCACGGGTCGCCAATGCCATTTCGGCTTCGCTGACCTGTCCCGATAGCCACGACGAGAGCAGGATGCGATTATAGGCTGGACCCGGTTCGGCGCCGATGACGGTAATCGACAACTGTTCGTTGTCGAGCTTGACCAGCTCCTGCAGCAAACGGCTGCCAGCCATGCCGTTGCCTATAATGACAAGTTTCTTTGTTTGTTTCATGGGCCGGGCTCTTATCGTTGTATCGCGATCTGGACGCGGTCATCGCTGATATTGGTCGGGTACACGCTCAGCGCTACGCTGTCATCTTCCAGGCACTGCCCGGTATTGAGGCAGAAATGCTGTTTGTAGACTGGCGAGGCAACAACCAGTTGACCCTTGATGTCGCCGACAATACCTCTGGCGATCACATTGGCCTGGCTGAACGGATCGTGATTGTCTATGGCATACCAGCCGGCGCGCGTATTAAAAATGGCAATCTGTTTACCCTCGACAAGTGCCGCAACGCCGGTGTTGGCAACAACATCACTGGCAGCGCAGATATCAATCCATTCAAGGTTTTGCTGACGTGCGGTAGCATGAGTACTCATCAGACTGTCTCCACCAGGGTTATGTTGTTGGTCTCTTCAGAGCGTGCGGGGCGTTTCTGGCCGCGCTCACGAACGTAGACTACCTGTTCATCCGCACTGTCGGCGTTGATGAAGGGGCGGAAACGTTTCAGTGCGTCAGGGTCCTCAATGGTCCGTTTCCATTCGCAGGCGTAGGTATCTATGACAGCCTGCATCTGAGTTTCAAGCTCCTCGGCTATGCCCAGTGAGTCATTGATGATCACGTCCTGCAGATAGTCCAGGCCACCCTCCAGGTTGTCGCGCCAGACTGATGTGCGTTGTAGCCGGTCTGCGGTCTGGATATAAAACATCAGCAGCCGGTCAATGTATTTGATCAGTGATTCATCATCCAGGTCACTGGCGAAGAGTTCGGCATGACGCGGTCGCATACCGCCGTTGCCACAGACATACATGTTCCAGCCTTTCTCGGTGGCAATAATGCCAACATCCTTGCTTTGTGCTTCGGCGCACTCCCGGGTACAGCCCGACACGGCCATTTTAAGTTTGTGCGGCGATCTTAGGCCGCGATAGCGTTCCTCAACAAAAATGGCCATGCGCACGGAGTCCTGGACTCCGTATCGGCACCAGGTTGAACCAACGCAGGATTTGACCGTGCGCAAGGATTTTCCGTAGGCATGCCCGGATTCGAAGCCGGCATCGATCAGCTCTTTCCATATCAGGGGAAGTTGGTCAACTCTTGCACCAAACAGATCAATTCGCTGTCCACCGGTGATTTTGGTGTACAGGTCGTATTTTTGTGCAACCTGAGCTAACACCAGCAGCTTGTCGGGGGTAATTTCCCCACCGGGTACGCGTGGGACCACTGAATAACTGCCGTTCTTTTGCAGATTGGCAAGGAAGTTGTCGTTGGTGTCCTGCAAACCGACATGTTTCGGGTCCAGGATATAGTCGTTCCAGCACGAGGCCAGAATTGAAGCTGCAGCGGGTTTGCAGATGTCACAGCCCTCACCGCTGCCAAAGCGACTCACAAGCTCGTCGAAACTGCGGACCTGATTGACGCGCACTACATGATAGAGACCCTGCCGTGTATAGGGGAAATGCTCGCACAGGTGATCATTGACATGGATACCCTGACGCTTCAGCTCTGCGTTCAGAACCTGCTTGACCAACGTGGCGCAACCGCCGCAGGTAGCAGAGGCCCGGGTTTCTGTTTTTAATGCACCCATGCTGGTACACCCGGCGCTGATGGCCTCACACAGCGTTGCTTTGCTGACGTTGTTGCAGGAACAGATCTGGGCACTGGCAGGCAGGGCATCCACACCCAACACCGGCTTGTCGCCGCTGTCCGGCAAAATCAGCGCCAAGGGTGAGGGAGGCAGCTCAATCCGGTTCAGACAGTACTGCAAGAGGGTATCGTAGTCTGAGGTATCACCGACCAGGACAGCGCCGAGCAGGAGCCGACCATCCTCGCTGATGATCAGTTTTTTGTAGGTGCCGGTGCTGTTGTCATCGACGGCGCAAATCTGTGCACCCGGTGTTCTGGCGTGGGCATCACCAATGGAGCCGACGTCGACGCCCAGCAGTTTAAGCTTTGTGCTCATGTCCGCACCGGCAAACGCAACCGTTGCATCGCCGCATAGCAGCGTCGCCAGTTGCTGAGCCATATTATAACCGGGCGCAACCAAACCGAAAACACTGCCTTGCCACACAGCTACTTCTCCGATGGCATAGATATCAGGGTCAGAGCTGCGACACTGGTTGTCAATCACGACCCCGCCACGCTCGCCCATCTGCAGGCCGCATGCTTTGGCCAGCTCGTCTCTGGGCCGTATGCCGGCGGAAAACAACACCAGGTCGGCTTCCAGTTCACCTTCGGAGAAAACCAGTTTGTGTCGGTGGCCGTCGCCGTCATCTATTAACTGCGTGGCCTTGCCGGTGTGAATTTCGACGCCGAGTTCTGTCACCTTCTGGCGCAGCAGCTCGCCACCTCGACTGTCGAGCTGGACTGCCATCAGTTGTGGTGCGAATTCGACAACATGTGTTGTCAGGCCGAGATCTTTGAGCGCTTTGGCGGCCTCCAGACCCAGCAGGCCACCGCCAATTACGACACCTGTTTTGCTGGATTGGGCCGAGTTTCGTATGGCGTCCAGATCGTCAATTGTGCGATAGACATGACAGGCCTCCCTGTCGCGGCCTGGAATGGGCGGGACAAAGGGATATGAGCCGGTGGCGAGAACCAGCGTGTCATAGTCAATATTGGTGCCCTGGCTGCCGACAACAGTTTTACTGTCGCGATCAATTCGGGTAACGGATTCGCCACACAGGAATGAAATGTTGTTGTCGGCAAAGAAAGTGTCACTGGCAAGCGAGAGATCTTCCGCGCTGGCGTGTGAAAAATAGGAGCTCAATTGAACCCGGTCATATGCCGGACGGTTTTCTTCACAGAATACCGTGATGTCAAAACCGTGATGATGCGTGATCAATTCTTCGAGAAACCGCTGTCCTACCATCCCGTTGCCAATAACTACCAGTTTTGGCCTGTTCATTATCTGTCTCCTTGTCGAGCCGAATATCGAGCTGAATGTCAGGCATAAAAAAATGGCGCTCATGACACGAGAGTTTCGTGTTATGAGCGCCATTGCCCTGTAGTCGTTATGGTCTGATTCTGTTGCGGATCAAATTCCCGTCATTGGTAAACAGATCCACTTACTGGGTACTGAGCAATTCCCGTGCCACTGTGCCCAAGGCCCGTAGAGTCAGTGTTTTTCCGAACCGGGGGAATCTGAAACGCGGTTTTTGTGCCATTTGTTTGTGCGTCGCGCACCAAAAAAAAGCATATACCTGCCTGTTCGGGCAGTGCATCAGCCGGCATCCCATGCCCGGTGGAAACCGACGCAGAAGCTAAACAGCGAGGTATAGACAGGTCGGCAGGACCACTTGTCACGTTTTAAGGAGGGAGTGGCATGGTAAATGCATCGTCAGGTTTGTGGCCTGGTGTAATTAGCACCAGACATAATTCGAGTCGGGCAATGGCGCCTATAGACGATCGGAGTTCCGGTCAGTCTGTAGGCGTTTTTTTTTGGACGAACGGCCAGATGTTGAGGACTTTATCATGACGGATACCTTGTTAAGTTATAGGAAATTACTGTTGCTGTGGACTATGACCGCGCTCTGGACACTGACAGTATCGCTGCAGGCCAACGCCGACGAGGCGCTGGGCTGGCCTGAGAAGGATGAACTCACGATAGGGTTTATTAAACTCACAGACATGGCGCCTCTTGCGATCGCATACGAAAAGAGATTTTTTGAAGACGAGGGCCTCTATGTCACCTTGCAGCCACAGGCGAACTGGAAAGTTTTGCTGGACGGTGTGATCGGCGGGCAGCTTGATGCGGCTCATATGCTGGCGGGTCAGCCCCTGGCTGCGACCATAGGATACGGAACTGAAGCCCACATCGTGACACCATTGAGCATGGACCTGAACGGAAATGCCATTACGGTCTCCAACGAAGTATGGGCGCAGATGAAACCCCAGGTCAGGCAGGACAATGGCAAGGTGGTCCGCCCGGTTGGAGCAGATGCTCTAAAACCAGTGGTAGAAAACTATCGCAATGCAGGCCAGAACTTCAATATGGGCATGGTGTTTCCAGTGTCCACCCATAACTACGAATTGCGCTATTGGTTGGCCGCCGGAGGCTTGCACCCCGGCTACTATGCTCCCCATAAAGGTGATGTGTCCGGTACCCTGCAGGCCGATGTGCTGTTGTCAGTGACACCGCCGCCGCAGATGCCCGCAACGCTGGAAGCGGGTACCATCATGGGGTACAGCGTCGGAGAGCCCTGGAACCAGCAGGCCATCGTCAGAGACATTGGTGTGCCTGTGATAACCGACTACGAGATCTGGAAAAACAACCCTGAGAAGGTTCTGGGTCTGACTCAGGCGTTTACCGAAGAAAATCCCAATACCACGGTACGCCTGGTCAAAGCCATGTTGCGTGCCGGCAAGTGGCTTGATGAGAACAACAACGCCAACAGGGAGGAGGCTGCAAGAATACTGTCGCGCAGTGAATACGTGGGCGCTGACTACAACGTCATAGCAAACTCCATGACCGGCACCTTCGAATACGAGAAGGGGGAGGTACTTCAGGTACCCGATTTCAATGTTTTCTTCCGCCATCATGCTACCTATCCCTTTTACTCTGATGCCATCTGGTACCTGACCCAGATGCGTCGCTGGGGTCAGATATCTGAGCCCCGGTCGGACGAGTGGTACCTGGAAACAGCGGCCAGTGTCTACAAGCCGGAAATTTACCAACGTGCTGCAGAAGCGCTGATTGCAGATGGACTGATGACGGCTGCTGACTTTCCGGACTTTGAGAGTGAAAGTGGCTTCAAGGAAGCGCAGGACGACTTCATCGACGGCGTAAAATATAACGGTAGATTCCCTAATGCCTATCTCGAATTATTCGAGATAGGTCTGAAGGAGGATGTGCTTTGATTTTCCCAGACAGTTGTTCATACGTATCAGGTGTATCTCTATGAATCGGGTAAACAGTTTGATCAAACGTTTCTACACCCTGCCCGGAAGTATTGACCTGTCTCCCGGATCGGCGTTCTCACAGGCTTTGCGAGGTGTGATACTGTCCATGTGTGGTGTCCTGGTGTTTCTGTTGTGCTGGCAGGCGGCTGCCAGCAACATAAATACCTCACTAGGGCAGTTTCCGGGCCCTGCTCAGGTAGTTGCCCAGGCCCAGAATCTCTATGGCGACTATCTGCGGGAGAAAGACCGGGAGCGGGACTTCTATATCAGGCAGGAGGAGCGAAATGCAGACCGCCTGGCACAGGACCCCGATGCCGACGTCAGAATCAGGGAATACACCGGTCGCCCAACCTTTATTGATCAGATAGGCACCAGCCTGGTTACTGTCGGGTTTGGTTTTCTGATTGCCATGATGATTGCGATCCCCCTGGGTATCATGTGTGGCTTGAGTGAGTCCATCTACAGCGCTGTGAATCCGATCATCCAGGTGTTCAAGCCGGTTTCCCCGCTGGCCTGGCTGCCGCTTGTCACCATGGTGGTCAGTGCACTGTATGTAAGTGAGAATGAAATGTTCAGCAAGTCCTTTGTGACTTCGGCGATAACCGTGGCGCTGTGCTGTCTCTGGCCGACGGTGATCAATACCACGGTAGGCGTGGCCAGTGTTGACAAGGATCTGCTGAATGTCAGTCGCGTCATTCGCCTGCCGACATGGAAGCACGTGCAAAAGATAGTACTGCCTTCCGCCATACCCATGATTTTTACCGGTATGCGACTGTCGCTGGCGACCGGCTGGATGGTATTGATTGCGGCAGAAATGCTGGCACAGAATCCGGGCCTGGGAAAATTTATCTGGGATGAATTTCAGAATGGCAGCTCGGACTCGCTGGGTCGGATCATGGTAGCGGTATTGGCCATTGGTATTATCGGCTATGCACTGGATAAACTGATGTTGTTACTTCAGCGCAGGATTAGCTGGGACAAACAGTCAGTATTGAGATAACGGAAGTAAGGAGTAAAAAATCATGTCAGCGTATTTACAGTTAAGCGGGGTAGGGGTCGAATTCAAGACGGACAACAAACCGTTTCGTGCTTTGGCAAACATCAATATTAATGTCGCCAAAGGTGAATTCGTTTCCCTGATTGGTCACTCCGGGTGCGGCAAATCGACGGTGTTGAACATCATCGCGGGTCTGCTTCAGGCCACTGAGGGCGGTGTTATCCTGGAGGGAAAACAGGTTGATTCACCCAGCCCGGATCGGGCGGTTGTGTTCCAGAGCCATGCCCTTATGCCATGGTTGAGTGTTTATGACAATGTGGCGCTGGCCGTGAAGGAGGTCTTCAAGGGCAGGAAAAGCGCAAAAGAGATGAAGGAGTGGATTCATTACAATCTTGGGTTGGTGCACATGGCACATGCCATTGATAAATATCCCCACGAAATATCCGGTGGCATGAAACAGCGTGTGGGTATTGCTCGCTGCCTTGCCATGGAGCCTAAAGTACTGTTGATGGATGAGCCCTTTGGTGCTCTGGATGCGTTGACGCGTGCGCACCTGCAGGACGAAGTGATGAAGATTCACAGTAATCTTAACAGCACTGTCATCATGATTACACACGATGTGGATGAGGCAGTGTTGCTGTCTGACAAGATTGTCATGTTGACCGTGGGGCCCGATGCAACCGTGGGTCAGATACTTGATATTGAACTGGATCGGCCACGCGACCGTCTGGCACTGGCCGAAGATGCTACCTACAACCACTACCGGCAGTCAGTGTTACGCTTTCTGTACGACAAACAACGCGGTGACAAGCAAAGCGGTATTGAGCAGCCGGACGGGGAGCAGCCGGACAGGGAGCAGGGCGTGGACAGGAAGGCAGAAGAGAAATCGCGCGCAGCCGCCTGACGATCTGGCCAGCTCAGCGCCAGTTGCTTTCGCTGTCACATAGTGCGCGTGCGATATCTATCAGTCGCCGGCTTTGGTTCATGGCCATTTCCCGGAGCAAGCGATGCGCCTGCTCCTCGGTCAGAGCGCGATGTTTCATTAGCAGCAGTTTGGCGCGGTCCATGACCTTGCGCTCTTCCAGCGCCGAGCGCGCCGAGTCCAGTTCGCCCTGCATGCTCTGCAGTCGACGGGATTGTGACTGCAGGAGTTCGATCAACGAACGACCGCTGTTGCTGCCAGGGGTCTGTGCGGGCAGGATACTGGCTCGCACCAGCAGGAACGATTCCTCACTGCCAGTGCCATGTTGCGGCAAGGATTCAATGACCATTTTGTTGATATCGAGGCCTTCGCGGGCTTCTTCCAGTTTTTCCTTGCATCGTGTGGCAAGATTCTTGTGCAAGCTGTTTTCGATTTCTTTCATTGCGTCGATGCGCAGGGTTTGTGCAGTAAACCAGCGCTCTGCGTAAGTGCTGTTTAATATCGGGTTGTTACCCTGGGTGCAGGCATAATGCCGCAGCTCATTGATTTCGATCATGCAGGGGGCTGTCGACAATGTGTTCCAGTCTGTGAGCGAAGCATTGTCAGCAAACTCCCTGAAAATCTCAAAGCAGCGTTCCTGCGCCTCAATCAGATGCGCTAAATGAGCAACGTGTTTATTGCTGAACTGACCCGCAGCGAAACCCGCGGCACCTGATGCCCGTTCCTGACCGGAAAGTTCCTTACCTTGAATGAAATTGAATATGGCAACCAGTGCGCGCGACAAGGCAGGGCTGATAACGGCATTCAATGCTGAGTCGGCAGTTTCAAAGACGATGTTGAGCAAAGATTGGACAACGGCGCTGTACAGATCAGTACAGTCGACCGTCGTGAGCTCGTTGTTGTCAACCTGCCGGCGCATTTGGTCGACAGCGGACAACAAATGGACCGCGTAGGCGATATGGCTGAAGAAGCGGCTTGCCGAAGGAATCTGCAGGTGATCCTGATCGAGAGATTTCAGTACTGTCTCGAAAGCCTGCACCTGTTGGTCTGCCATGGCGCGCAAGGCGGTCAGTTCGGGGACGTAACGCGCGCCGGCAGAACCCAGAACCAGGTTGGAGGCACCCCGTTCGCGCTGCAGTTCATGTATCAATGAGCTGGTTGTTGACACCAGATCGCTGAGGACAAGGAAATTTTCCAGACCTTTTATTTCACAGTATCTGGCTCTGAGCAGGTAATCGGCAGCATTTGACCTTTCCATGATCATCTCCTCTGTGTTCTCCCTGAGTACTCAGCTTCAATCCTTGGGTCGCAGTGAAAGTCCTGAATCATTTGTCTGAGGCGTTGATAATGACCCATCGGCCAGCTCGATCTTCAAGCGCAGGTTATTCCTGGAATCAGCGTTTGCCAATGCATCATCCAGCGTGATACGACCGCTCTGGTAGAGCGACAACAGGGCCGCGTCAAAGGTCATCATACCCTGCCCGGAAGACTTTTCCATGGTTTCGCGGATTTCTTCAATCTTGCCCTGTTTGATCAGATCACTGACGCGCGGTGTGCCCAGCAAAATTTCAAACACGGCTGCGCGCTTGCCATCTGAAGACGGAATCAGTCGTTGCGAAATCAGGCCTCGTAAATTCAGTGACAGGTCCAGAAACAGTTGTTTATGGCGTTCTTCCGGGAAAAAATTGATGATACGGTCCAGCGCCTGATTGGCATTGTTGGCATGCAGGGTGGAGACGCACAGATGACCGGTTTCGGCAAAGGCCAGTGCGTGCTCCATGGTTTCGCGGCTGCGGATTTCACCGATGAGGATAACATCCGGCGCCTGGCGTAAGGTATTTTTTAACGCGGCTTCATAACTGACCGTATCCAGTCCGACTTCGCGCTGACTGATAATGGATTGCTTGTGTGGGTGCAGGAACTCAATAGGGTCTTCAATGGTAATGATGTGGCCGTCGGAGTTCCGGTTGCGATAGTCGATTAATGCAGCCAGCGAGGTGGATTTGCCAGAACCGGTGGCGCCAACAAAAAGCAGCAGGCCGCGCTTCTCCATCATTAATTGTTGCAGTGTCACAGGCAGGCCAAGGGTCTCAGGTGCAGGAATGTCGGTTTTAACATGCCTGATCACCATGGCGAGGTGGCCGCGCTGACGGAAGATGTTGACCCGAAAGCGACCGATGTCCGGCTCGGCAATGGCCAGATTGAGTTCCGGCTCTTGGGCAAACTGCTCACGTTGATCGGCAGACATGATGGCGAAGGCGGTCTTTTCCACCTCAACAGCGCTCATGGTGTGCTCAGAGAGCGCCTTCATGTGCCCGAATACCTTGATGCTGGGGGCAGCATCAGCGGTAAGGAAAAGATCAGAGGCTTCCTGTGCCACCATGGTCTTTAACATGTCTGAGAATTGCATTCGATTGCTCCGGCTGTGATTGTGGCGTTCTCAGGTGTTGCTCAGAAACGTCGTTCGGTATACCAGTTGACTTCGCGCGAAGATTTGTCGATTTGCTCACAAACGTCCAGTGTCAGTGCGAACAGAGCCATGCGAACCAGAACACCGTTGTCAGTCTGCCGGAAGATTGCCAGGCTGGGGTGCTGATTGAGATCGTTGTCCAGCTCATTGGCATCCTCGCGCGAATCGCGGGGCAGGGGATGCATGATGACGGTATTGGGCTGACAGTATTGCGTATAGATAGCCTGGTTGAGACGGAAGCGTCCCCGGTAAAGGTCGGCTTCCGTTTTGCTGCCAAATCGTTCTTCCTGAATACGGGTGAGGTAAACGATGTCATTGCTGACCAGGCCTTTTTCCATGTCTTCGGTTTCGACCACCTCATGTCCCCGCTGCCGCAAGGCATCGACTGTGTCGGCTGGCATGGCTAACTCGGCGGGGGATATCAGGGTAAATTTGACCTTTTCGTAAAGACCAACAAGCTTTGACAGTGAATGCACCGTGCGGCCATGTTTGAGATCGCCGATCATGGCGATATGCATGCCATCGATAGTCTGCTGCCGTGATTTGAGCTCTTTCTTGATGGTATACAGGTCAAGCAAAGCCTGGCTGGGGTGCTCATTGGGGCCATCGCCGGCATTTAACACCGGCACCCGGCTGGCCCTGGCAAATTCGGCGACCGAGCCCGCCTGTGGGTGCCGCATGACAATAATGTCGCTGTAGCCACTCATGACCCGGCCTGTGTCATACAGGGACTCACCTTTGGTCAGTGAACTGGCTTTGATGTCCGTGGTTTCGCGTACTTCACCGCCCAACAGGTTGAAGGCGCAGCCGAAGCTCACCCGGGTGCGGGTGCTGGGCTCAAAAAACATATTGCCCATGATGGCGCCGTCCAGCACCTTGGTCATGCGCTCCCGGTGCGCATAGGGCCTCATGTTGTCTGCGACCTCGAAGATGCGTTCCACGTCGGCGCGCTCGAACTGGGTGACGCTGAGAATATGGGCTCCGGGGAAACGCATAGGGCAAGATCCTTTTTTCATCGGTTAAACGGCTGTTGCAAATAGTACTACATCTGACGACGAGCCGCCGAATGCTATGCAAAAATTGTCTGTGTTATAGTCGTTGTTTTAAGCGCCCGGAGCAGGACGGATACGGCATGGCAGCAAGTATTTACTGGCACGACTACGAGGCTTTTGGCAGCGACGCCCGACGTGACCGGGCATCGCAGTTCGCCGGCATCCGCACCGATCTCGATCTCAACGAAATCGATGAGCCTCTGGTCATCTATTGCCAGCCTGCCGCCGATATGCTGCCGCACCCCCAGGCCTGCCTGATAACGGGCATCACACCGCAGCTGGCAGGTCAGCGGGGCTTGCCCGAAACCGAATTCATCCGTCAGATTCATGAGCAGTTCAGTCGGCCGCAGACCTGTGTTGCAGGTTACAACAGCATCCGCTTTGATGATGAGCTGACGCGTCAGCTGTTGTACCGCAATTTTTATGATGCCTACGAGCGGGAGTGGAAAAACGGAAATTCACGCTGGGACATTATCGACATGTTGCGCCTGTGTCATGCTGTGCGCCCGGATGGTATTGTCTGGCCACGGAAAGATGACGGCAGTGTATCGTTCCGCCTGGAAGAGCTCAGTGCAGCCAATGGCATCGCACACCAGGATGCGCACGATGCCCTGTCTGATGTGCGCGCGACCATTGCTATGGCAAAGCTGGTGCGGAACCGGCAACCACGCTTGTATGACTATGCTTTTGGCTTGCGCAGCAAACACAAGGTCAACGAATTGCTGGATATCGCAGCTCACACGCCAGTATTGCATGTGTCTTCCATGTACCCGGCACGTCTGGGCTGTCTGGCGTTGACCATGCCATTGGCGGCGCATCCGGTGGATAGCAATGGTGTGCTGCTTTATGACCTGCGGGTTGACCCGGCGCCGTGGCTCGCTATGAGCACGGAACAGCTGCGGGCTAGCCTGTTCACCTCACGTGATGAGCTTGCTGAGGGGCAGTCGCGGCTGCCGGTCAAGGTGTTGCACACCAATCGCTGTCCGATACTGGCGTCGCCTGCGGTGCTGGAAGAAGACCGGGCACAACAACTGGAAATTGATATGGCGCAGGCACGCGAGCATTGGCAGGCCATATATGCCGCGCCTGAGTTTATGGCTCGGGTGGTTGAGGCTTTCGCCGCTCGTCCGGAATTCGCCCCTCTCTCGGATCCCGATTTTATGTTGTATGCCGGTGGCTTCTTCAGTGCTACGGATAAGCGGTTGATGGCAAAGGTTCGACAGATGACGGCGCAGGAATTGGCATCCGAGTCTGCACAACTGGTAGCGGCGTTCAGTGACGCCCGGTTGCCGGAAATGCTGTTTCGCTACCGGGCGCGTAATTTCCCACGGTCATTGACTGAGACGGAGCAGCAGGCCTGGCGTGAGTTTTGTCATCTTCGATTGACACGGAGCAGTGATGTGCCGGGTGCCGGGCCGGATCTGGCAACGTTTGATGAATTGCTGGCTGAATTACAGCAAGGCAGTGCGGATAGCTCTCAGCGCCGGCTTCTGGCAGACCTGCAGCAGTGGCGCAACGATGTTTGCCAGGTCTGAGGAAAATGGTTAGAATCGCGCGCAATCTGATCACAGGTGCTGTTTTAGCTGTGTTTTAAAACCCGCGGACAAGAGCCCGGTTACTAGCCCGGCAACAGACTGGTTGACCCATCATGGATCCATTCAAGGATATAAGGCCCTACCATGACGAAGAGATTCGTCCGGTGCTGGATAATTTGCTGACGGACCGCGATTTCATCCGCAGCATCGCCAGTTTCACTCACCCGACACTCTATCGCTGGTTGCCATCCCTGTTGTTGTTATTGACCCGGCACAGATTGACCACCCAGTTAAAAAGTGTCAACAGCGTTAAATCGATGCAGGATGTTATTGCCGGTTACATGGACCAGATGATCGAGCGCACTACCTCGCGCCTGACCAACAGCGGCCTGGACAAGCTGTCACATGACAAATCCTATCTGTTTATCAGTAATCACCGCGACATTGCCATGGATCCGGCGTTTGTCAATTACATGTTGTACCACGCCGGGTTTGACACGCTGTATATTGCCATCGGTGATAATCTGTTGAAACGTCCGTTTGTTACGGACCTGATGCGGTTGAATAAAAGTTTTATTGTGAAACGCTCATTAAAAGGGCGCGATTTATTGAGATCGTCGAAACAGTTGTCCGAATATATTCATCATTGTGTTGATATCAAACGCAATGTCTGGATCGCGCAGCGCGAGGGCAGGGCCAAAGACGGTATTGATCGTACGGATACCGCCTTGCTGAAAATGTTAGGCATGGCACGCCGGCCTGAGGCGCTGGGTGATGCGCTAAAACCGCTGCATATTGTGCCGGTATCGATATCATATGAGTTTGATCCCTGCGATGCTCTCAAAGGCGACGAACTACATCAGAAGCAGGAAACCGGCGTGTACCAGAAAGATGAACAGAGTGACATCAACAGCATTGTCACTGGTATGGTGGGCTTCAAAGGCCATGTACATGTCGCGTTTGGTGATGAGCTGGTGCTGGATTCCGCGATGGATGATGAAACGATTGCCACGAAGGTTGATCATCAGGTCGTGACCAATTATCTGCTGCAGCAGACCAATCTGTTGGCTTTGCAGCAGTTACAAAAGCATTCACCCGCTTCGGTTCCGGAACTGTCAGACGAAGGCAGGCAGGCATTGGAGAATTTCAAGCCCGATCCCGCCGTCCTGACACAGTTCAATGAGCGTCTGGCGATAATGTCACCGGGCGTACAGCACCATGTCAGGCTGATGTATGCCAATCCGGTGATCAGTC
Source organism: Pseudohongiella sp. (assembly GCF_040877505.1). Taxonomy (NCBI): domain Bacteria; kingdom Pseudomonadati; phylum Pseudomonadota; class Gammaproteobacteria; order Pseudomonadales; family Pseudohongiellaceae; genus Pseudohongiella; species Pseudohongiella sp. Next base: position 184,887 of record NZ_JBBDNQ010000006.1, read on the forward strand.
GCTACACTGACTGAAAGCGGGATTTTGGAAACGCCCGCTGCCAGCATCAGATTTTCTGGCGAATGTGCTGCAGTCGATTTTGCAGGGTGCTGCGGCTGAGCGGAAGCAAAGGGCCAATGCACAAGAATTCCAGATCGGTCTGCTGCATTTGTTGCAACTTGTCCTTCTGTGTGAGCGGCATGCGCCCCAGGCCACGCTGCAGCTGGTTGAGTTGTTGCTGCATACGGATGGCTTTGTCGGATGACGGCGTGTCAACTCCGCTCATGATCTCCGCCGCCACACATAATTCACGTGCTCTGGTTTCCTGTTTTGCTGCCATGGCTGGCCATTCAGTCGGTTTTTCCAGTTGCTGCAGCAATTGGGTGAAACGTTTTTTCATGGCTTTTTCAATGTCTGCATCACCAATGCGTTCCAGTTCGTTCCAGGCAGTTTCCAGTGCTTCGCTGGATATTTCCGGCGTGGTTCCGGTCAACAGCGTCTCCTCATGCGCCTGACACAGTGCCGCTTTGGCCTGTACCTGCTGCATCAACTGCAGATCCTTTTTGTCGGGTGTGGTACGTAGCCGTGTTTCGTACTTGCGGCTGAGCTGGTTAAATTGATCCTGCAGAGGTTTTCGCTCTGCTTTCAGGTCAGGCGTCAGCGCGGCGCGGAATTCCCGTGACAGTGTATTGAACTGACCACGTGACTGGCTGAACTCTTCGTCGCTCAGGCTGAGCAATGCGGCGATATTTTTTAAATGGTCGCGTGCGACAGACGATACCTGGCGCTGCTGTTGTTTCTGTTCCTTGCTGATGGCATCGCGGCGTGCAAACAGCGCGTCGCAGGCAGCACGAAAGTCAGTCCACAGTTTGCGGTCATCCTTGAAGGAGCCCGCACCCAGGGCTTTCCAGTCCTGCTGCAGGGTTTTTGCCTGTTGAATGGCTGCCGGTAAATCTTCTTGCGTAAGCAATGCCTGAGCCTGCTCAATCAATGCCTGTTTTTGGGCGTTGTGGGCCTGCAGGGCATGACGCTTCTTCTGGCGCAGGTCGCTGAGCACAGTATTGAATCGTTTTTGCAGATTTTTGATTTTGGCCTGTGCCACCGGCGCGTATTTTTTCCAGTCTTCACGCGCCTGGTTTTCCAGCTTTGATACTTCGGCCAGGTCGACCGCGTCCGCGTCCATGGTCTCAGCGTAGGCTTCGAGCTGTTCACAGATATTGTTGCGCGCTATCAGGTTGGCTGCCTGCTTTTCTTTGCGTTCCTTGAAGTATATCTTGCAGGGTTCAAACGCGACTTTGGCCAGCTCGCTGAAGCGGGTCCATAACTCATCATTGTCGTCAGAGTGGCCCAGCAGCTTCCATTCGTCCTGTAGTGCACGTATCAGTTTGGCTTTCTGTGGCGGCGCCGATTCGTCTGTGGTCAGGGCCTCCATTTTTTCGATTAATTCTTTTTTCTTTTCCGAGGAAGCAAACTTTTTCCAGTCCAGCAGTTTGTTCAATTCCAGCTTCAAGGGGGCCAGCTGTGCCTGCAAGCGTTCCTGCTCGTCGGTGGCCAGACGCTTGATTGAGTTCTGGCTGCGGTCCCAAAGGCTTTGTGCTTCACGCACACGTCCGTCTGCAATATATGAGCTCATGGTGGTAACAGAGCGCTCGACTTCATTGCTAAGGGTCTGTTGCCAGGCATGATGTTCGGCTATTAACGCCCCCAGCTGTCCGGCAACCTGGACAAGATCTTCATCTGTTTGCGCGGTGGTCGGGTTTGAGGCGGCAGTATTTTCCGTCGGCCCGGTATCATGCTCTGGCACATCCGGGTCGTTCGCTGTGTGCTCTACATCTACATCAGGTGTCATCAATCGTTGCAGGCGTTTCTGCAACGACAGCAGTGTAGGCAGATCTTTGTAGGAGGTCGCGGCGGCCGCTTTCTGCAGTTTTTCTTTTTCCGACAGTTTTACCACTGTCGGCTGCGGAGTTGCGGTGTCGCTGGTGGCACTTGAATCGTCGCTGGTGGCATTTGAGTCATTGCTGGTGGCACCTGAATCGTCGCTGGCGCTGGCACCCTCGTCGGTATGCCGCACGTCGCCGGTGCTGTCAGTGGCCGTGGTGTCAGCGGGTGACGCATCCAACGCGGCGTCGTCATTGGCATTGGCCTGGTCACGCGGCCCGGGAGCAGCGGTCTGTGGCTCTGCTGCCGGTTCTTGTATTGGCGTCTCTGACTCTGACTTTGATGCTGTCTGGTTCACTGGCTCAGTGTTTCCCGGTTCTGTTGACGATGTCATATATCACTGCTCTCCCTACTCGGCCACGTATAATAACAGACAGGTGCTATAATCACAGCAGAGTCTTTTTTTGCACGCACACCGCAGCTACCAGGTCTGTTTTATGCTCCCCGACCAGATTAAAGAAGAAATTCAGCAGGCGTACAAGCAGATACTGGCCAGTAAGTCCCTGCGCCCACGATATGGTCAGCGCCTGATGATTGCTGAAATCGCACGCGCTCTGTCGGCAATCGAAATGCATGATGATGCGGGCGATGAGTCCGCGTCTGATCAGGATTCCGGCCCTGGCCCTGTTTGTGTTATCGAGGCGGGCACTGGCACTGGCAAGACCCTGGCCTACGTGCTCGGGACCTTGCCATTGGCCCGGCAGTTGGGCAAGAAAGTGGTGTTGGCCACTGCTACGGTGGCTTTGCAGGAACAGGTAACACAACGTGATCTGCCTGATATCGCGCGGCATAGCGGGTTGAGCTTTACCTACACGCTGGCCAAGGGCCGGGGGCGCTATCTGTGTCTGTCCCGTCTCGATCAGATTTTGCAAGGCAATGACAGTGAAAATGCGATGCTGGCCCTGTTCGGCGAGGACGTCAGCGAGCTGGGTGCGCAGATGCCTGGCGACAAGGCCCTGTACGAAAGCATGCTGGAAAAGATCAGCCGGGGCGAGTGGCATGGGGATCGCGACGACTGGGATGGTGTGCTGAGAGACGCGGACTGGTCGCCGGTTACCGTGGAGGCCGGACAGTGTGCGGGGCAAAAATGCAGTAACTACAGCCGCTGTTTTTTTTACCAGGCCCGGGAGCAGGTGCAGAAAGTGGATTGTGTGGTAGCCAACCATGATCTGGTTCTGGTCGATCTGGCACTTGGCGGCGGTGCAATCCTGCCAGCCCCGGAAGACACCATCTACATATTCGATGAGGCGCATCATCTGCCGGCAAAGACCAATCAGCATTTTTCATCCTCCACACGTTTGCGTGCCACGCTGCAGTGGCTGGACACAAGTGCCAAAACGCTCGCGCGGCTGGCCGCAGACACGGTCATAAACGACAACGGCGTGATTGCCCGTGAGCACAATGACATCAAGCCCCTGTTCCGGCAGCTGACTGAAGAGCTGGGAGCCGCGTTGCTGCTGCTTGAACCTTTGCTGCAGGAAACCGGACAGAAAAATTCCGCTGGCAACAATGGTGTCAGCTACGGCGGTGCCGACAGCGGGGAGGCGATGACCTTTGCGCTGGGCGTTGTGCCGGTTGAACTGCGTGAGCAGGCTGTCCAGCTCGCATCCCGATTCTATCGGCTTACCCGGGGCCTGAAGGAGATTTGCACGGTGCTGCGTCGGCAAATGGAGGAGGCTGATTCGCTGCCTGGCCGACAGCATGCTGAACAGTGGTTTCCGCTGCTGGGTAGCATGGCTAACCGGGCGGAGGCCTGCGAAAAACTGTGGCAGGCCTTCGCCAGCCAGGACGCGGCCGGTCAGGCACCATCGGCACGCTGGCTCAGCCGTGTTGAGCAGGGGGACAGCAGTGACCTTGTGTTGAGTTGCAGTCCGGTGCTGGCGGCACACACCCTGACTGAACATCTGTGGCAACGCTGCGCAGGTGCCGTACTCACCTCGGCAACCCTGTCGGCGCTGGAAAAGTTTGATGTGCTTGCCATGCGCGCAGGCCTGCCCGAACGCACTGTTTATCATCGCATCAGCAGCCCGTTTGACTATGCCAGCGCGGCGCGCCTGATCGTGCCGAAACTTAATTGTGACCCCTCTGATAATCGCGCACATACTGCGGCTATTGTTGCCTTGCTTCCGCAGTTGCTGGACAAGAGCGAGGCCTCATTGATGTTGTTCAGTTCGCGCCGGCAGATGCTGGATGTGCTGGATGGCATGAGTGATGAATGGCGGCGCATTATTCTGTGTCAGGACGACTACCAGAAAGCGCAACTGTTGAGTTTTCACCGGCAGCGTATTGATAAAGGTGAAGCCAGCGTCATTTTTGGCCTGGCAAGTTTTGCCGAAGGTGTGGACTTGCCCGGCAAGTATTGTGAGCACGTGTTGATTGCAAAAATTCCGTTTGCTGTACCTAACGATCCTATTGAAGCCACGCTGGCGCAGTGGCTGGAGCAGCAGGGAAAAAATCCGTTCATGACCCTGGCGGTGCCGGAAGCTGCGTTTCGACTGGTGCAGGCCAGTGGACGCCTGCTGCGCAGTGAAACTGACAAGGGACGCATAACATTGTTCGATGAGCGTGTGATCAGCAAATTTTATGGCAAGTCGATTCTGGCGTCGTTACCGCCTTTTACCCGCGATATCTTTCCTGCGTATCTGACCTTGCCTGATGCCGCACCGGCCTGATTGCCGATGGGAATGACGTCATGTTTTACGGCGGGTGTAGGCAATGTTGTTTTTTTTGTCAACGTAGTAACCGGTAGCAACACCTGCCAGCAGCCCCAGTGCGGTGACCAGCAGCACATTATCCATGAGTGCACCCAGGCCAAAGCCCAGGAAGAAGCCGGCGGTTGCACATAAAGCCATAACGCTTACCGGTTTCACTTTGCGGCTGGTTTTGATGGGTTTTTTTCGGGTAGTTCTGGCCACCTTGTCAGTCTCCTGTCTGTTTGTTGATGTGTCTGACCTGGTAGATGCGCGTGCTGGCAGCCGGCCTGCGACTGATCTGTTGCACCGTATCCAGTCCTGAAACCACCCGGCCAATAACAGTGCTGGTGCCGGTTAGCCAGGGTGTGTTGTCCAGGGTGATAAAAAACTCCCCATCGTTGGTGTCGGGACCACGATTGACCATCATCACACTGCCAGCTCCCGGGCGCCTGGACGGCAGGCTGCCATTGTAGCGATAGCCCATCATCTCATGAAGCTGCAGCAGGTTCATGGTCTGCAGGCGCTGAAGCACATCCGCCTGCCGGGATTGCAGGTCGTCCTGGCTGCGTATGCCCATGTTGTCATAGAGCGGCACCAGCACGGTTTGTTTGAAATCGGTTTGCCCGCCGATATTCAGCCAGGGATGGGGGCGACCGCTGGCGTCGAGCACGGGTTGTTGCTCCAGGCCCAGGCCGCGGGCGTTGATCTCGTCGGCCACTGTCTGCGCCGGTCGCTGGCGATTCGCGCGCTCCGGGGCACCTGCCTGAATCAGGGTGTTGTTGATGACGCGATGGAAGGTCATGCCATCATAGTAGTGCACTGGTTCTGCATCAGATGGGTTGCCCTCGCTGACGGGCACCGGCAGTTGCGCTTCGGCCAGGTCGATGAAGCGCTGAACATTCAGCGGCGCTGCCTCCGGGTACAATTCAAGATGGACATCGCCTTCGCTGGTCCGGATCAGAACCAGCGGATTGCGCGGGTTTTCCATGCTTGCGCTGATACTGGTTGGCAGATCTTCATCAACCGCATTGCCTGTATTGATGTCATTGCCCTGCGCACTGGCAGCCACGCTGACCGATACCAGGATCAGTGCGCCAAGCAGTCTGGCAATGTAGTTAAAGTTTGAAATAATGCAACTGAGAGTGGTCACGCCATTAAATCCTGTTATGGGCGCACGACATCGGTGTGCGCCGAATTTCTGGATCATTTTAGGTAAGCCGGGCGTTGCTAGCAAGCAGGCAGGTCCTCTGGCGTATCGATATCCTGCAGGATGCCGATGTCGTCCAGTTCAACAAGCACTAGTTGATCTGGGTGATTTTTAATGACATCACGGCCGCCGGTGTCGCCCCGGCTTTGCGTCAGTTCAGTAAAAAAGTCCCGGCCGAAGGCGACCGGATGGCCACGCTGTTGCTGGTAGGTGGGGATGAGTATGCGATCTCTGCTGGCTCTGGTGTGAATTTGTTGCAGTGTTGATGCGTTGATAAACGGCATATCAGCCAGGCAGACCAGGCAGGCATCCCAGTGGGCAGGCAGGGATCGAATACCGAAGGCCAGACTGTGTCCCATGCCTTGGTCAGCATCCGGGCAGACAACAATCTGCTGCCGAGTGAACCCGGTATTGGCCAGAACACCCGCGTCAAGTAGAGCAGGGCGTGTCACCACAATAATCTCGCTGATATTGCTCTGCAATAATCGGCTGGTTTTTTCCAGCAATGTGCTACCGTCAGGTAACAACGCATTCAACTTTATGCTGCCGAAGCGGCGGCTGAATCCAGCCGCCAGCAGAATGGCTCCGGTTGTCATATGAAACGGCTCCGGGCTGTCAGCAGCGTTGTCTCGTGCTACGGCAGTGTGATGAGCTTTTTTAATCCCAGCTCAACGCGCCGCCGGTCTGATATTCAATAACACGCGTCTCAAAGAAGTTCTTCTCTTTACGCAGGTCCATGATCTCGGACATCCACGGGAACGGATTTTTTACACCTTTGAATTGCTCTGGCAGACCGACCTGCACCAGGCGGCGGTTGGCGATGAACTGCAGGTATTCTTCCATCATGACCGCATTCATGCCCAATACACCGCGCGGCATGGTGTCGCGGGCGTATTCGATCTCCAGCTGCGTTGCCTGCAGAATCATCTGCGTGGTTTCGCGCTTCATGGCGTCATCCCAAAGATGCGGGTTCTCGATCTTGATCTGGTTGATCATGTCGATACCGAAGTTCAGGTGCATGGACTCGTCACGCAGAATGTACTGGAACTGCTCCGAGGTTCCGGTCATCTTGTTGCGTCGACCCATGGACAGAATCTGGGTAAAACCACAGTAGAAGAAAATACCTTCCAGGCAGCAGTAAAACGCAATCAGGTTCTTCAGCAGCGCTTTGTCCGTTTCCGGTGTGCCGGTGGTAAAATTCGGATCATTGAGTTCTTTGGTGTACTTCAGGCCCCAGGACGCTTTTTTCGCCACTGATGGAATCTCATGGTACATGTTAAAGATCTCACCCTCGTCCATGCCCAGTGATTCAATGCAGTACTGGTAGGCATGGGTGTGGATGGCTTCCTCAAATGCCTGGCGCAGGATGTACTGACGGCACTCCGGATTGGTGATCAGGCGGTACAGTGCCAGCACCAGATTGTTGGCCACCAGGGAATCTGCCGTCGAGAAAAAGCCCAGGTTGCGCTTGACGATCAGACGTTCGTCCGGGGTCAGGCCGTTGCTGCTTTTCCACAGCGCGATATCCGCGTTCATGTTGATTTCCTGCGGCATCCAATGGTTGGCGCAACCATCCAGATACTTCTGCCAGGCCCAGTCGTACTTGAATGGCACCAGCTGGTTAAGATCGGCGCGGCAGTTGATCATGCGCTTGTCATCAACCGTGACGCGTTCGGTCCATTCGCCGATTTCCTGTTGCGCCACTTCAACATCCAGGTCTTCCAGTTGGCTGGCGACCTGCTGCATGATCTGGTTGTTCACAGCCTCGGCAGCCGCTTCCGATTCGTTGCGACTGGTCGAAGGTTCGGCGACGTAGGCGGGTCTGGCGGCAGCGATGGCATCACTGTAGCTTTGTTCGGCCTTCGCTGCCTGCGCTGCTATGGCGGACGGATCCGCGTGGGCGGTGTTGCTGTTTCCCGAAACGGCGGAACCCAGCGTGGCGCCATTGGCGGCAGAATCAGGTCCGCGCAATGACGGGGAGGGCGCCGGGTTGGCTCTGGCCACTTCCGCCTTCGCTACCTGTGCCGCTACGGCGGACGGGTTTGAACGATTATTGCTGGCCTCATTTGGCGCAGGCGCGGTCCGGCTGTCACCGGATGTATTGGCATCCAGTGGTGTCGGGTCGTCGTAGAACTCATCCCAAGATATCATCGTAATCCCCTGATAGTATTGTTTATTACTGACATGCTTCGCAGTCAGGGTCGTCAATTGAACAGGCTTGCGGCACGGGTGCCGGACCACTGGATACTGCGTTCAGCTTGCTGCCGGATACCGTTGACTTTTCGGTGCTGGTTGCCGCCAGAGAGCGCAGGTAATAAGTGGTTTTCAGACCTCGCAGCCAGGCCATGCGGTAAGTGACATCCAGTTTCTTGCCGTTGGCGCCGGAAATGTACAGGTTCAGTGATTGTGCCTGGTCAATCCACTTCTGACGTCGACTGGCGGCGTCCACCAGCCAGCGAGGTTCGATTTCGAATGCAGTCGCGTACAGATCCTTGATGTGCTGTGGAATACGATCGATCTGCTGCAGGCTGCCGTCGTAGTATTTCAGGTCGTTGACCATGACGTTGTCCCACAGGTCCAGTGCCTTCAGATCACGCACCAGATAAGGGTTAACGACGGTAAATTCACCAGACAGGTTCGATTTCACATACAGGTTCTGATACGTCGGCTCAATGGACTGCGACACGCCGGAAATATTGGCAATAGTCGCTGTCGGCGCAATGGCCAGTACATTGGAGTTGCGCATGCCCACCTGAGCAATACGCTGACGCAGGCTCTCCCAATCCTGGGTCTGCGTCATATCGACCTCAAGGTACTTCTCGCCGCGCACTTCCTGCAGCATCTTCAGTGAGTCGATGGGCAGTATACCCTGATCCCACAGAGAGCCTTTATAGGTCTGGTAGGGACCACGCTCCTCAGCCAGATCCGTTGACGCCTGGATGGCATAGTAGCTGATGACTTCCATGGAGCGATCAGCAAAGGTCACCGCATCGTCAGATGCGTAGGGAATGCGCTGGGCGTACAGGGAATCCTGAAAGCCCATGATGCCCATACCGACCGGGCGATGCTTCAGGTTTGAATTTTCTGCCTGCGGCACCGAGTAATAGTTGATATCAATCACGTTATCCAGCATACGCACAGCTGTTTTAATGGTGCGCTGCAGCTTGTCTGTGTCCAGACCGGTCTCGGTTACATGATTGACCAGGTTGATCGAGCCCAGGTTACACACGGCAATCTCGTCTTCGCTGGTGTTCAGGGTAATCTCTGTACACAGGTTGGAGGAGTGGATGGTGCCGACATGCTGCTGCGGCGAACGCACATTACAGGCATCCTTGAAAGTGATCCAGGGATGACCGGTTTCAAACAGCATGGACAGCATCTTGCGCCACAGGTCCTTGGCGCGCACGGTTTTGTAGATTTCTACCTGACCGGCTGCGGCCTTGCGCTCATACTCTTCATACGCGTGTTCAAATGCCATGCCATGCAGATCGTGCAGATCCGGCACATTATTGGGGGAAAACAGCGTCCAGTCGCCATCTTCAAACACACGTTTCATGAACAGATCCGGGATCCAGTTCGCGGTATTCATGTCGTGGGTACGACGACGGTCATCACCGGTGTTCTTGCGCAGTTCCAGGAACTCCTCAATGTCCAGGTGCCAGGTTTCCAGGTAGGCGCAGACCGCGCCTTTGCGCTTGCCACCCTGGTTAACGGCGACGGCGGTATCATTGACTACTTTGAGGAAGGGCACGATACCCTGTGAGGAGCCATTGGTGCCCTTGATATGGGCACCCAGTGCCCGTACCGGTGTCCAGTCGTTACCCAGGCCGCCGGCCCACTTGGACAGCATGGCGTTGTCCTTGATGGCGCCATAAATGCCGTGCAGGTCGTCCGGCACGGTGGTCAGGAAGCAGGACGAAAGCTGAGGGCGCAGCGTGCCGGAATTGAACAGCTGTGGTGTCGACACCATGTAGTCAAAGCTGGAGATCAGGTTGTAGAACTCGATTGCACGAGCCTCACGATCGGTTTCGTTGCTGGCCAGACCCATGGCGACCCGCATATAGAAAATCTGCGGCAGCTCAAAGCGAACGCCGTTGCTGTGGATAAAGTAGCGGTCGTACAGTGTCTGCAGGCCCAGGTAGGTAAACTGGGTGTCACGCTCGGATTTAAGCGCCTCGCCCAGCACATCCAGGTCATATTCCAACAGGTGGGGGGACAGCAGTTCCAGCTCCACACCTTTCTCGATATAAGGGCGCAGAACGCCCGGATAACGGTAATTCATTTCGCTTTGTGTCGCACTGTCGGCTATCCCCAGGAAACCCAGTGCTTCGGAGCGCAGGGTGTCAAGCAGCAGGCGTGCCGTCACATAAGAGTAGTTGGGGTCTTTTTCCACCATGGTGCGTGCGGTCATGACGGCGGAAGTGCGCACGTCATCCATTTTGACACCGGGGTACAGGTTTTTCAGTGTTTCCTGGTAGATGTCATCGCTGGACACGCCTTCCAGGCCGGCACAGGCTTCGTCAATCACCGTGCGCAGACGGGCGTTGTCCAGAGGCCCCTGGGTGCCATCGGCAAAGGTGACCTGAATGGTGGAGACTTCTTCGCTTTCGCGGGCTCGCTGCTGATCACGTACGCGCGCATGTTCGGCGCGATACAGCACGTAGGAGCGGGCAACCTTGTGTTCGCCGGTGCGCATCAGCGCCAACTCTACCTGATCCTGGATTTCCTCGATGTGGATGGTGCCACCGGAAGGCATGCGGCGTTTGAAAATGGTGGTGATCTGGCTGGCCATTTTACCCACGGTTTCATGAACGCGTGAGGAGGCTGCAGCAGTACCACCTTCAACGGCAAGATAGGCTTTGGTGATGGCGACGATAACCTTGGATTCGTCGTAGGTTACGACGGCACCATTGCGCTTGATGACGCGAAGTTGCCCAGGAGCAGTAGCGGGCAAATCCTCATTCGCGCGTGTGCCTGAGCGGGGATTGGCAGTGCTGCTGCCATAGCTGGGGGTACTCGTTTGCATCGGATTCTCCGTGATGTTGTCATTAATCCCGTGCGTGCGCCGTGGAAATACAATATATAGATGGTTTTTGCGGACAAGACACAAGATAGAGCGCTGCGACGTGGATTGCAAGCCCTTTTTGTGTGGATAGCATGTGGATAAGATGTGTGTATCTGGGTATTCACGCCACTAGATATAGTGGTGCCAGTCTCCCGATGGGTTTGTCAGAGGGCGACCAGCGGCATGGCAGACTGCGTGCCCGCACTGAACCGGCCTTTCATGTGCGCGATGTGATGTGGCAGATCTTCGGCGCTGACCGGATGGCAAAACAGAAAGCCTTGCAGGATGTTGCACTGATGATCGGTCAGAAAGCTGGCTTGTGGTTCAGTCTCAACCCCCTCGGCGACGACCTGTAACCTGAGGCGTTGCGCCATGGCGATAATGGCTGTTGTGATCGCACTATGACGGGGGCTGTCAGGCAGATTGCTGATAAAAGAGCGATCAATCTTGAGTTTATCCACCGGCAACTGGGTCAGGTAGCTCAGTGATGAATAACCGGTGCCAAAATCATCAATGGCAATGGCAACGCCCAGCGCCTTGAGTTCGCTGAGAATGTTGATGGCCTGGCTGATATTGTCCATCAACATGCTTTCGGTGATTTCCAGCTCCAGCCATTGTGGCTCCAGCCCGGTTTCAGTGAGCACGCGGCGTACCATCTGCACCAGGTTATGGTCGCGGAACTGGCGTGCGGACAGGTTGACGGCAACAGTCTGATCGGTGATGCCGGATGCCTGCAGGGCTTTGAGCTGCAAACAGGCTTGCCGAAGCACGATCTCGCCCACTTTTATGATCAGGCCGGTTTCCTCTGCGACCGGGATAAAACGATCCGGGGGAATCACATCAACTTGCTCATGGCGCCAACGGACCAGGGCTTCATAACCACATATTCTGCCTCTGGACATATCAATCTGGGGCTGGAAATGCACAACAAAGTCCTCGTTGCTGACGGCAATCCGCAGTTCATTTTCCAGGGACATGCGCGCCAGCGACTCGATGTTCATATCATCAGTAAAGTACTGGAAATTATTCCGGCCCTGATCCTTGGCGCGATACATGGCCAGGTCCGCGTTGCGCATCAGGATGCTGGCATTCATGCTGTCTTCGGGGGCCACGGTGATACCTATGCTGCAACTGACTGTCACTTCCTGGGTGCTCAGAGTGACAGGCTCCAGCAGTGAGCGCAGAATTTTGCGGGCTACCAGTCCGGCGTCATCGGCGTTTTTGATGTTGGCCAGCAGGATGGTAAATTCGTCGCCACCCAGGCGGGCGACAATGTCCTCTTCGCGCACACAATCACGCAAGCGCTGGGCGACCGTGCAGAGCAGTTCATCACCGGCATCGTGGCCAAGGGTGTCGTTGATGCGTTTGAATTGATCAAGGTCAAGGAACAGCAGCGCCATGGCTTTTTTGTTGCGTCGCAAATGCTTGAGTTCCTGTTCCAGGCGATCACGAAACAGGCGGCGGTTCTCCAGACCGGTCAGGGGGTCGTAGAACGCCAGCTTCTCCATCTGGGCCTGGGTTTCCACCCGGTCGCTGATGTCTTCGATATTAAGCACGATATGGCTCAGGGCGCCCAGGTCATCAAAGATGGGGGAGGCGGTGACCTGTTGCCAAAAGTCGTCGCCGTCCTTGCGTCTGCTGACCATGAAGGTTTCCCAGCTGGCGCCCAGCTGCATGGCTTCCTGCAGGGTGATGTTATTGACATCTGTGAGTCTGGGGTTGTTCAGCAGTTCCGCCACCCGGCCCAGCGCCTCATCCTTGCTGTAGCCGGTAATCTGAGTGTAGCGCGGGTTCACATAGTCGATGACGCCGGCGCAGTCTGCGATTATGACGCCGCTCTGACTCTGCTCCACTGCGCTGGAGAGAATTCGCATGGATTGAGCATTCAGCCTGGCTTTCTGGCGCTGACTCTCCGGCGTTGCCGGACGCCAGCCTGCCAGCAACAACAGGGGAATGACAACAACGGCGGACACGGCGAATATCAACACGCCTTGGGCTAAAAATCCCTGAGTCAATATGCTCATTACCTGTCAGTGGTCCGGGCGTGCGTGTATTTAGTGATATTCATTAGTTGATAATAATTCTTCAAATCAGCGTGTTGCGCATAAAAATTCAAGTAATGCCTTCTGTGCATGAAGGCGGTTTTCAGCTTCGTCCCACACCACGCTGTCGCCGGCGTCCAGGACCGCAGCGCTGACTTCTTCGCCGCGGTGTGCCGGCAGGCAGTGCATAAACAGTGCGTCTGATTTTGCTTGTGCCATCAGCTCAGTGGTCACTTCGTAACCAGTGAATTTCTGAATGCGAAGTCTGCGTTCTTCTTCCTGGCCCATGGACGCCCAGACATCTGTTGCCACCAGGCTGGCACCGGCCACTGCTGCCGCCGGATCGCGCACGATACGCACCCGGTCTTTGTTGGCCTGCAACATGTGATCATCCGGATCAAATCCTTCAGGGCAGGCAATCACAAGCTCAAAATCGAACTGGCGCGCTGCGTTGATGTAGGATTGGCACATATTGTGGCCATCACCGACCCAGGCTACCGTGTGGCCGGCGATATCCCCGCGATGCTCAAAAAATGTCTGCATGTCAGCCAGCAGCTGACAGGGATGAAAATCGTCAGTCAACGAGTTGATCACTGGCACTTTTGAGTGGCTGGCAAAAAGCTCGAGTTTGGCGTGTTCGAAGGTGCGAATGGTAATCACATCGACCATGCGCGACAGAACTTTAGCGCTGTCCTCTATGCTCTCGCCGCGTCCCAACTGGGTGTCAGACGGGGACAGGAACAATGCGCTGCCGCCGAGTTGATTCATGGCGACCTCAAAAGAGACGCGCGTGCGTGTTGATGATTTCTCAAAAATCATCGCCAGCGTTTTGTTTTTCAGGGTTTCTTCACGCAGCGCAGGACTCTTTTTCAAGGCGATAGCACGGTGAATGATGTCGCGGAGTTCGACCGGGCTGAGATCCAGCAAGGTCAAAAAATGTCGTGTTGCCATAGCAGTACTGGTTTCCCGGAGAACGTGTTACCGGTTGCATGCAACCGGTAACAGGCCGAGACTGGGTTTGTATTGAGGGCTCAGTGCTCAGCAAAAATTAAAAAGGGCAGCACCTGCTACCCTCTGACCAAGCCCGCTATCTTATATTACTTTACCGGATGCGGGCAATTATCGGATAACGGGCGCTAATGATGTAGAATATGCCATCTTTTCCCCAGGGGCGATGGCACCCTGACATTCAGCAGCACTTTGAACAGTACAGGTAGATATATGAGTAACGAACAGTCGAGCATTGAACAAACTATTCGCGATCAGATCAGCGCCAACAGCATCCTTCTTTACATGAAAGGCTCGCCAGACCAGCCACAGTGTGGTTTCTCCGCCCAAGTAGTGCAGTGCCTGATGGGTTGTGGCAAGCGCTTTGCCTATGTTGATATCCTGGCAAATCCGGAGATTCGCTCAACACTGCCGGTGATCGCCAACTGGCCAACGTTCCCGCAGCTCTGGATAGACGGTGAACTGGTGGGCGGCTGCGACATCATCACGGACCTGCACAACAAGGGCGAACTGAAACCCCTGATTGATGCAGCAGGCGCCGACGCTCCCACTGACAGCTGACACACGGCGTCCCGATCAACGAAGTGGCCAGCCGCCCAGTTTTTGCCACTTGTTGACAATGCCACAGAACAACTGCGCAGTTTTTTCCGCATCGTATTTGGCCGAATGCGCCTCATTGCCATCAAACTCGATGCCGGCGACCTCACAGGCCCTGGCCAGCACCGTCTGGCCATAGGCCAGCCCGCTCAACGTGGCGGTGTCAAAACTGGAGAAGGGGTGGAACGGATTGCGCTTCAGATCATGCCGGGCCACGGCCGCATTAATGAAACCATGATCAAAATGAGCATTGTGCGCGACCAGAATCGCTCGTTTACAACCATTCGCCTTCATGGCTGAACGAATCACTTTGAACAGATCCTGAAACACATCACGTTCGCCACGTGCCACCCGCAACGGGTGCCAGGGATCGATGCCGGTGAATTTCAGCGCAGCATCCTCTATGTTCGAGCCCTGAAACGGGACCACGCGGTGGAAATAGGTCTGTTCCACATCCAGGATGGATTTTTCATCCATGCCCAGAATGACGGCGGCAATTTCCAGTATCGCGTCGGTTTTGGCGTTAAAACCACCACATTCGATATCAACCACAACCGGCAGGTAACCGCGGAAGCGGGATGCCAACAAACTTTCTGTCACATCGTCATCATCATAATCGTACATCAGGCAGTCACCCCTTTGATCCGCCAGTGAATTTGTTCGCCGGCGCGCAAGGGCACCAGAGTACTGTCGCCAAGCGGATAGTGTGCGGGAACATTCCAGCTCTCGCGCTGCAGCGTAACGGTATCGGTATTACGCGGCAGGCCGTAAAAATCCGGTCCATGAAAAGAGGCAAAACCTTCCAGTTTATCCAGCGCACCGGCCTGGTCAAAGGCCTCGGCGTAGAGCTCCAGCGCGGCATGGGCGCTGAAGCAGCCAGCGCAACCACAGGCGGTTTCCTTGTCAGGCCGGGCGTGGGGTGCGGAATCGGTTCCCAGAAAGAATTTTTTATTGCCGCTGGTGGCTGCTGCGATCAGCGCGTTTTGATGAGTGTTGCGTTTGAGCACCGGCAGGCAATAAAGATGTGGCCGAACACCGCCCACCAGCAGGTGGTTGCGATTGTACAGCAGGTGCTGCGGTGTGATGGTGGCAGCAACATTGTCGCCCGCTTCGCGCACAAAGTCGGCCGCATCGGCGGTAGTGATATGCTCGAGCACAATTTTCAGCGTCGGGAACCTTTGGCATAAAGGAGCCAGCGTTTTGTCGATGAACATTTTTTCGCGATCGAATATGTCAACCTGGCTGTCTGTCACTTCACCGTGCAGCAAAAGCGGCATACCCAGTTCGGCCAGAGTCTCCAGCGCGGGGTAGGCGTTTTCGATGGCGGTAACACCGCTGTCAGAGTTGGTCGTAGCGCCTGCCGGATAGTATTTGACTGCCCGGACATGCCCGGATTCCCAGGCCTGCCGTATCTCTTCCGGTGCCAGGGTGTCAGTCAGATACAAAGTCATCAGTGGTTCAAAATCCAGCCCTGGCGGCAGTGCTGCAAGAATACGCTGCCGATAGGCAAGAGCCGCCTGGGTGCTGGTGACGGGTGGTTTCAGGTTGGGCATGACGATGGCGCGGCGGAAGGTCCCGGCAGTGTGTGCCACCAGATGCGCCAGCACCTCGCCATCGCGCAGGTGCAGGTGCCAGTCATCGGGTCTTGTCAGGGTCAGCGTGTTTGTTGTTTCGGGGCGGGCAGTCATGGGGCAGGCATACCTGTTCGGATTGATACGTCAGCGTCCCTGTTGGCAACGCCTGAGATGTCTTGTGCTGGTAAAGTTTGCTGACAAGTGGCCGATCAATATAGGTGACGAGCTCTCATCAAACGACGGAATTCATATCCAGCGAATGAAAACACGGTGTAAGTTTACCTTATCTTGGCTCTTGATGCTCTCTGTGACTTTTGTGACGTCAACGGCGTCAGCAGGCACAGTTTCATCCTATTATGCCGATATTGATGTCGCGGGCTGGCAGGCAGACTCGTCCGTCTTTGAGTGTCTGCTGGTACAACAGATACCGGGCCTGGGTCAGGCCGTGTTTTACCATCAGGCCGGTGACCCGCTCAGTTTTTATCTGCAGACACCCAATACCCCCATGCAGGCAGGTCGTGCCTTGCTGACATCCCAGCCACCGGTCTGGCGCCAGGAGCTGGAGGTACGGGACCTGGGGTATGTTGATGTCGCAATCAGCCAGCAGCCGGTCACACTGGACGCTCAGCGCAGTCGCCTGCTCATGGCGGAGCTTGACCGGGGCATGGTGCCGACGCTGATGCGCCGCGCCTGGTTTAATGATCAGGAGTCGATTCACGTCGGGCTGTCGCCGGTGCATTTCAGTGACGCCTACGCGGAATATCATCAATGCATCGCCGGGTTGTTGCCGGTCAACTTTGCCCAGATAGAACGTTCCACCGTGTTCTGGCAGCCCAATCAGCGAGAACTGACTGACGACATGAAAGCCCAGCTTGATGACATCATCACCTACACTCAGGCCGATCCGCGGGTCTCCGGTTTTGAAGTCAATGGTTTCACGGATGGCGCAGGCAACCCGCGGGAGAATTTCGAGCTATCCAGAATCAGAGCTTTCGCTGTGCACCAGTACCTGGTGGAAAATGGCATCAACGAGGACATGCTCAATACCCGTTTCTTTGGTTCTGCACCCCAGTTCCGCATTGTCGAGCAGGAACGCTCGGCTGCTGATCGCGACCGTAACCGACGGGTCACGATTCGCCTGCTGCGGGACTGAGCGCCTTCCTCAATTTCTGATCCAGTCAACATGACATAACGCTACCTGTCGAATTTACAGGGCGGAACGAGTACAATAACCGCCTTTTTACAGACTCGCAGACAGGAGCAAACATGTCGGGCATCAATAAAGTTGTGCTGGCCTATTCCGGCGGCCTGGATACATCAGTGATTGCGAAATGGCTGATGGAAACCTACCAGTGTGAAGTTGTGACCTTTACCGCTGATCTCGGGCAGGGCGAGGAACTTGAACCGGCGCGCGCCAAAGCCAAAGCCATGGGTATCAAGGAGATCTACATTGAAGATCTGCGCGAAGAATTTGTGCGCGATTTTGTTAATCCCATGTTCCGTGCCAATGCTCTGTACGAAGGCGAGTATCTGCTGGGTACCTCCATTGCCCGTCCGCTGATCGCCAAGCGACTGGTTGAGATAGCCACTGAAACCGGCGCTGATGCCATCTCCCACGGCGCCACCGGCAAAGGCAATGATCAGGTGCGCTTTGAGCTGGGTGCATATGCCCTGAAACCAGGTATTCACGTCATCGCTCCCTGGCGGGAATGGGATCTGAATTCGCGTGACAAGCTGCTGGCCTATTGTGAACAGCACGGCATCCAGGTGGAGAAAAAACGGGGTACCAAATCGCCGTACTCCATGGATGCCAACCTGCTGCACATTTCCTATGAAGGTGACATTCTGGAAAATCCGGGTGCCGAGCCGGAAGAAGACATGTGGTTATGGTCGGTGTCGCCGGAGGCGGCGCCTGATACTCCTACCTATATCGAGCTGACGTACGAAAAGGGCGATATCGTTGCTATCGACGGTGAGAAAATGTCACCGGCAACCGTGCTGGCATACCTGAATAAAGTGGGCGGGGCCAATGGTATCGGCCGCGCCGATATTGTCGAGAACCGTTATGTGGGCATGAAGTCGCGTGGCTGTTATGAAACTCCCGGCGGCACCATCATGTTGAAGGGGCACCGGGCTATCGAGTCAGTGACACTGGATCGCGAACTGGCGCACCTCAAGGACGAACTGATGCCGCGTTATGCCTCGCTGGTATATAACGGCTACTGGTTCTCGCCGGAGCGCAAAGCGCTGCAGACACTGATCGATTATTCCCAGCAGTATGTCAATGGCACGGTCCGCCTTAAATTGTACAAGGGCGGTGTCGCTGTGGTTGGTCGGGAATCGGCTGACTCGCTGTTTGATGCCAGCATTGCAACCTTCGAAGATGATGCCGGCGCGTACGATCAGGCCGATGCCGGCGGATTCATCAAACTCAACGCTTTGCGTTTGAGGATTGCTGCCAACAAAGGTCGCAAGATCTGAGGTGTTGCATGCTGGTTGGATGATAGGTGGATGATAAGTGGTTGATGAGCGCGTGATGAGCGGACGGGTTCGCTGATGGAACACCAGATGATGAACATGTTTGCGGTGCCGTTGTATCGGGCATCGCTGGGCAGAGCGTTCACCGGTGAAGAGATGCAGTTCTTCAAAGCCGAGCTCAGCGATCCGGTGCTTGCCATCACAAATCATGCGTCAAAGAACAAGAAGGTGCTCGACGCCGCCCCGATGCAGGCCATCCGGGCGGTATTGCAGGCGCACCTGGATCAGTTTTTCAAAATCACGTTCAATACCTCCAATAATGTGTCCCTTCAGGTCACCCAGTCCTGGCTGACGCGCTCTCAGCAGGGGGATTCGCATCATACCCACACACATCCCAACAGTGTGGTCAGTGGTGTGCTGTATATCAACCTGGCCCCTAAAGACGGCATCAATTTTTATCGCAACGAAGACAATATCTGGTACGAATTGATCAGGCAGGAAGACAGCTATTACAACGCTTTTCGTTACTTTATCCAGACCGGTATCGGCGACATCATACTGTTTCCATCCAATGTCAGGCATGGTGTTAACGAAGTCACGGAAAACATTGATCGGGTCAGCTTGTCCTTCAATACGTTTTTCTCGGGCGAGTTGGGCCGAGAAGAGTTCTCCAATCAACTGAATATCCGCCTGGCTTAAGCATTCCGTATGGATGCGCCTGTGGTGCAATTGATGGTCAATTGACTTGAATTGGTGTCCCGCCGATGACAGCCCGCTTCAGGCTATCTTGAACCGTCCAGCCTGCTCAGCCGCTGCCTGGTCTGCTCGGTCAGTAATCCCACCGTGTTCATGTTCAGCATCAGTTGACGGAACAGGTCGTGGCGGGATTCCGGTTGCTGAATACGGCTTTGCCGCAGGTGGTAACGCAATTCCCTGACGCTCCAGTCAAATCTCTCGGCAATTCTCGTGTAGATGTTCATCGCGTTGCCCAGTCGCAACACATGATCAACCACAAAATCACTGCGCGCCTGCAGTTCGTCGGCACTGAGTGTTGACAGGTGCCGACGCAGTATCTCGGTGCCAAATTTGACGTGCCGTGCTTCGTCTGCGCTGATGAAGTCGATGGCATAGGCCAGCACAGGCACCAGGGTGGCGCGGCGAATGTCCTGCAGGCGCGCCAGCGCCAGGCTTTCGATCAGTATCTGGCAGGCAATAAACTTGTAGTCCCAGCGCGGGTCGTTGACCATGATTTTTATCAGGTCAGCAACCGCATCGCTGGGTGGCTCGACGTTGCCGACGACCTCCAGCAGGTAGCGGGAAAAGAACTCCACATGGCGTGCTTCATCCGATACCTGGGAGCTGGCGAACAGTTTTGCTTCCACATCGGGCATGCACGACACCAGTTGCGATGAAACCAGCAGCGCGCCTTGTTCGCCATGCAGTATGTCGCTGATTTCAAGCGCATGCCGGTACCAACTGGTGCTGATTTTCTGCTGTGGCGGCAGGGCATCATATGGGGCAAACCCGGACAACGGTTCGAACTGACGGCGACTGGGCGGCAGGGATTTATCTACCAAAGCCTCCCATGGTGCCTCGCTGGTTTTCCAGACTTTGTTTTTTGCCAGCTCGTAGAGGCTGTGCACACGGGTTTTGTTTTCGTCATAGTCCCAGCGAATATGGCCGTGCAATTGCGTATCTATGGTACTTAAAGTTGAGGTGTTCATGACATCGGTTCCTTGATGAGGGCAGTGGCGCCATAGTCCCTGGGCCATTCCTGTGTGTTTGGACATTACTGAACATGTGAGTATGAAATTCCGAAGACGGTTTATACCAGTAAAAGGGGTTGCAGTGCGCGCTTTGGCAGTCGTGGTCACAGGGTATATTTACAGCTTGTGCGCTGGATCACAGATTTTATTGTCTGTACCAAATTGCAGAGTAGGGTCCTGTCTCAGCAACTAAAGTGATTGTGATCTTGATACAAACCTGTAAATCATTACGTCAGATATTGGTAATACCATGGATGGTACCTTGCTAGACCTGCTCGAAGAAAAAGTGACGGCTGCGCCGGACAAGCCTCTGTACTCGTTCCTGGACAGGGATCTGGTTGTCAGCACTTCACTGAGCTATCGTGATGTCCATAGCCGGGCGAGAAGGTTTGCCCGGACGCTGCAATACCATCATTGTGCCGGAAAACCCGTCTTGCTCTACTGTCCGCACGGACCGGAATTTCTGATCGGCTTTTTTGCCTGCGTCCTTGCCGGAACCTGGGCAGTTCCGGTGGCACGACATCGGGCCAGGTCTCAGGTTGGCCTGGCGGCGCTGTGCAGAGTCAGCGGTGCAACCACTATCATCAGTACGTCCGCCCGGGCAAGCAGCCTGTCCCGGGCTCTGGCGGGGACAGAAATCATGATGCTGTCCGTCGACCAGGACTGTGTGGCGGCAGAAGACTATCGACGCCCGGCAATTACCCCCACTGATATCGCCTTCATTCAGTTTACCTCAGGCTCAACATCGTCACCCAGGGGCGTGGTGATCAGCCATGCCAATGTCATGCATAACGCTGACCAGATACGTCAGGCATTTGCCACCACTGCCGATGATGTCGGAGTGACATGGTTGCCGTTTCATCATGATATGGGTTTGATCGGCCATGTTATCCAGCCCCTGTTTGCGGGCATACACAACTACTTCCTTAACCCGATGGATTTTTTGGCCAGACCTGCTCGCTGGCTGCAGGCGATTTCCGACTTTGGCGGCACCATCAGTGGAGGGCCCGATTTTGCATTTGCCCTGGCCACGGACAAAGTATCCGAGCATGAACTGACGGGTCTGACGCTGGCCAAATGGCGTCTGGCCTATAGTGGTGCGGAGAAGATCAGGCCTGAAACCCTGGCCCGGTTCGCGCATAAATTTTCAGCAACCGGTTTTGCCAGTGATTCATGGTTTCCCTGTTACGGTCTCGCAGAGTCAACCTTGTTTGTCACCGGTCAGTTCGGTGTGGAGGCCTGCAGACCCTCCGGGCCGCAACGCTGTCGCTCATCTGTGTGCGTCGGTAAACCCGTGGCAGACACATCGGTCATGATCAAGCATCCGGGCAGTGAAGATAATGTTGTCGACGGCAATGCAGGCGAGGTGTGTATCAGCTCTCCTTCTGTGGCGGTCGGCTATTTCAATGACAAAGTTGCCAGCAAAAAAACGTTCAGAACCTTAACGGACAATGGCCGTCACTATGTTCGAACCGGTGACTGTGGCTTTATGCGTGACCAGAGACTGTATCTGCTGGGCCGCTACAAAAACGTCATCAAGCGCAGGGGTTGCAGCTATCACGCCGAAGACATCGAGGCCGCCCTCAAGATCGGTCTGGGTGAGTGGGGAATACAATTATGTGCCGCCTTTGCAGTCGACGTTGATGACACCGAAAGACTGGTGTTGCTGCTTGAACAAGGCCGCAGGCTGACTAGCACCGAAAAAAAACCACATCGGCAATTAACTGAAACGGCAGCGGCATTGATCGTTGATCAGTTCGGTATTGCCCCTGACGATATCCAGATTGTGGCGGCCAATACCCTGCCGCTTACCAGCAGTGGAAAAATTCAACGGCATGCCTGCGTTGATTTTTATCAGCAGAGAACCAAAAAAGCGGACAGGTTGCAAAAAACAGAGGTGAGTGATGACGGACTGCAAGCTTGATGTCTGGCACCAGGTATCACATAAAATATTCCGTGCTCAGGGCGGCGAAGGTACACCACCGTTGATACCGGCAGAAAGAGCGTTGGCCGAGATGGGTCTGGACTCGTTGAAGTTGATTGAAATTGTGTATGAACTGGAAACATTTTACCAGCTTGATGTTGATGAAGAGTTGTTGGCTGAGCTGGAGAATATAGAGGATCTGATCATGATGTTCACCAGTGCGCTTGCCGCCAGGGATGGGGCAGGTAAACAAAAATGTTGAGTATGATCCGGACCAGCAATGACTCGATTGATACCCGTTTGCAGGCGGTCCGCGAAGCATGCAATCACGGTGATATTGCGACGGGAGTCAGAATGCTGTGTGCAGCGTTTGAACGAGTTCTGGCCTCACGTAGCGTAAGCATGTCCTGGCAGACGCTGACTGCAAACCCCATACCTGTACACTGGTTGGGGTTTGTGCGCACAGAATCCGGGTTGAAACTGCGCTTGCTCAGCGACGATTTTTCCAGTGAAGAATGCAGGTTGATGATTGACTATGTCGCCGGGTTTAATGCCGGGTTGCCTCGATTGACCATTGCTGAGCGCATGGAGGTGTGGGCACGGCGTTGCACCGAACGCAGCATGCGAATTGATGCTGATTTGTCGACAAAAAGACGGCAAATCTGGCTGCTGACAATTGTCCGCTTTTGGTTGTCGTCGCGCCAGGCCAGCGCTGACAGTCAATTCTCCGGTCAGTTAATAGTGCTGGGATATCTGTTACATGAGCCGCAGACGCAGGTAAGAACGATATGCCGGCAACAATTGTTCTGGTTCCATTTCAACTTTGCCAGGCGCTTGCTGCACCTGGACAACCGACCCGAGAGTGAGTGTTACCTGCAAAAATTTGATTGGCCAGATCGAAATGACTACTGCCGGCTGATAGCCAACAATACTGATTCCCGGGTTCTGGCAAGCATTCATATGGGCGATTTTTTTGGTGCCTTCAGGGTCCTGTCTGCATCGTCGGACCCAGGGCGCTGTGCCATTTCCCTGCGCAGGGATATGACGGACAATCATGGCATGCAGAATTTTTCTGCTGACCGTATCTCGCATCGTGTTATCTACCACGAGCAACAGCAGCCTGCCACTATTGTCAGTGCTTTACGGCGAGGCCAGCACACGCTGGCGATACTCTTCGATTTGCGCGAAGACTTTGGCAGTACGGTCACGGTCAATTTTTTCGGGCACCGTGCACGCTTTGTTAAAGGCCCTGCGCAACTGGCGATTCTTGGTCGCAGTAATATCATCCCGTTTGTCACCTTCGAAAGTAGGGGCAGGAATCGTATATTGATGGCGCCGGTGATCGAAACCCGGATGCAGCCGGGCGAAAGCCTGCAGCATGCCACCGTCAGAATTACGCAAAAACTGGCCGAGCTGGCAGAAAACTGGATTCGACAATGGCCCGAACAGTGGAAGTACTTGCCTTTGTTGCCAGCCTATCTGGAAGCGGAGCGCTGAGATGAGCACACCACTGTTTCGCCCGGAAGTGTTTGCTGCGCAACAAGGCTCAGGCTTTGGGCAAGCCGTATTCTATCAACCCCTGTCTGTCAAACTGATGGTTTTGGTTATGTTGGTCCTGTTTGCCTGCTTTGTGGCGTTTGCGGCCAGCGCGAACATAAAACAGACGGAGCGTGTCAGGGGTTATCTGACTTCAGCGGGAGGCGAAGTCAAGATCTATGGTAGTCGAACCGGGGTGCTGGCGGAGGTTCTGGTTAGTGAAGGCGAATTTGTTGAAGCCGGCACCGTTCTGGCTGTCGCGACAGACGCCCAGTTTGATCATCAGGGGCAGCAGGCGATGGCTACAGTCATGCAGCAGATTGATATCCAGTTGCAACAGCTGGCGCGCCGTAAAACCGTGCTCGCGTCCCGGTTCGAGGCGCAGGAAAAACAGATTCGCCAGCAACTGGTCGGCCTGCGCGACGCGCTGAATCTGTTAAAACAGGAACAGCAAATTCTTCTGCGCCGTGTGGTCCTTGCCGAACAGGATTACAACGCCAGTCAGCAGTTGTTGGCGGTCAAAACCATTTCCGAGCATGAGCACAGACAGGTCTCGTCGGCGCTCTATCTGTTGCAACAACAAGCCACGGCCGGGGAACTTGCCATTGCCAGACATTTGCAAACAATCGAGCAGGCCGAACAGCAGCTTGCACAGCAACCGTTGCTGGCCCGGGAGGAGCGGCTGGTTCTGGAAAACACCGTGTCGCAGTTACTGGCTCAGCGTCATGAAGTGCAGGCTCAGAGCAGATTCACGATCACAGCAACGCGCGATGGCATTGTGAGTAACTTTGTCATGCGCAGCGGCGATGTTATTGATCCGGGTGAACCAGTGTTGACCTTGCTGCATGCTGACAGGGAGCTTGAGGCCTGGCTGTATTTGCCCTCGCGTGCACTGGCGAATGTGCGTCCGGGCATTGCTGTCATGATTTCCTATGACGCGTATCCGTATCAAACCTATGGTAGCTTCCCGGCACGAATAGTCAGTGTTGCCGAATCGGTCATGGATCCCCGGGAATTCCTGTTCCCGGTTGACGTGCGCGAGCCGGTTTATCTGGCCAGAGCCCGCGTCGCTGATCAGAGCCTCAGCGAAAATAAGAGCCTCAGCGAAAATAAGAGCCTCAGCGAGAATAAGAGCCTCAGCAAGAATATGAGCCTCAGCGCTACCAGCAGCCTCAGCGAGGACAAGGCCATTGCCGCGAATGCAAGCTCCGGCAGGCAATTCAGGCCGGGCATGCAATTTTCGGCTGACATCGTGACCGGAGAACAAACCGTCCTGCAAAAGCTGATCTCGCCTATGAGTGATCTGGGCAGGCGCCTGTGATCAGTTCACTGTTTGGCAGGCAAAATACCCTGCCTCTGATTCTGCAGGCCGAGCGAGCAGAATGTGGACTGGCCTGCATTGCCATGATCTCCGGTTATTTCGGCCAGAAGACCGATTTGAACAGTTTAAGGCGTGATTATCCTGTATCGGCCCGTGGCGCAAGTCTGGCTGATGTCATGGCAACTGCGCAAAGCCTGCAGATCAGCCCAAGACCACTGAAGCTGGATCTTGATGATTTGCGAAACCTGCAAGTTCCGGCGATATTGCACTGGGACATGACACATTTTGTTGTGCTGAAACGCGTCAGTCGCAAAGGTGTGGTGATACATGATCCGGCGATCGGTGTGCGCAGCTATACTCTCGCGGAGTGCAGCCGACATTTTACCGGCGTTGCTCTGGAGGTGACGCCCGGCCTAGAGTTTGTTGCGCAAACCCGGACGTTGCAATCCCGCCTGACGGATTTGTTTCGCAAGTATCCCGGTTTCTACCTGGCTGTCGGTCAATTGTTTGTGTTGTCGCTGTTTCTGCAGCTTGCGTCGATTGGCAGCGCTTTCTATATGCAGCTGGTCATTGATGAGGGTCTGGCGAAGCAGGATCGTGACATAGTTGGTGTGTTGGCGATCGGATTTTTCCTGCTGGCATTGAGTAACGTTGCCATGACCTTTGCGCGTTCGACCGTGCAACTATATTTTTCCAACCAGCTCGGCTTTCAAATGGCAGGTAATGTGTTCAATCATTTGCTGAGTCTGCCCGTCGATTATTTTGCCAAACGCCATGTCGGTGACCTGGTGTCACGCTTTGGTTCGATTCGCGAAATCCGGCGCATTATCACTGAAGATCTGATCACCGTCGTTCTTGATGGGGCTTTTGCCCTGATAACACTGGCAGTGATGTTCTATTTCAGCCCGTTGCTGGCGTTTGTCGTGCTCGGTTTTGTCGGATTGGTCACGGTGTTGAAGCTGGGGTTGATCCCCAGAATTCAGACTATGCAGGAACAGATCATTGTCGCCGAAGCGAAGACCAGCACAAGCCTGATGGAGAATATGCGGACCATAGAAATAATAAAATTCTATTGTCGCGAACTTCAGCGGTTGACCTTATGGCGTAACCTGTACGCTGAACAGATCAATACCCAGGTCGCTTTGAGCCGTTTTACCATCAACCTTGATGCGATTTATGGATTGCTGTTCGCACTGGAGAATATCCTGGTGATTTATCTGGCCGCAATGCTGGTGCTTGATGGTGAAATCACCCTGGGTTTTCTCACTGCGTTTATCGCATTAAAAGGCAATTTTTCCACCTCGATACGCTCGTTCGTGGAAAAGGTGGTACAGATACGACTGGTAAAATTGCAACTCGAGCGGGTATCGGATATCAGTTGTGCAGAGAAAGAGGTTGAGTCGTTGAATCTGCCGGTCATTCGCAAACCGGTGGAGGGAACGTTGAGCCTGGCGCAAGTAAGTTATACGTATCCGGGCACTGACAGCGAAACGCTGAGCGATATCAGTGTCGATCTGCAGCCCGGTGAGATGCTTGCCATTGCCGGGCCGTCAGGTTCAGGCAAATCAACCCTGATGAAAATCATGGCAGGGCTGTTACCCGCCCAGCGTGGAGTCGTCAGCGTAAACGGTACAGACATCAGGCAGGTGGGGCTGCGCCAGTTTCGTGACTGTTGTGCGGGCGTGCTGCAAGGTGATCAGTTGCTCTCCGGCACCATCATGGACAATATTACGCTGTTCGCAGGCGATGTTGATTACGACAGAGTGGAGCAGGCAGCGGCGATGGCTCACATTGATGACTTTGTCAGCCACCTGCCAATGGGGTATAACAGTCTGATCGGTGATATGGGGTCAATCATGTCTGCCGGTCAGGGACAGCGGATCTTGCTGGCACGGGCATTTTACAAGCCGGCGCGATTTCTTTTTCTTGACGAAGCAACGGCGAATCTGGATCCTGCTACCGAAGCGGCGATACTGGAGCAGTTACGTAAACTGGATGCCAGCATCGTGTTTGTGACTCACAGGCCGGCGCCGCTGGAAATGGCAGATCGTGTGATTCGTCTGACGGCTGCGTGAAAAATCACCATCAGAAAATAATGAGACTAGTGTGGAAAAAAATTCAGAAAAAATGACAATTCGTCCGGCCGTGATCAATGATGTGCCGGTCATACTGGCGTTCGTACGTGAGCTGGCGATTTATGAAAAGCTGTTGCATGAAGTTGTTGCAACCGAGGCCTTGTTTACCGACTACCTGTTTGGCGACAGACCGGTTGCCGAGGTGATCATCGCCGAGTGGGAGCACAAACCTGTCGGATTTGCTTTGTTCTTCCCCAATTTCTCTACATTTCTGGGCCGCCCCGGCATCTACCTGGAAGATCTGTTTGTGCTCACGGAGATGCGCGGGAAAGGTATTGGCAAAGCGATGCTGACCTATCTGGCGCATCTGACCCGTCAGCGTCAGGGCGGTCGGCTGGAGTGGTCGGTGCTGGACTGGAATGAACCCGCCATCAGGTTCTACCGTTCCATCGGCGCCGTTGCCATGGATGACTGGACGGTGCAGCGCCTGACGGGTGACGCGCTTGAAGCCCTGGCCGCTCAGCATAAAGGCTGATGGTATTGACCGCTTGACTGGGATACGATGGGTTGCGCGTGCTGACCAACAGTCGGGCACTGATCAAGTGGCTGTTGAAACAGCATATCGGAAATGGATTGTGACGGAGAGTACAACATGCGTGGAAATATCGGGGCAATAAAATCAATGATGTTTGTCGGCCTGTTCAGTGTCGGCGTGGCCGGTCTGGCTGCATTCACACCGGGTGGTCAGGCCACTGCTCAGACCAGCACCGGCGAGAGCACCATGCCGATGCCGGAATTTACCATCTATCACCTGGAAGGTCGGCGATCCGAACGTCTGGTATGGATGATGGAAGAGCTGGGGCTGCCGTACAACCTTGCTTTTGAACGCGGCGACCTGATGGCGTCCATGGCGGCCATTCGTGCCATCAACCCGGGCATGCCGGTGGCGCCGACAGTGACCTATGGGAATCAGGTGCTGGTCGAATCAGGTGCCATCATGGAAATGATTCTGGCACGCCATGGTGATGGCCAGCTGGTGCCGCCGCTGGATTCGCCTGATTTCGCGACCCACCTGATGTGGATGCATTATTCGGAAGGGTCACTGGCCGCACGTGCGATTGCGGATTACCGGGTCTGGCAGATACAGCCACCGACACAACGCTCGCCGCTCGTTGACTCCGAACAGGTGGTGCAATTTGCTGAAGATTTCCTGACTGACAAACCCTGGTTCGGTGGCGCTGACTTTTCGGCTGCCGACATCATGATGTTATTTCCACTGAATTTTGCTTTCCAGCTGAACATTGTTGATGCCGGATTGTTCCCGCAAACTACCGCGTGGATGGAAAAAGTTCAGGCCCGGCCGGCCTATCAACGCATGCTGGAAAAGGCGCGGCCAGATGGCATGGTGGGCTCTCTGCCAGCGCTGCCGGCACACGCACCGTCAGGACCGCGCAACCGCTGACCGGCAGGAAGCCCGTTACCGGCTGAACCAGCCTCAGTCTACCGGGGTTTTCTGCCGGTATTCGCATAAATCGTAGATCACGCAGGCCGCGCAACGCGGCTTGCGTGCGATGCAGATATACCTGCCGTGCAGAATCAACCAGTGGTGCGCATCCAGCAGATAGTCTGCAGGCACCAGGCGCATCAGTCTTTTCTCCACTTCCAGCACGTTCTTGCCAGGTGCGATACCGGTGCGGTTGGCGACCCTGAAAATGTGAGTGTCTACGGCCATCGCGGCCTGCCGGAAGGCGGTGTTGAGTACAACATTGGCAGTCTTGCGGCCAACTCCGGGCAATGCCTCAAGCGCCTCACGGGTGTCCGGTACCACGGAGTTGTGTTGTTCAACCAGGGCGGCGCAGGTTTTGATAATGTTTTCGGCCTTGGTGTTGAACAGGCCGATTGTCTTGATGTAAGTTTTCAGACCATCCACGCCCAGTGCCAGAATCGCCTCCGGTGTGTTCGCGATCGGGTAGAGTTTTCGTGTGGCCTTGTTGACACCGACGTCGGTGGCCTGCGCAGAAAGAATGACGGCGATCAACAATTCGAAGGTGGAGCTGTATTCCAGCTCAGTTACCGGATTGGGGTTCTCCGTGTGCAGCCGCCGGAAGATCTCCAGGCGTTTTTCTCTGTTCATGAAATTTTACCTGTCACACGTACACGTATGGACGGATCAACCTGGTCAGCGTCCGGTTCACGTTGGTGGCGACCACTCAGCAGTCTGTACCCGGCTGTCAGCAAACCGGCCATGATGAAACCAAGAGGCACCAGGAGCCATAAAAGCTCGCCCGTAAAAATGCTCATTCTGTCTGCTCCGGCGTGCCTGGTTTGTTGTCAGCCTGCAATGCGGCTTTGCGCGCTCGCGTTCGCGCAACCGCGGCTGCAATTTCCGCCTGGATCTGCGCCTGGGTTTTGCCTGCCACCGATGTAGCGGCATTAGTCTTGGCCGGGTCATGTCGTGAAACGGATTCGCCATCGGCCAGGGCTTTGGTTTTGCTTTGAAGTTTCTGCAATTTGCGCTCCTGCAGCGCCAGAGCATCATGTTGGCTGCGTGCCTGGTGGCGTTCAAAGCGTTGCTGCCAGTGTGCAGAGTCGGCGTCAGTATACGCCTGTCCCTGTCCCTGTCCCTGTCCCTGTCCCTGTCCCTGCCCTTGGGCTTCGGGCAGCGACACCATATCGATGCAATCGACAGGGCAGGGCTCAACACAAAGATCGCAACCTGTGCAGTCCCGCACGATAACCGTATGCATGCGTTTGGGGGCTCCCACGATGGCGTCCACCGGACAGGCCTGGATGCATTTGGTACAGCCGATACACTCATGCTCGCGGATAAAGGCAACCTTGCGTTCGGATTCGACACCGTGGCGCGGATCCAGTGGCAGTAACGGTTGCTCCAGCAGGTTTGCCAGCCGCCGGATGGTGTTGGCACCGCCAGGTGGACAGCGGTTGATGGCGGCACCGGTGCTGATGGCCTCCGCATAAGGGCGGCAGCCGGGGTGTCCGCACTGTCCGCACTGCGTTTGTGGCAGCAAAGCGTTGATGCGCTCGATAATATCTGAGCGCTTGCCGGCGGCACTGCCTGTTGCCCTGGAGCGGGTCAGCCGTTTGTACAGGGCCATGCAAACGATGGCCAGTGCGGCGATATAAACCAGCAAAACAACCCAGGCCGCCATCATGAAGCCAGCCCCCGCGCGGGACTGAGTACAATCAGAGCAAGAATGCCTGCGGATATCAGTTCAACAGGCAAGCCCCGCCAGGAACCGGGGACATCGGGAGCGTTCAGATGACGGCGCAGGCCGCCAAAAATTACTACTGATGTAACAATGCCGACGGCCGCGCCGAATACCCAGGCCAGGGTTGGCCAACGCAGAAAATCCGGGCTTGCCAGCAACAGGATACTGGCAAGAATGGTGGCCTCCAGCGCGGCAACCGGCAGCAGCAGGCGCAAGCGTCGATACTGCAGGGTAAAGTGGGTGCGTATCAGAGCAGTGACTGGTAATAACAAAAATCCCGCCGTGACTGCAGGCAGTGCGACACTCAGCCAGGGTGGCAGCGTCATGCCTGCAAATTGGGCTGCGACAGCGAGGACACTCATGCTGAGCAGTGTTGTCATGACCAGCAATCCGGCGGCATTCAGGGCGAACAACATGGCCACACCCGGATTGTGAAGGGGGCTGAACCACGAAGCCGGGCCCGTTATTCGACTGAGACCGACACAGTTGATCAGTGCGATGGTCGCCAGCACTACATAGAATTCATTCACGCGTTGATCGCTTTAAATCAGGTTTGCAGGGTTAGGGCGCAGTTTAGCATGGCCCATGCTTTTGCCCATAACGGCCCTGATCAAGTATCATCTGCACCCCGGTACCCGGCACTGGCAGCCAGTGGGAGAGGGTACGCTGATTTAAAACCTGAACTGACAGACAGAGAATGGCCCCGGAATATGAAAAAATGGCAGTGTATTGTTTGTGGACTGATTTATGACGAAGCCGAAGGCTGGCCTGATGATGGCATCGCACCCGGTACTGCGTGGGAGGATGTGCCCGATGACTGGATGTGCCCTGAGTGCGGCGTCGGTAAAGAAGATTTTGAAATGATTGAACAGCCCTGAGCGCGAAAACAGTCTTGAGCGAATTAACAGCCTTGAGCGAATTAACAGCCTTGAGCTTAGAAACAGCCCTGAGCGGATAAACAGCCCTGAGCGGATAAACAGCCTTGAGCGGATAAACAGCCTTGAGCGCATAAAAGCCCTGGCTTTAAAAAAGGAAACAACACTGTGTCAAACCGTAAAATTCTCGTCACCAGCGCCTTACCATACGCCAATGGCCCCATCCACCTGGGTCACGTGCTGGAGGCGGTGCAGACCGACATCTGGGTGCGTTTTCAGAAATTGCGTGGCGAGGACTGTGTCTATGTCTGCGCTGATGACGCTCACGGCACGGCCATCATGTTGCGCGCTGAGAATGAAGGCATCACCCCCGAGCAGTTGATTGACCGGGTACGTTCCGAACACAAAGCCGACTATGATGGTTTTCTGATCGACTTCGACAATTACCATTCCACACATTCGCAGGAGAACCGGCATTATTCGGAGTCAATCTACAAAGCACTGCGCGCCAATAACAGGATCAATGTCCGCACCATCAAGCAATTGTTTGACCCGGAGAAAGAGCTGTTTCTGGCGGACCGCTTTGTCAAGGGAAGCTGCCCCAAATGCCGAACACCCGATCAATACGGGGACAACTGCGAAGCCTGTGGTGCCACGTACACGCCCGCTGAACTGATTGAACCGTATTCCACTCTGTCGGGTGCGACACCGGTCGAACGCGAATCCGAGCATTACTTCTTCCGCTTGCCGGAATTCACCGACATGCTCAAAGCCTGGACCCGAAGTGGCACTCTGCAGGATCAGGTCGCCAACAAACTCAGCGAATGGCTGGACTCGGGACTGCAGGAATGGGATATCAGCCGCGATGCGCCGTATTTCGGTTTTGAAATCCCGGATGCACCTGGCAAGTACTTCTACGTCTGGCTGGATGCACCTATCGGTTATATGGCCAGTTTTCAGAATCTGTGCGAGCGCAGTGAGTACAATTTTGATGACTATTGGAAGCCTGGTTGTGATACCGAGCTGTACCATTTCATCGGCAAAGACATCATCAATTTTCATGCGCTGTTCTGGCCGGCCATGCTCAGCGATGCCGGCTACCGCACACCAACGGCGGTGTTTGCTCACGGTTTCATGACCGTCAATGGCAAAAAGATGTCCAAATCACGTGGTACATTTATCAATGCCGGGACTTACCTGGCGCATCTGGACCCGGAATACCTGCGTTATTTTCTGGCCTCACGCCTCGGGGCGGGGGTGGATGACCTTGATCTGAGCTTCGACGAATTCAGCCAAAAAGTGAATGCCGACCTGGTTGGCAAGGTGGTCAATATCGCCAGCCGCTGCGCCGGCTTCATTGCCCGTGGCTTCGACGGGAAACTGTCAGAGCAACCGTC
This sequence comes from Pseudohongiella sp., assembly GCF_040877505.1. Lineage (NCBI taxonomy): Bacteria > Pseudomonadati > Pseudomonadota > Gammaproteobacteria > Pseudomonadales > Pseudohongiellaceae > Pseudohongiella > Pseudohongiella sp. The sequence goes on from NZ_JBBDNQ010000006.1 coordinate 217,595, forward strand.
AAACCCGGCATTGCTTGCTGAATGTCAGAGCGCTGCCAGCGACATCGCCAGTGCCTTCGAGCAGCGTGAATTCAGCAAGGCTGTGCGCCAGATCATGGCATTGGCCGACAAGGGCAACCAGTATATTGCTGAGCAGCAGCCCTGGGTACTGGCGAAACAGAATCCGCAAGACCCGGCAGTGCAGGCGATCTGCACAACAGGTATCAATCTGTTTCGTCTGTTGATGATCTACCTGAAACCGGTATTGCCGGCGATGGCGAACAAGGCGGAAACCTTTCTGAATGCAGAGGTATCGAGCTGGGCGGATGTTGACCGCCTGCTGCTGGGGCACCGGATAAACGCGTTTACGTCGATGATGACACGTGTCGACCCGGCCAGCATCGACGCCCTGCTGGCCGCGAGCCGCGCTGAAGTCAAAGAGGCGGTGAACAGCCCTGAGCGAGGAAACAGCCCTGAGCGAGGAAACAGCCCTGAGCCGATAAACAGCCCTGAGCCCATCGCCAACGAACCCATTGCCGACGAGATCGAGTTTGCTGACTTCGTCAAGGTTGACCTCCGGGTGGCTCTCATATCAGCAGCGGCCTACGTAGACGGCGCCGACAAACTTCTGCAACTGACCCTGGACCTTGGTCCTGGTCAGGATGGCAGCCCCGTTCAGCGCAACGTCTTCTCCGGTATTCGTTCCGCCTACAAACCAGCGGACCTGGAAGGGCGACTCACCGTGGTGGTGGCAAACCTCAAGCCACGCAAGATGAAATTCGGGCTTTCTGAGGGTATGGTGCTGGCGGCCGGTCCCGGAGGCGCCGATATCTGGCTGCTCAGCCCTGATCAAGGGGCACAACCGGGAATGCGTATTTTATAAAAGCATTTGACGCCGGAGCGATTTTTCGGGTTTACTCGGTCAACGGTCCGGTACACATAATATAAACGACAAGGGGATATCTGATGGCTGCAGCAGACTCTGCCGCAATCGCGACGCGGCAATCTCTGTCTGCGGCGCTGGTTTTTTGCTGGCTGCTCCTGGTCAGCAGCGCAGCCAGTGCACAGATCAGCGAAGAAATCCGTGAAATAGAAAGCTCTATTGTTAAAATTTATACAACGGCTGCTGCGCCCGACTACTTTACCCCATGGCGCCTGTTGACACCCTCGCAAAGCAGTGGCTCCGGCGCTGTCGTAGACGGGCAGCGTATTCTTACCAATGCCCATGTGGTTGCCAATGCCAGCTACGTTCAGGTGCAAAAGCACAACGACCCGCAGCGTTATCAGGCAAGCGTGCGGTTTGTTTCACACGCGTCCGATCTTGCCCTGCTTGAGGTTGAAGATCCGGCATTTTTCGATGACACACCAGCGCTTGCTATCGGCGACTTGCCGGAGCCCAACACGGAGGTATTTGTGTTTGGTTATCCGGTTGGTGGGCGCACCCTGAGTGTCACCAAAGGCATTTTGTCCCGGGTAGAGCAACAGGTCTATGCACATTCTGGTGAATACCTGCTGGCCGGTCAGATCGACGCGGCAATAAACCCGGGCAACAGTGGCGGGCCGGTGATCGTTGACGGCAAAATCACAGGCGTGGTCATGCAATCGGCGGCCGGCGGGCGCACTGAGGCGCTGGGCTATTTTGTGCCCCCTGATATATTGCGTCACATGCTGACGGACGCCCGCGATGGCCGCTACGATGGTTTTCCCGATCTGGGCTTCCGCAGCCAGGATCTTGAAAGTCCCGCCGCCAAGGCCGCTTATGGCCTGCAGGAGGACCAGAGCGGGGTGCTGGTGATCAAGGTGTTCAGCAATTCGCCGGCCGATGGCATTCTGCAGGAGAATGATGTGGTACTGAGCATTGACGGAGTGGCTATCGCCGGAGACAGCACCATCAGCCTGAGCCGTACACTGCAGACAAATTACAAACACGCGATCGATCTCAAACAGATTGGTGAAGACGTCGAGCTGACGCTGTCACGTCATGGTGAGGTGCGCACGGTCACGCTGACCGCGCAACGGCGGCAGGAAAACTACAGCCTGGTCCGGGCGGAGGAATTCGACGCACTGCCTGAATACTACATTTACGGTGGTATCCTGTTTGTGCCGCTGAACATGAACCTGATCAAGCGCTGGGGTGCCGACTGGACGCGCAGTGCTCCGGTAAATCTGCTGCATGCGCGCAGTCAATGGAGTTCACCAGAGCGTCGGGAAATGGTGGTGGCGCTGCAGGTACTGGCGGCCGACGTGAACCTGGGTTATCACGATGTCCGGAACTGGATTGTAGATACCATCAATGGCGAGCCGGTGCGCGATTTTTATGATTTTGTCCGACAACTGCGTGATAACAACGATGAGTTCGTGGTGTTTCGTAGCGATTCCGGTTTTCAGCTGGTCGTAGATCATGACGAAGCGATCACCAGCGAAGGCGATATTCTGCAGCGCTACCGGATTCCGGCAAGCTACTCCGAGGGGCTGTTCGACGAACCCCGGCTGGTAGCACAGTAACGGCTTTTTGTATCTCCCCTATAGTGAACTGAGGCGCAATCCATCGTATGATTGCGCCTGGTTTTTTTTTGAGGCAGGACACAGTATGAGTATCAAGTCTGACCGATGGATTCGTGAAATGGCGCAGAAACACGGCATGATTGAGCCGTTCGAGCCGGGCCAGGTGCGTTATATAGACGGCAACAAGGTTATCTCGTATGGCACCTCCAGCTACGGTTACGATGTTCGTTGCGCGTCAGAATTCAAGATTTTCACCAATGTACACACGACCAGTGTGGTGGATCCGAAAAATTTTGATGAAAGCAGCTTTGTCAGCATCGATGAACCTTACTGCATCATTCCGCCGAATTCCTTTGCGCTGGCCAGAACCGTGGAATATTTCCGCATACCCAGTGATGTGTTGACGGTCTGCCTGGGCAAATCCACCTATGCCCGCTGCGGTATCATTGTCAACGTTACGCCACTGGAACCGGAGTGGGAAGGGCATGTAACGCTTGAGTTCTCCAACACCACGACTTTGCCTGCCAAGATATACGCCAATGAAGGTGTGGCGCAGATGCTTTTCTACCAGTCAGACGAGCAGTGCGAGGTCACTTACAAACAGCGTGGTGGCAAATACATGGGGCAGACCGGCGTTACTACGCCCAGGGTTTGACTGTTCGTCAATCTGCCCGTCAATCTGCTCGTCTTCTGCATCAAGCCCGCGTCAATGAATCGTCCTGCCTCCTGTTGGCGCGGTCAAATATTTGACCTTGCCGTCGATTAAAATACATAACCCGTTGATATTTATATTTATAAATAGATGGCATAGACATTGCTTTCTCAATCCTGATACCAGATTAAACATAATCAACAGGATCAGGCATCAATGGCGCTCTCCAGACTACAATCCGTTCAACAGATTTCCGATGCTCAGCGTGACCATCACGGGGCCAAGGCCCTTGAGCTGGCATTCAAGGCGTTCAATGAGATATCCGGTGAGCTGTCACATAGCTACCAGGTCCTCGAAAACCGGGTTCTTGACCTGACCCGTGAGCTGGAAGCCGCCAATGCGCAACGATTGCGCGAGTTATCGGAAAAAGAGCGTATAGCCCGTCGCCTGCAGAATTTACTGCAGCTGTTACCCGGCGGTGTACTGGTGCTCAACGGCAAGGGCGTGGTCTCCGAGTGCAACGCCGCTGCCGTGGCCCTGCTGGGTGAACCACTGACGGGTTTACCCTGGGTCAATATTATTCGCGACCGCTTTGCACCGCGCAGTGACGATGGTCATGAAATATCCCTGGGCAATGGCAAGCGCGTCAGTTTGTTGTCGCGTTCGCTTGAGGAAGAGCCCGGCCAGATTATCCTGATAACCGACCAGACTGAAACCCGTCGCTTACAACAGCATCTGAGCCGCCATCAACGTCTGCTGGAAATGGGCAAGATGGTCTCGTCACTGGCACATCAGATCCGCACGCCGCTGTCAGCAGCAATGCTTTACGCGGGCAACCTGTCTGCGTCGGCGGACGGTGATCAGGGCCGTAACGTGCGCACGCATGAGCGGTTGATGTCGAGATTGCACAACATGGAGCGACAGGTGCGCGACATGCTGATTTTTGCCCGTGGTGAAGCCATTCTGGATGAAACACTGCCAGTCCATCAGATTCTCGACGAGGCGCGCGTGGCGGCGGATGTCATGCTGTGCCCCGATTCCAGACACGATGCGCTCAGCTGCGAGTGGGTCAATTCTCTCGCTGAGTGCCAGTTGTCATGCAATAAGGAATCGTTGATTGGCGCCTTATTGAATCTGCTGGAAAACGCTATCCAGAATGCGGGCAGCACCGTGCAGCTGCAGGTCAGAGCAGACCGTGCCGATGAGCAGGGCCTGATCCGTCTCTACGTGCAGGATAATGGTCCGGGTATCGATCCTGCTGTTATAGATCAGGTGACTGAAGCCTTCTATACCACGCGGGCACAAGGTACCGGGCTGGGGCTCGCGGTGGCTCAGGTTGTGGCGCGTGCCCATGGTGGCAGTTTTTTTATTGAAAATATTGCGGATAGCCATTCCGATTCCGACAACACCGGCGTACGGGCGGGATTTATTCTGCCCTGTGTTCACGACACAAACCGCGCCTCGGCAACAGGGAGCAGCAAATGAGCAAGGCGAGTATTCTGGTAGTGGAAGATAACTGGGACCTGCGTCAGGCCCTGAGTGATACGCTTGAGTATGCGGGTTACCAGGTCCAGACCACCGAATCGGGGGAGTCGGCATTGCAGATGCTGACACAATCGCGTGTTGACATGGTGGTGTCCGATATCAATATGGATGGCATGGACGGCCATGAATTGCTACAGCAGCTGCGCGCCAGGTTTCCGGTTATGCCGGTGGTACTGATCACCGCATTTGGCAGCATAGGCAGTTCGGTTCGTGCCATGAGAGAAGGGGCGGTTGACTATCTGCTGAAACCCTTCAAGCCGGAACAGCTGCTGGCTACCGTGGAAAAGTATCTGACCCAGAAAGTTGCGGGGCACTCGGAACCCATCGCTATCGAACCCTCCAGCCAGCAATTGCTGGGGCTGGCGAAGAAGGTGGCGCAGTCGGATGCGACCGTGCTGATCTCGGGCGAAAGCGGCACAGGCAAGGAAGTGCTGGCACAATACATTCATCAGCAATCAAAGCGTGCCAATGGTCCCTTTATTGCCATCAACTGTGCTGCGATCCCTGAAAACATGCTGGAAGCCACCTTGTTTGGTCATGAAAAGGGCTCGTTCACCGGTGCTTACCAAAGCAGTCCCGGCAAATTCGAGCAAGCCGAAGGTGGCACCATACTGCTTGATGAAATTTCGGAAATGGATATCGGCTTGCAGGCCAAGATTCTGCGGGTTCTGCAGGAGCGCGAAGTTGAGCGGCTGGGTAGTCGCAAGACCCTGCAGCTTGATGTGCGAGTGATCGCTACGACCAACCGGGATTTGCGAGCATGCGTGCGAGATGGCCGTTTCCGTGAGGATCTGTTCTACCGATTGAGTGTTTTTCCGTTGGCCTGGCAGCCATTGCGGCAGCGCCGTCAGGATATTGTGCCGCTGGCAGAACGTCTGCTGCAACAACATGCTGCGCGCATGGGGCGGGGAGTGACGACGCTGGACCAGCGTGCGAAACATGATCTGATGGCTTACGACTGGCCCGGCAATGTGCGGGAGCTGGACAATGTTCTGCAGCGGGCGCTGATAATTCAGGACGGCAACGTGATTTCCGCTGCCAGCCTTGCGCTGGTACCGGATCATGACGCTGCTGAACTGATGCCGGTTGCCACTGGGCAAAATGCTGAGTCACTGTCTCTGCACAATGACCAGCCTGAATTCTGGTCGGCAGGCAGTGATAAAGACAATCAGGTACTGGGCAACGATCTTAAACAGCGCGAGTTCGAGATTATTCTGCAGACCTTGAAAAAGCAGCGGGGACGGCGCAAGGAGACCGCTGAAGAACTGGGTGTAAGCGCGCGAACGCTGCGCTACAAACTGGCCCGCATGAGAGACTCGGGCATCAATATTGATTCGCTGGTTAGCGCATAAAAAAACGGAGAGACGCGAATGAATGGTGTAACCGATCGAGTAGATATCAATCAGTTGTTGACCCAGATGCGGGATATTCGAGGGCAGATGCAAACCCCCTCGATGCAGGCCCCGGACCTGAGCAATGCCGTCAACGAGGGGCGTGGCGTCGACGGCACCCAATCTTCAGAGCGGGTCGGATTCTCTGACATGCTCAAGCAGGCGGTGGATTCGGTCAATGAGACACAGATGCAGTCAAGCTCCCTGCAACGCGCATTTGAAATGGGTGATCCGGAAGTTGATATCACGCAGGTCATGATCCAGATGCAGAAGGCCAGTGTTTCATTTGAAGCCATGACACAAGTTCGCAACCGCCTGGTCAGTGCGTACCAGGACATCATGAATATGCCTATCTGATTGTCGGCAACGGGCACAATACACTAGCAGGGTAAGAACATGGCAACAGCAGATTCGGCGCAATCACAAAATGCACTGGTGCCCACAGAGGGCGCTCAAGGCTCTGCTTACAGCAGCAATTTCATGAAGGGTTTCAACAGCCTCAACCTGGTTCGGCAGGCCGGTTTGATGCTCGCGCTGGCCGCCAGTATTGCGCTGGGTTTCTCCGTAGTGCTGTGGTCACAGAAAGAGAGTTACCAGCCGCTGTATCCGAGCATGCAGGGTTTTGATACGGCAGCTCTGGTGCAGGTGATGGACACAGCCAGCATTCCTTATCGCATTGATCCGGCGTCCGGTGTGTTGTTGGTGCCCTCAGATTCGGTGGACTCGGTGCGCCTGCAGGTTGCCAGCGCCGGCGTCACGCGTGATAACGGTTATGGTTACGAATTTCTGGACCAGGAACAGAGCCTGGGCACCAGTCAGTTTATGGAGGAAAACCGGTATAAGCGCAGTATGGAAGGCGAGTTGCAACGCACTATTACCAGCTTCCGCCATGTTCAATCTGCACGCGTACATCTGGCCACGCCGGAGCGTTCGGTATTTGTACGCAACAGTCGCAAACCGACAGCGTCGGTTTTTCTGGCCTTGCATTCAGGACGTCAGCTATCTGATATTCAGGTGCAGGCTATTGCCAACCTGGTTGCCTCCAGTGTGCCGGAGATGATGCCCGAGGACGTCACCGTTGTTGATCAGATGGGCAATCTGTTGTCCCGCACCGGCGAAAATACCGAAATGATGATGGCAGCTGAGCAGTTTGCGTATGTACGTCGATACGAGGAAACGCTGGTCGGGCGGATCAATCGTATTCTGCATCCCTTGCTGGGGGCGGGCAGATTTACCGCCGAAGTTGCGGCTGATGTTGATTTCACCCGTACCGAACAGGCTGCGGAAACCTACAACCCGGAAGCCTCGGTTGTACGCAGCGAGCAGTCATTGAATGAGCGTCGGTCGACGGGTGATGTGATTGCGGGAATTCCGGGGGCGCTGTCCAATCAACCGCCGGGGGCGGCAACGGCACCGGAAACACTGGAGGGTGTCGAGGGTGAGGAAGCCGTCGCGGAGCCGGACAATATCCGATCGCAGGAAACCCGTAACTACGAAGTCGACAGGACCATCAGCTATACCAACTACGACCCGGTTTCCGTGCGTCGGTTGTCAGTGGCCGTTGTTATCGATGAACCTACCGGCGAGGCTGCACAGAGCTGGACTGCTGAGGATATGGAGCGTATCAGCGCGCTGGTGCGTGATGCAGTGGGGTATAGCGTTGAGCGTGGTGACAGTGTGACGGTTATCAACAAAGCGTTTGCGCAGTCTGAAGAAATGGCGGGTGTTGCCATGCCGTTCTGGCAGGCATCATGGTTTGCCCCCGCCCTGCGCCAGGCTGCTGCCGCGCTGTTTTTACTGATACTGGTGTTTGGCGTCCTGATGCCATCGCTTAAGCGCCTGACAGTTGCCGGTGGCGCCGGCCGCGCGGGCGCCAGCGATGCTTCAAGTGAACTCGGATATGCCGATATCAAGGCAGAGCACAAAATGAAAGAAGACTCGGTGACCCTGAGCGGGGGCGATGATATTCTACTGGCGGGGCCTGCCGAGAGTTACGAGCGGCAGCTGGGCGCAATCAAGGGCCTGGTGGCGGAAGATCCTGCGCGTGCAGCGCAAGTGGTAAAAAACTGGATTTCTAACGATGGCTGAGAATAACGCAATGGAGAATTCGGCCCGCAATGTCAGCTCGCTGGAGCGTGCGGCAATCCTGCTGATGAGTATGGGGGAAAAAGACGCCGCTGAAGTCCTGAAACAGATGGGACCGAAAGAAGTGCAGAAAGTCGGTGCTGCGATGTCCGCTCTCAAGTCGGTATCCCAGGATACCGTGTCTTCAGTGTTGAACCTGTTTTTGGCTGAATGCGGCGCCCAGAGTGGCCTGGGCGTGGGATCAGAAAACTACATTCGTAATATGCTGACCGAAGCGCTCGGTGAGGAGCGCGCGCGCGGCTTTCTCGACCGGATTCTGCTGGGTGGCTCAAGTTCCGGCATTAACAGCCTGAAGTGGATGGATCCGCGCTCGGTGGCCGATGTCATCCGTCAGGAACATCCACAGATTCAGGCCGTTGTGCTTAGCTACCTGGAACCGGATCAATCAGCCAATATTCTGGGCAATTTTCCGGAGAAAGTCCGACTGGAAATCATGATGCGTATCGCTGCACTGGAAAGCGTGCAACCGGAGGCCCTGAAAGAGCTCAACCTGATTCTGGAAAAACAGTTCTCAGGCAAAGGCTCAAACCCGTCGACATCCATCGGCGGACGCAAAACGGCCGCGGAAATCATGAATAACCTTGACGGTGCAGTTGAACAGGAGTTGATGCAGTCAATCAAGGATGTTGATGAAGACCTCGGTAATCAGATTCAGGATCTGATGTTCGTCTTCGACAACCTGCGCGAAGTCGAAGACCGGGGCATTCAGGCGCTGTTGCGCGAAGTGTCTTCCGAGGTGCTGATTCTGGCATTGAAGGGCGCAGACGATTATCTGAAAGAAAAATTCTTTGCCAACATGTCCAAACGTGCGGCGGAATTGCTGCGCGACGATCTCGAGGCCAAGGGTCCGGTACGAATCGTTGAAGTTGAAGCTGCACAGAAAGAAATTCTGGTCGTGGCGCGCCGAATGGCGGATGCCGGTGAGATACAGCTTGGTGGTGGCGGTGAGGCCATGATCTGATGAGGACAGCATGATGCAGCGGCATATTTTTGACGGGACCACCCGTGTCAGTCAGAAAAATCTGGAAGAGCTCCCGGTCATGCGCTGGATGCCGCCAACCATCAGTGCCGGCGGGAAACTGATTCAGGCCGAACCGCGCCCGGATTCGCCGTTGCGTCAGGCTGTCGAGCAGACGACGGCGCGCAGCGATGAGACCGGAGCAGCGCCCGCACAGACCAAAGACTCAACATCCACAGCAGACAGCATGCAGGCCTACGAACAGGCCCGTGAAGAGGGTCTGCTGTCAGGTCGTCAGGAAGGTCTGCAAAAAGGCCTGGAGGAAGGCCGCCGACAGGGTCACGAGCGCGGGCTGCAGCAAGGCCTGGAAGAGGGCAGGAAACAGGGCAGCGACAAAGGCTACCGGGAAGGTACGCAGAAAGCCGAAGCCGAGCTGCGACAGGCATTAAAGACATTAAACGGCATGATGACCCAGCTAAGTCACGCCATCAATGAACAGGATTACCAACTGGAAAAAGCGCTGCTGGACCTGAGTCGCGAAATCGCACGCAACGTGGTTCAACGCGAATTACTGATAGACAGCAGTCATATCATGAAAATTGTCAGGCAGGCACTGGCAACATTGCCGCCGAGCCGGGACAACGTCCGTATCCTGATCAATCCCGCAGATCAGCCGCTGGTGCAGCAGGCTGCCGATGAAGGCGGCGAAAACTGGCGTGTGGTGGCGAATCAGCACATTGACCGTGGTGGTTGTCGGGTGGAAACTGATCAAAGTGCGGTTGATTTTACGACCGGCGAGCGCTTTGCCCAGGTTATTGAGCAGATTGTTCAGCGTCAGTTTGCCGACGACGATACCGCAACGGATGTGCCGGCCGGTGAAGCATTTGAAGAGGCCCCCGAACCAGTGGTCAAGGCACCGCGTGAGACGCAGAAAGCTGCCGCGAAACGCAGTCTCGCTGAAGAGGCAGCGGCGCTGGCCGACGATGATGCGGGCAGCGATGCAAATCAACAACCTCCGACAGAAGACAAACCATGACAGCCCGACAGAGCCTTGCACAACGGCTGCGCCGCTATCAGCCGACAAAACACCTGACAGTCAGTCCCGTTATCGTGGGCAAGTTGACACGTGTTGTGGGATTAACGCTGGAAGCAGTCGGTTGTAATGTGTCGCTGGGTAGCCGCTGCCTGGTCAGCCACAGTAGTGGCAAGGAAATCGAGGCAGAGGTTGTTGGTTTTGACGGGCCACGTATCTTCCTGATGCCATTGTACAGTGTGGAAGGCTTGCAGCCTGGCGCGCGCGTGGTGCCTGCGCCCAGCGTACAGCGGCTCTGGGTGGGCGACGGTTTGCTGGGCAGGGTGCTGAATGGTTTCGGCGAACCTATCGACGGCAAAGGTCCGGTTTCGATACAGAGTTGCAGTGAAGCAAAACCCGTGCGAGCGATCAATCCCCTGAAACGACAGCCGATACGTGAGACTCTGGACGTAGGCATTACTGCGATAAACGGGTTGCTGACGGTGGGCCGGGGACAACGTATCGGTTTGTTTGCCGGCAGCGGTGTCGGTAAAAGTGTGTTGCTGGGGATGATGACACGGTTCACTGAAGCTGACGTGATCGTGGTCGGCCTGATCGGGGAGCGTGGCCGCGAGGTTAAAGAATTCATTGATGAGATTCTGGCCGAAGAAGGTCTGGCCAGATCAGTGGTTGTGGCGTCGCCGGCTGACGATTCGCCTTTGATGCGTTTGCGCGCGGCCATGATTACGACCCGCATCGCGGAGGGGTTTCGTGACCAGGGCAAAGATGTATTGATGCTGATGGATTCGTTGACGCGTTATGCCATGGCGCAACGTGAAATCGCATTGGCAATCGGAGAACCTCCCGCAACCAAAGGCTACCCGCCATCGGTATTCGCACGCATTCCGCAATTGGTGGAGCGTGCCGGCAACGCCGACAGCGGCGAGGGTACCATTACGGCATTTTATACAGTCCTGACCGAAGGTGATGATCAGCAGGATCCGGTTGCCGATTCGGCGCGAGCAATTCTCGATGGGCACATCGTATTGTCGCGGACATTGGCCGAGCAGGGCCATTATCCGGCTATTGATATCGAAGCGTCCATCAGTCGTGTGATGCCGGCAGTAGTCAGTGCCGACCACCTGGCCAAAGCCCAGTTGTTTAAACGGGTGTATTCGCGTTATCAGCAGAATCGTGATCTGATCAGCGTTGGTGCCTACACCACGGGAGCAGACAAGGATATTGACTTTGCCATCGAACGAATGCCGCACCTGCGTCAATTTTTGCAGCAGGGATTGACCGAGAATGTTGGCATGATCGACGCTGTACAGCGTTTGGGTAAAGCTATCTCACCCGCCCCGGGGCGTTCACTTCCGGGGGCAGGCACCGGCGCTGCAGGCCCTGGCAATGTTACTCAACTGCAACCGCGAACGACCCTGGGTGGCAGTGACAGACCCGGTCAGCCTGACAAGCAATCAGGCAATGCCTCTTGAATCGCGTCAAGCGTATGCAGCCGGTACTGCGTCTGGCCGGGCTCGAGGCAGACAAGGCGGGTCGGGCATTGGCCATGATGCAGCAGCGTGTTCAGGCTGAGGAAAACAAGTTGTCCCAGTTGTACGCCTATCAACAGGAATACAGGAATCAGATGCAGGTGTCCGGTCAGGCGGGCATGACGGTCGACCGCTTGCGGCTGTTTGATGGTTTCCATCAGCAACTGGATCGCGCAATCAACCACCAGCGAGAACTTATTGAGCACATGCAAAAGGATCAGGAGCGGGTACGCGAGCACTGGCGCAAACTTGATATCCGCCACAAGAGCCTGGAGAAAATGCTCGAACGGCTACAGCGTGATGCTGATGTTCAAACGGCACGGAATGAGCAACGCAATCATGATGAGTTTGCCCGTCGTCGCTCGTCTGACTCCGGCTGGTCCTGATGCTGCTCCAACCCCCCTCCGTGCTCGCGCGTATACGCATCGACGCTGCCCCTGATCAATCTGGCAGGTTTCTTGCTAAGTCCCTTACTGAGTAGATTGTAAAGCCACCGTTCATTGCCGTGTGGGTACTGACTTGTGGCAATCAAGCAGAGGGATGGGACATGTTGGTAACTGTTGATTTGATGTCAATTGTTGGCGCCGCATCGCCGGCGGCGAAGACGCGTGGGGCTGGTGACTCCGATGCCGGGGCATTGGGCTCCTGGCTGCTTGCCGCAGATGCCAGTTCAGCATCGTCTGATGGCAAGGATATGATAAACAAGCTTTTTATGTCCTACGCCAGTGATGGCAAGGCCGACCCTGAAGGCCGCTTTGCCGCGGATTTGAGAGCCCTGTTAAGCGCTCACGGGGTGTCGTTACCCCCAGAACAGTCGCTGTTGTCACTGCCGTCAGGTGCTGCGGTGCCAGAGCTGGACGGCGCCCTGGGCGAGCAATTGGGGTGGAGCGTTGATGAGCTGCTGCAGATGTCTCCGGGTGCACTGGCGAGCGGAAATAGTTTGCCTCTGGATGACCAAAGCTTGCCGTCCGCGCTGAGTAACTGGCTGGCGGCGCTGTCGATGCCGGCGGGGGAATCCCCGGCGGGTGTTGCAGAGGGCCTGACTCCGGCTAACAGTTCCGTCGCGCAATTGCTGGGTGGCAGCGGCACGCCTGGCCAGCCTGGTAAGCCAGGCGGGGCACTGACACCGGCAGGCGGACCGATCGTTGAATCAACAGCGCTTGGTGGCGCCCTTGTTCAAGGCGCTGCCCTAAGTGCTTTGTCACCACCCGTCGGTGGAGCGCCTGTGCCGGGAATGATGGCCGCAGCAAAAGGTGATTCAGTTGCGGCGCTGGCGACTGATGTCAGCATGAATGCGCCCGATCCGGACGCAGAACACGATGCCTTGATGCTCCGGTCCCCGGTGCCCGCAGACACAAACCGACAGACCTCGGAAACAGCACTGGCGAGCCTGCCGGGCAGTCAGAAAGTTGCGTCAGAAGTAGCCAATGTCAGCGCTTTTCGCTCAATTCAATTCAATCAATCGGGCAGCGCCACTGATGATGGTCAACCCATGTCGGCTGACATATTAAAGACCAGTGCGCCACTGGAACGTAATCAGGCGATAGCCAGCCAACTGAGCGCATCGTTGTTGTCGGGCATCAGTGCTGAAAACCCGGCAAGCCCGAATGCCGTTTCAGGTCAGGCTGCCAACGCGGCTCTGAATGCAGCCACGGCTGACGATGGCACTTTGTTTAACAGAGCTGATCAACGAATGTTTGCCACCGAAAACGCGCAGCAGGCGCAATCACAGGCGGCCCAGCAGTCAGCCACCCGGACTGCCGATGGCCTGCCCAGATTCACCATGGATACCGCCTTTGGGCAGCAAGGCTGGTCAGACAGCCTGGGCAGACAACTATTGGTGATGAGCAGTCAGGGCATCACTTCTGCGCAGATCCGCCTGGATCCGCCAGAACTCGGTAGTTTGACGGTCAAGATTCAGATGTCTGCCGATCAACAGACCAACGTCAGTTTTGTCAGTCAACACGCCACAGTGCGGGAAGCGCTGGAGCAGCAGCTTAGCCGCCTGCAGGATTTGTTCCGGGATCAGGGGCTGAATTTGCAGGATGTGTCAGTGTCTGATCAGTCGCCACAACAACGCGAAGATGAGGCCAATGGGCAACAAAATCAGGGCACGGGCTCTGGCTCAGAGTCAGGCGAACAGGAAACAAGCGCCAGCGAGCCGGTGCTGGTGCGTTCCGAATCCCTGATCGATTTCTACGCCTGAACTCTCTCGCCCTGTGATACACGCATCGGGATAGCGTCAAACACTCGTCTGATCCGTCTCGCCAATTTTGTTCGTAGCGTCACTAAATTGGCGAGTGTCTTTTTTTCTAATCGCTATATAATTGATTAGTAATAAGATACCGTCTTATTTAGAGAGTGGCACAAGCTTTGCTTCTGTCACAATGACATGGTGAAATATTTCAACCCGTGCGGTTGAGGTCAGGAACGTTTTGTATGGCGGATGATGACGAGGTAGTTGCCGTTGCAGGCAGCAAAAAGTGGCTTTTCATTGGCGTGATCGCCATTGTTGTATTGGCCGCTGTTGGCGGCGGAGCCTGGTTTTTTCTGATGAATGGCAATGCAGAACCGGCGGCAGATCTCGCCGAAACTGCTGTGCCGGCGCGAGATCCGGTGCAATATCTTGAGTTGACGCCAGCGTTTATTGTTAATTTTCCGCACCAGGGTCGGCAGCGCTTCATGCAGGCAACGGTTACTGTCATGGCCCGCGATGCTGCTGCCCTGAACGCAGTGGTTCAGCACATGCCGGTTATTCGCCACAACCTCATCAACTTGTTGAGCGCGCAGTTGATCCTGGTGTTTGAAGACCCTGCAGGCATTGAGCGATTGCGCCAAATGGCTACCGACGAGGTCAATCAGGTATTGCAGCGCGAGATTGGCAGGGAAGGCATAGAACAACTGTTGTTTACCAACTTTGTTATGCAATAGGAAACTGGAGACGCATTGATGCAGGATTTGTTATCACAAGACGAAATTGATGCCCTGTTGCATGGCGTTGATGATGGTGCTGTTGATACTGATTTGGATGATGATCCTACGCAGGTACGTTCCTATGACCTGACCAGCCAGGACCGGATAGTGCGCGGGCGGATGCCGACACTGGAGATGATCAACGAACGCTTTGCCCGCTATACCCGGATCAGCCTGTTCAATCTTCTGCGCAGAACTGCTGACGTATCGCTGGGCGGCGTGCAGATCACCAAATTTGGCGAGTACCTGCATACACTTTATGTACCTACCAGTCTTAATCTGGTGAAATTCAGGCCTCTGCGTGGCACTGCTTTGATTGTACTTGATGCAAAACTGGTCTTTAAGCTGGTTGATAACTATTTTGGCGGCGACGGTCGGCACGCAAAAATTGAAGGGCGTGAGTTTACACCAACCGAGTTGCGTGTAGTGCAAATGGTGCTGCACCAGATATTCACGGATCTGGGTGAAGCCTGGCGTAATGTGTACAAACTGGAATTCGATCATTTGCGCTCGGAAGTGAATCCGTCAATGGCAAATATTGTCAGCCCTAGCGAAGTGGTTGTGGTCAGCAGCTTCCATATCGAACTGGACGGAGGTGGTGGCGATATCCACGTGACCCAGCCGTATTCAATGATCGAACCGATTCGCGACCTGCTTGATGCCGGTATGCAGAGCGACGTGGACGAGCACGACGAGCGCTGGGGTACAGCGCTCAAAGAACAGATCAAAGATGCCAGCGTTGAGTTCAGTTGCCATTTGTTTGATAGAAAAATTTCATTGCGTGATGTGGTTGATCTGGAGGCCGGTGATGTCATCCCGGTCGAGATGCCAGAGACAGTTGTGCTGAAAGCGAACGGGATTCCCATGTTTGAAACCCGATTGGGAACGTCCAATGGCAACCTGGCGTTGCGTATCGAAGGTGTGCATCGCGAGCGCGAGGCATAAATGAATCGAAAACATAACAACAGCTGCGGAGGCGAACACGGTGAGTAAAGACGATCAGGCAATGGCCGACGAATGGGCGGCTGCAATGGAAGAAGACAAGCAGCCGGGCAAGGACGTTGCAGACAGTGGCAAAGGTGAAGGCAGAGGTGAGGGTAAGGCTGGCTCCCCGGACCTTGATGTTATTCTTGATATTCCGGTCCGAATCTCAATGGAGGTCGGCAGTACGGCGATCACCATCCGAAACCTGCTGCAGCTGAACCAGGGCTCGGTGATAGAACTTGATCGCCTGGCCGGAGAGCCGCTGGATGTGCTGGTGAATGGCACGCTGATTGCCCATGGTGAAGTTGTTGTGGTCAACGATAAATTCGGTATCAGAATGACAGATGTAATCAGTCCGTCTGAGCGGATCAAAAAGCTTCGCTAATCACAGCGCGTACCTGAATCAGATTAATTTTGGCACAGACAGCGTTTATTGAAACGCCGGGAAACAGGACATGGCTGAATCATCTGCCACCGCCGATGCGGCAAGGCAAGGCGCAGAAAGTGCCGCTGGTCAGGGCGCCATCTTTGCCGGTGGCTCGGATGCCATGCTGCAGACTGCGATCTGGCTGCTGGTTATTGTTGGTCTGATTCTGCTGCTGGCCTGGGCGGTGCGACGGTTTACCAATATCGGGCCAAGAAGCGTGGGTGGCATGCGTGTGCTCAGCGCACTGCCGGTTGGCAATCGTGAGCGTATCGCACTTGTGCAGGTTGGTGACAAACAATTATTGATAGGCGTGGCGCCCGGGCATGTCAGCACATTGCACGTGTTTGATGAAAATGTTCTGGAAGCACCGACCGCCAGGAAAACACCCTGATGCAGCGCTCCATATTCTTTTGTTTGCTGGTGTTCAGCCAGTTCTTTCTGCTTGCCCCTGCGGTTGCCCAACAGGATGCTGATCAAACCACCACTGAAAACGCTGCTGGAACCACCACCATTGAAGATGCCCTGTTGGGTGGTGACAACCTGAGTAGTGGCATACCGGCCATGTCGGTGACCACCGATGCCGATGGCAATCAGCGATACACGGTAACCATTCAGATCCTTGCCATCATGACAGCGCTGACCTTGCTGCCAGCGCTGGCAATGATGATGACGTCTTTTACCCGGATTATTGTGGTGTTTGCCATTTTGCGGCAGGCGCTGGGTTTGCAACAGACCCCGTCCAACCAGATTCTGCTGGGATTGGCCCTGTTCTTGTCCATATTCATCATGACGCCGGTGTTTCAGCAGGTTAATCAGAACGCACTGCAACCGTATATCAATGAAGAAATCAGTGTGCAGGAAGCGCTGGCACAAGCTGAGGGCCCGTTCCGCACGTTTATGGCGGCACAAACCCGGGAGTCTGATCTGCAGTTGTTTCTCGATCTGGCTGATACCGGGCCGGTCAATGGCATTGAAGATGTCCCCATGACGGTGTTGATACCTGCATTTGTCACCAGTGAACTGAAAACCGCGTTTCAGATTGGTTTTCTGCTATTCATACCGTTTCTGGTCATCGACCTTGTGGTGGCCAGTGTACTGATGGCCATGGGCATGATGATGTTGTCACCTATCATCATCTCACTGCCGTTCAAGATCATGTTGTTTGTGCTGGTGGACGGCTGGGCCATGATTATTGGTACGCTGGCCATGAGTTTCGGAGTCTGACGCCTATGACACCTGATGTGGCCGTAAATATCTGGCGCGAAGCCATGTGGCTGATAGTGCTGCTGGTTGCTGTAATCGTCATGCCAAGTCTGTTAGTCGGTCTGGTCATCAGCACCTTTCAGGCGGCTACCCAGATCAACGAACAGACACTGAGTTTTTTGCCAAGATTGCTGATTACCCTGGTTGTTATCATCGTAACCGGTCCGTGGCTGCTGCGACGCATCATGGAGTTCACCGAGCGACTGGTACTCAGCATACCCACGTTGGTCGGGTAGGGATTGTGCCTGAATTTACCGATGCAGAAATAGGCGCCCTGGTAGGCAGTTTTTTGTGGCCGATGTTTCGTATCATGGGCTTCTTTCTTGCTGCGCCAGTACTGGGTTCGGACTTTGTTCCGGTGCGGGTACGGCTGATCCTGGCGGTCGCGGTTTCGATACTGGTGGCACCTACATTGCCCCCGGTACCCGCGTTCGACGGTTTGTCATTGACAGTCATGATCATTGTTCTGCAACAGATTCTGATCGGTGTTGCGCTGGGCTTCTTTCTGCAGATGCTGTTTCAGATATTTGTATTGCTGGGGCAGATGATCGCCATGCAGATGGGACTTGGTTTTGCGTCCATGGTGGATCCGGCGAACGGCGTAAATGTTGCGATTGTCAGTACATTTTATCTGATGTTCGTGACGGTGTTGTTCATTTCATTTGACGGGCATCTGGTCATGATCGAAGTGATTGCCGACAGCTTTGTACAGGTACCTATTGCCACCACGGGCCTGGATGTTGATGTCTACTATCAACTGATCAGTACCATAAGCTGGGTTTTTTCCAGCGCGGTATTGCTGTCTTTACCGGCATTGACGGCATTGCTGATGACCAATTTTGCGTTCGGCATCATGACGCGGGCTGCACCACAGATGAATATCTTTGCCCTGGGTTTCCCGGTTGCTCTGATGTTCGGCTTGTTTGTCATCTGGTTAAGCATGGGCTTTTTTCTGGATGCGGCCGTAGGCATCTTTAACGAAATGTTTATTCGCCTGCGAGCCTTGCTGGAATAACCCGCACCCTCTCTTTTTACGACAGCAACAGAGACAGAACAAACCATGGCAGAACAGGATTCTTCGGCGGAAAAAACCCAGGAACCCACCTCGAAACGCCTTGAGAAAGCGAAGGAGGAGGGGGATACCGTCCGCTCGCGCGAACTCAATACAATGGCCATTCTCATCGCCGGTTCGGCTGCCTTGCTGATGTTCGGTGGGCTCATGATTCAGTCCCTGGCGGGCCTTATGGCGCACAATTTTGTTCTGGAGCGTGAACAGGTATTGGACACTGCCGCCATGCTCAGCCACCTTAATGTGTCGGCGATGCAGGGTCTGCGCTCTCTGTTGCCGGTGTTTGGTGTGTTATTGGTGGCGGCAGTGCTGGGTCCTATTGGCCTGGGTGGCTGGAACATGAGCATGAAGGCGGTGATGCCCAAGGCCAGCCGCATGAACCCGTTTTCCGGGCTTAAGCGGATGTTTGGCCCCAAGGCCTTGATGGAGTTGGCCAAGGCGGCAGCCAAGGTCGTGGTTGTTGCCGCCATTGCACTGGTTATCATGGCATTCAACTGGGAGCGTATTCTGGGCATCATGGCCGAGCCGTTGCTACCGGCCATGGGACATAGCCTGATCATTCTTGGCTGGTCGGTGCTGGCCATGTCCTGTGCCATGATTCTGATCACGATTGTTGATATTCCGTTTCAGATTCAGTCCCATACCCAGAAACTTCGTATGACGTTTCAGGAGGTCAAGGATGAGATGAAAGACACGGATGGTAAACCCGAGGTCAAGCAGCGTATCAGACAGTTGCAGTATCAGATGACACAAAACCGGATGCTGTCAAACCTGCCTAAAGCCGATGTGGTCGTGACCAACCCGCAGCACTACGCAGTCGCCCTGAAATACCAACAGGGGGCCAGCACCGCGCCGGTCATGATCGGCAAAGGCGCCGACTTTATGGCCTTGCGTATCAGGGAAGTGGCAAAAGAGCACGATATCCCGATCGTGGAATCGCCGACTCTGGCGCGCGCCATTTATTACAATACCGATCTGGACGAAGAAATACCCGAAGGCCTGTATAAAGCAGTGGCGCAAGTGCTTGCCTATGTATTCCAGCTTCGTCAATACCGGCACAAAGGCGGGCGCCGTCCGGTGCTGGCGGATAACCTTCCGGTACCAGAAGATCTGCAACACGATTGATGGGCCTACGATAAAGCCAACGGCAATTATTTTCCGCCGGACGGCAAAAAATATTCCTGCTCCGGCAAAATGAGCACGACTTTTGCAACACCCTCCTGGTAGGACATAAAAGGCTGCAGATTCGACTTGATCAGCTGTTAAAGCGTCAAGATTTTGGACAAAGCGCCTGTTCACTGACGGCATTCGATTGTCAGTGACGTTGACCTCGCTGAATTTTGGCTACCACACCAGGTTGGTATGTAATTTATGATGAATTTAGGTGGCAATCTGAACAGAGCTACGCTGGCGACCAATGCCCGTAATCTGACAGAAGGTAATCTCGGGATACCGATATTGCTGCTGGTGATTCTGGCAATGATGACGTTGCCTATTCCACCGATTCTGCTTGATGTATTTTTCACCTTTAATATCACTCTCGCCCTGGTTGTGTTGTGTGTTGCAGTTTATGCAATGCGGCCACTGGATTTTGCTGTTTTCCCGACCATCCTGCTGGTTGCCACCTTGCTGCGTCTGGCGTTGAATGTGGCCTCCACGCGTGTGGTTCTGCTCAATGGGCATGAAGGAGGCGCAGCGGCGGGCAGGGTTATCGAATCGTTCGGTGAGGTGGTGATCGGCGGCAACTACGCGGTTGGTCTGATCGTGTTCCTGATTCTGATCATCATCAACTTTGTTGTGGTGACCAAAGGTGCCGGTCGAATCGCCGAGGTCAGCGCCCGTTTCACTCTGGATGCGATGCCCGGTAAGCAGATGGCAGTCGATGCCGATCTGAACGCCGGCATTATTGATCAGGAGTCAGCGCGCACCCGGCGCCAGGATATTACTCAGGAGGCTGATTTTTATGGCGCCATGGATGGTGCCAGCAAATTTGTCAAAGGTGATGCCATTGCCGGTATCCTGATCCTGGTGATCAATATGGTGGGCGGTCTTGCCATAGGCATGATGCAACATGGCCTTGATTTTACCACTGCGACTGAACGTTATGCCTTGCTCACCATCGGTGATGGTCTGGTCGCCCAGATTCCGGCACTGGTGCTGTCTACTGCCGCAGCCATCATGGTGACCCGCAACAACAACGCGGAGATGATGGGCTCGCAGGTTATCAGTCAGATGTTTGCCACCCCTCGTTCGCTGGGTATCGCAGCGATGGTTCTGTTTGTCATGGGTATCGTGCCGGGAATGCCACATCTGGCGTTTCTGTCGCTGGCCCTGCTGGCGGCGGCTGGCTCGGTAACCATCTACTTGCGGCAACAGCGGGAAGCCACTGCCGTGGATGATGCAGCCACTGCGGACAAAACGGCGCAGGAAGAAAAAACCGCAACCGAGCAACAGGAGCTGGGCTGGGGTGACGTGACGCCGGTTGATGTGGTTGGCCTGGAAGTCGGGTACCGGCTGATACCGTTGGTGGACAAGAACCAGGGCGGACAATTGCTTGCCCGCATTAAGGGTATCCGCAAAAAACTGTCGCAGGAACTCGGTTTTCTGGTGCCTTCGGTTCATATTCGCGACAACCTGGATTTGCAGCCCAATGAGTACCGCATCAATTTGATGGGCGTCAACATCGGCGGCGCAGAGATTCACCCGGAACGCGAAATGGCGATCAATCCGGGTCAGGTCTATGGTAAGGCTCAGGGCATAGCCACCAAGGATCCGGCGTTTGGCCTGGATGCGTTGTGGATAGAGTCCGCCCAGCGCGACCAGGTGCAATCTCTGGGGTACACGGTGGTCGATGCCAGCACGGTGGTTGCAACCCACATGAATACTCTGTTGCACAAACATGCGCACGAATTGCTGGGCCACGACGAAGTTCATGAACTGTTGGGCATTCTGGGCAAATCATCCAAGAAACTGGCTGAGGAACTGCCCAGCCAGATCAATGGCAATATTTTGCGCAAGGTGCTGCAAAATCTGCTGCAGGAAGGTATTCCCGTCAAAGATATGCGCAGTATCGGCGAAGCATTGGCGTCTGCTGCGGGCAGGAGTCAAGATCCCGTCGCTCTGACTGCCGCTGTGCGTGTCGCGTTGTCCCGCGTCATCGTCCAGGGCATCTATGGAAACAAGGCTGAATTGCCCGTTATCACCCTGGATCCAACACTGGAACAGATATTGCTTAAAGCAGTACAACAAGGCACGCAGCAGCAGGATGGCGGTTTTGTCGACGACAGCGTGGTTATTGAGCCTGGTATTGCCGAGCGCCTGCAACAGTCGCTAATGCAGGCGGCACAACGGCAGGAAATTGCCGGTAACCCGGCAGTCCTGCTGGTGGGAGCACCCTTGAGGTCGTTACTGAGTCGTTTTGTCAGGTTTACCCTGTCCGGTGTCAAGGTTCTGTCCTATCAGGAAATACCGGACAACAAGAAAATTACGATTGTAGCAACGATTGGTCAGTGATGATCGTTGATCGGAATAACAGCAAAAATGTGATGTGAGGAGCAACAATGCAGCTTAAAAAGATCCTGGCCAAAGATATGCGCCAAGCACTGCTTCAGGTGCGTGAGGAACTGGGCGATGACGCTGCCATTTTGTCAACGCGCAGTCTGGCAACCGGTGGGGTTGAGGTTATCGCGACACTAAGCCCGGCCCCGGTGATGAAAAAGGAGTCTGCTGCGCCGGCACCTTTGCCGACAGTCAGCAAGGCAGAGATGGGCGCTATGCGCAATGAACTCCACAGTATCAGGACCTTGCTGCAGCAACGACTCAACGGTCTGGGCTGGGAACAGTTCAGCAGTCAGTCGCCCTTGCAGGCAGTCATCTGGGAGCGTCTGTCGGCAATGGGTGTGCCCGGCTTCCTCAGCCGTCAATTGTTAAGTACAGTCAAGCCGGGCAAAACCCTGGACCAGGTCTGGAAGCAGGTGCTGGGCAGTCTGGTCAAAGCTCTGCCCGTGCTGGATCATGACCCGATCGAGCAAGGTGGTGTATTTGCCTTTCTCGGGCCGACCGGTGCCGGCAAAACCACTACCATTGCCAAGCTGGCGACCCGTTATGTCTTGCAGCATGGCGCTCAGGATGTTGCGCTGGTGACGACAGACAGCTTTCGCCTCGCCGCTCATGAGCAGTTGCGAACCCTGGGGCGAATTCTGGGCGTGAACGTGAGGATTGTGGATAATCAGCACTCGCTGGACGAAACGCTGGACAGTCTGGGGCATAAACAGCTGGTTCTGGTCGATACCGCCGGTTTGCCGTCGCACCATCCAGAGCAGCAGCGGCAGTTGAATTTGTTGCGCGATCAGCCTCAGGTCAACAAGTGGCTGGTGTTGCCGGCGACCAGTCAGGCGCAGGTTTTGCGCGCTTCCTGGAAAACCTGTTCGACTGCGAATGTTTCTGCGTGTATTCTCACTCATCTGGATGAGGCATGTGTGCTCGGTGAAGCCCTGGCTTTGACAATAGAGCGCGATTTGCCTGTCGTTTATGAAACCTTCGGTCAGGCGATTCCTGATGATATCGCTCTGGCGCAGGCACAGTCGCTGGTCAAGCGCGCAGTAGCGCTGGGTCGGCAGCAAGCGTCGGTGCCGGTGGAAAAGGAACGGCTGATGACCGAATACGGTAGTCGGTCACCGGCAGAGCTGCGCGTTGCAGGTCTGAATTAGCGGTAAACCGGCATTGGCCGGATACAGACAGTTGGGGAGAGAACAGGGGATGCATCCCATTCAAGTGCTTGCGGTAACCGGCGGTAAAGGTGGCGTGGGCAAAACCAGTATATCGGTCAACCTCAGCCTGGCATTGGCACAGCTGGACAAACGGGTTGTGCTGATGGACGCCGATCTCGGTCTGGCAAACGTCGATATTCTGCTGGGCATCAAAGCCCAGCGCACCATTGCCGATGTCTTGTCAGGTGAGTGCGAATTGCGTGACATCATGGTGGCGTCGCACGGTATCAACGTCATACCGGCTTCATCTGGCGTGCAGTCTCTGGTCACCATGGGGCCCAGTCAGCATGCGGGCATTGTGCACGCATTCAGTGAGCTGGCTGACGAACTTGATGTTCTGGTCATTGATACCGCTGCCGGTATTTCAGATTCAGTTGTCAGCTTTGTCCGTGCTGCGCAGGAAGTATTGGTCGTGGTCTGTGACGAACCTTCGTCGATGACCGATGCCTACGCCCTGATCAAGCTCCTGCATCGCGACTGCCAGCTACAGGACTTCAGAATTGTGGCCAATATGACGCGGTCCCCGGATGAAGGGAAGAATATGTTCAACCGGTTTGCGGGTGTTGCGGGCCGGTTTCTGGATGTAAATCTGCGTTATGCGGGCGACATACCTTATGATGAAACCTTGCGTAAAGCTGTGCAGCGGCAACGGCCAACACTTGATGCCTATCCGGGCAGCAAGGCCGCGGGCGCTTACAGACGGCTGGCGAAAGAGGTCAGCCAGTGGCCGGTAAGAACCGAAGCCACCGGGCAGATGGAGTTTTTTGTCGAGCGACTCGTGCAGGGCATGTCCTGAACAGGACACAACGGGGATGTTTATGACAGCATCAACAGGTGCCTCATTGTACCAGGACGTGCAAACAGACAGCATGAACGATCTGGTCGTTCAGCATGCGCCGCTGGTGAAGCGGATTGCCCATCATTTGCTGATGCGCATGCCTTCCAGCGTGCAACTGGATGACCTGATTCAGTCCGGCATGATCGGTTTACTGGAGGCGGCGCGCAAATATGATGTATCCAAAGGCGCCAGCTTTGAAACCTATGCCGGGATTCGCATACGCGGTGCCATGCTTGACGAAATTCGCCGGGGAGACTGGGCGCCGCGTTCCGTCCACCGCAAGTCCCGCGAAGTTGCAGCCGCCGTTAAATCTGTTGAGATGCGTTCCGGCAGCGATGCCAAGGATCATGAGGTCGCCGAAGAACTCGGTATCGACCTGGAAACCTACTACACCATCTTGCAGGATGCATCGGGCAGTCGTCTGTTCAGCTTTGATGATTTGACAGAAGGTGGCGATGATTCAGCGCTGGAGAGTGCGTCCGGTGAGATTTCCGGCCCGGCTGACGAAATTCAGGACGATGATTTCCGCGCGCATCTGGCAGAGGCCATCGAAGGCCTGCCGGAGCGTGAAAAGCTCGTATTGGCGCTTTATTACGATGAGGAACTCAACCTGAAAGAGATTGGCGAAGTGCTGGGTGTCAGCGAGTCACGCATCAGTCAGATACACAGCCAGGCCGCATTGCGCTTACGTTCCCGGCTGCAGGACTGGCGCTGAGTCCAGCTCGCAGCGCCCACAACAAGCGCTCACATTGGGCTATAATGCTCACCATCTGAATTTATTTCCTGATTTCAGCTAAATTTTTTCACCTTTCAAGCGATAACCTGCTAGGGAGATACCGTGCCGGGTGGCGCACATCCCCAGTATGAGCACATGACGTGGAGGCGGCTTTGGACAAGAACATGAAAATTCTCATTGTTGATGATTTCTCAACAATGCGTCGGATTATCAAGAATCTGTTGCGGGATCTGGGGTTTACCAACACCGCTGAGGCAGATGACGGTAGTTCCGCCTTGCCGATGCTGGAAAACGGCCAATTCGATTTTCTTATTACGGACTGGAATATGCCGGGCATGACCGGTATCGATCTGCTTAAGGCCTGCCGAGCGAGCGAAAAGCTGAAAACGCTGCCGATTCTGATGGTGACGGCAGAGGCAAAGAGAGACCAGATTATCGCAGCGGCGCAGGCCGGTGTGAATGGATATGTGGTCAAGCCTTTCACGGCAGCGGCACTGCAGGAAAAGATCGAAAAGATCTTTGAACGCATCGACGCTAATCGCTGAAAGGAAAATCCTATGGCAGACAACAAGAAAAACGGTTTGGGCAAGGCCAGCACGACCGGATCAGATGCTGACACTGCGGCGCTTGCTGCGGCGGGAGCAAAGAGCTTTACCGATGCCTTGCTCGCTCGCAAGCAGGCATTGCTGGAGGCCCTGCAGAGCGATGACATGGTGGCGGCTGCGGATCTTATCCACCAGATAAACCATGCTCGCGACGAAACGCTGTATTTTGAGGTTGGTCGTCTGACCCGGGCGTTGCACAACGCGCTACGCGATTTTCATCTGGAAATCGGCCTGCAGAACAATGCCGAGGTCAAGCACGAGCTCTCGGAGATGGTGGATGCGCGCAGCCGCCTGAACTACGTCATTGCCATGACCGAAGATGCAGCCAACCAGACGATGGATCGTGTTGACGAGGCGGCACCGATGGTGCAAAAGCTGGTGGACGAGAGTGAAGCCATCCACCGGGAGTGGCAGTCCTTTCTGGCTCAGGGGAACACGGTAAATGACGATTCAAATCCCTTGTTCCAGCGTATCGAGCAGCTGCTGCAGCGGATCAGTGGCGACGGGCAGGGTATTCATACCAGGCTGACCGATATCCTGATGGCTCAGGGTTACCAGGATCTGAGCGGGCAGGTGATCAAACGGGTTATCGAACTG
Source organism: Pseudohongiella sp. (assembly GCF_040877505.1). Classification (NCBI taxonomy): domain Bacteria; kingdom Pseudomonadati; phylum Pseudomonadota; class Gammaproteobacteria; order Pseudomonadales; family Pseudohongiellaceae; genus Pseudohongiella; species Pseudohongiella sp. The sequence continues at coordinate 243,593 of NZ_JBBDNQ010000006.1, forward strand.
GTCAGTGACGTTGAACAAAGCCTGGTGCGTCTGGTCAAGCTGGCGAGCAATGTTGAAGAAGTCGCTGGCATTAAATCCGAAGACAGCGAGCACAAGGCTGTACGTGATGAGAAACAACGCATTCGCGCCGAAGGGCCGCAAATCAACCAGCAGAACAATCAGGACGTGGTGTCAGGCCAGGATGATGTGGATGATTTATTGTCCAGCCTTGGTTTTTGACTCACGCAACAGCCCGAGGCTGATGAACGTGACTCGGAGAGGAACAGTGACATGAGTTTTTTTGATGACGAAGAGATTCTGGAAGATTTTCTGGTCGAGGCCGGTGAAATTCTGGAACAGCTGTCTGAGCAACTTGTGCAGCTGGAGAAACAACCAGACGACAAAAACCTGTTGAACGCCATTTTCCGTGGTTTTCACACTGTGAAAGGTGGCGCTGGCTTCCTGCAGCTGACCCCCATGGTGGATTGCTGCCATGTCACCGAGAACCTGTTCGACAACCTGCGCAATGGCAAGCGCCAGGTTACATCCGAATTGATGGATATCGTGTTGCAGGCACTTGATGCCGTCAACAACATGTTTGCCCAGATCAAAGAGCGACTCCCGCCAGAGCCTGCCGCTGATGAGTTGTTGCAGGCCTTGCAAGTGTTGGCCAATGGCGATGATCTTGCTGCCAGCGATGTTGTTGCGGCGGACCGTGAGTCAGCTGATGCAGCCGTTGTTGCGAGTCCTGCCGGCAGCAGTGACGACATGACGGACGATGAATTTGACCAGCTGCTGGCGGCACTGGACTCGGCCGATTTTGAAACCGAAGCGGAAAATCGTGCAACCGCGTCAGAGGCGTCCGCTGCCACTGCTGAAGACGAAATCACAGACGACGAATTCGAATCTCTGCTCGACCAGCTCCAGGGCACCCCGAACAAAGAGCCCTCAGCGAATAAAGAGCCTTCAGCAAATAAGGAGCCCTCAGCCAGTAAAGAGCCCTCAGCCAACAAAGAGCCTTCAGCGGAAAAAGAGCCCTCTACCAGCAAAGACCCCGGCAGCGACGAAATTACCGATGATGAATTCGAGGCTCTGCTCGATCAGCTGCACAACGGCAAAAACGCAGACGCCGAACCCGAGCCGAAACCGCCTGCCGCACCCGCAGCAAAATCAGCACCGATACTGAAAGCGGTGCCAGATTCTCCGCCACGGCAGCCGCCGGCGCCGGAGGCGAGACCTGCCGCACCGGATCATGCCCCGGTAGCTGAAACGACAGTGCGTGTTGATACGCGTCGGCTTGACGACATCATGAATATGGTTGGCGAACTGGTTCTGGTCAGAAACCGTCTCGTTCGTATTGGCTCGAATGCTGCTGATGAGATGTTGTCCAAGGCCGTGGCCAATCTCGATCTGGTGACTGCGGACCTGCAGACCTCGGTGATGAAAACCCGTATGCAGCCGATCAAAAAAGTGTTCGGCCGATTTCCACGGGTAGTAAGAGACCTGGCGCGAAGCCTACAAAAAGATGTTGTGCTTGAGTTGCACGGCGAGGAAACCGACCTCGACAAGAATCTGGTGGAGGCACTGGCTGACCCTCTTGTGCACCTGGTCAGAAACGCCGTGGATCATGGTGTGGAGCTGCCCGAGAAGCGACTGGCTGCCGGTAAACCCCGTCAGGGTACTATCCTGCTGGCTGCGGAGCAGGAAGGTGACCATATCCTGTTGACCATCAGTGATGATGGCAACGGCATGGATCCGGATATGTTGCGTAGAAAAGCCGTTGAAAAGGGCATTATGGACAAGGATGCGGCTGATCGACTGAGCAACAGTGAGTGTTTTGATCTGATTTTTGCTCCCGGCTTTTCTACTAAAACTGAAGTTTCGGATGTATCCGGTCGTGGCGTCGGCATGGACGTTGTGAAAACCAAAATAACGCAATTGAACGGATCGGTGTCAATCGACTCAAATCCGGGCAAGGGCACACGTATCGAAATCAAGGTGCCATTGACGCTGGCCATTATGCCGACCTTGATGATCCTGGTAGGCGAGCAGGCTTTTGCCTTGCCCCTGGCCAGTGTCAGTGAAATTTTTAATCTCGACCTCAATGGTACCCACGTGGTTGATGGTCAGCAGGTCGTTACGGTCAGAGACAAAGCTTTGCCCCTGTTCCATTTGCGCCGCTGGCTGACCCATGATGGTTCGCAGAGCGAAGGCAAACAGAAAACTGATGCCAATGTTGTGATAGTCAGCGTTGGCGCGCAACGCGTTGGTTTTGTTGTTGATACTCTGATCGGCCAGGAGGAAGTTGTTATCAAACCCCTTGGGCGGATGCTGCATGGCACGCCAGGCATGGCCGGTGCAACCATAACCGGTGATGGCCGCATCGCCGTAATTCTGGATGTGCCCGGTCTGCTTAAACGCTATGCCGCATAAGCTGCAGGGAATTCTCATATTGAACGTTCAGTACGCCATCAACAGCGCCGACAGGTAAGATAGACCATGACAATAAAGGTATTGGTGGTAGATGACTCGGGTTTTTTCCGGCGCCGCCTGACAGAACTGATAAATGCAGACACCAGGCTTCAGGTCATTGGTACTGCCAGCAATGGCCAGGAAGCCATCGATGAGGCCAGTCGTCTGCGTCCCGATGTCATCACCATGGACTATGAAATGCCGGTGATGGACGGCATCACATCGTTGCGGGAAATTCATCGCAAACTGGCTATTCCCGTGCTGATGTTTTCATCGCTGACCTATGAAGGTGCCCGGGTTACACTGGATGCGCTGGAGGCAGGTGCTGTTGACTACCTGCCCAAGAATTTCGAGGAAATTTCACGGCACCCGGACGAAATTCAAAAGATACTGTGTGATCGCATCATCCTGGTGTCCAGCAGCCGGACGTCAATTCATACATCAGGCACAACATCGGCCCCGGTCAAAGCGCCGGAACCACCGCCCGCTGCGACTCGCCGCACCAGTCAACGGGCGACTCAGCTGGTTGTTATCGGCGCTTCCACCGGTGGTCCGATGGCACTGCAGGAAGTGCTGACACGCTTGCCGGCCAACTTTCGTTTGCCCATACTGCTGGTACAGCATATGCCGGGGACGTTTACCAAGGCCTTTGCTGAACGCCTGGACCGTATCTGTCAGATCAGTGTCAGTGAGGCTAAAGATGGCGATACTCTACAGGCCGGGCACGCATATCTTGCTCCCGGGGGCAAACAGATGCTGCTGGATGGCCGCTCCCCGATGCGTATTCGCATCATTGATGGTGATCAGCGACTGAACTACAAACCATCGCTGGATGTCACCTTCGGATCAGTGGCGCGTGACCTGGGTGGCCGGGTATTGGGGGTCGTGCTGACGGGCATGGGATCGGATGGCCGCGATGGGGCACGTTTGCTTAAAGCGGAAGGGGCCACGATCTGGGCGCAGGATGAAGCCAGTTGCGTGATCTACGGGATGCCTATGGCAGTAGCCAAGGCAGGGCTGGTTGATGAGGTGTTGGACCTGCGTCGTGTCGCGCCGCGACTATGCGAAGAAATCAATTAACAGAAAAGCCTGCGTAAAGCAGCGAGGCCTGGTGACATGAGAGTCTGGTCGGTAGCCAATCAGAAGGGTGGTGTTGGTAAAACAACAACAACTGTTGCCCTTGGCTGCCTGCTTGCCGGGCAGGGCAAGCGCGTACTGATGCTTGATCTGGATCCGCAAGGTTCGCTGGGCAGCTATTTCGGGCATTCGGCAGAATCGGCTACACGCAGCAGTTTCGACTGGTTTGCTGGTGCTGGCACGCTGGATGACCCGAAACTTGATGCGAGCATTCACTCGACTGACGCCGACAGACTGTTTCTGGTACCCGGCAGTACCGCTCTGGCTACGCTGGAGCGTAATGCTGTATCCCAGGAAGGCATGGGACTGGCGGTGTCACGGGCCCTGACGCGCCTGTGGGATCGTTTTGATTATGTCATCATTGACAGTCCACCGACACTGGGCGTGCTGCTGGTAAATGCACTTGCCGCCTCCGAGCAGGTGATCGTGCCCGTACAGACAGAATTTCTGGCTATCAAGGGCGTTGAAAGGATGTTGAACACCCTCCAGATGATCAACCGTTCGCGCCGTCATCCCTTGCCGTATCTCCTGGTCCCGACACTGTTTGATCGCCGGACGCAGGCCGGTGTCAGCAGTTTCCGGCATATGCGCCGAACCTGGCCTGATCAGGTCTGGAACTCGGCAATACCGGTTGATACCCGATTACGTGATGCCAGTGCCCGCGGTGTCACGCCGTTGGCGCTGGATCCGGGCAGTCGGGGCATACAGGCCTATGGTTCGCTGCTTAAAACCTTGCTGAAAACTCATTCGGCGCCGACTTCGCCGAGTACAGGAGAGTTGGCTCATGGTTAATGCTTACACATCGCTGCCAGCCACACGAACTGCCGTCTCGCCCGGCGTGGTGCAAGACTATCTGGATGTGCTGCTTCGCGACGTACTGCCCGATGATGTTCCAGCCGCGGAGCCGGAGATCGAATGGGCTTCAGATTGTGTGCCCGAGGAACCCGGGACCCTGGCGGCAGCGCCGCTTTTGCGCGAGGCGGTGGATGACGAAACAGTGGCTCAGGCTGATATGCCGACCCCTGTCGCAGCGGTGGCAGAAACACCGGCACAGGCTGTTGACCAGCGTCGGGCGCAGATGCCGTGGGCAGATAAACCGTTTGCCAGCCTGTTGTTTGACGTGATGGGGCTGAAACTTGCCGCGCCTCTGCATGAACTGGGCGGCATCATGCCATTGGATGACAAGTTGCAACCCATGGCGGCGCAGGCAGACTGGTTCATGGGGCTGATACGCTGGAACGGACGAACCATCCGGGTTGTTGATACGGCGCGTTTTGTCATGCCTGAGCGCGTCGGGTCCGGGCAGCAGGCAGACTATCAAAGTGTGGTTGTGCTTGGTGACAGTCATTGGGCGCTTGCTGTCAATAATGCCGATCAGTCGGTCAATCTGCAGCCTGCTGACGTTCGTTGGCGGCAAACCATGGGCAAACGGCCCTGGCTTGCAGGCACAGTACTGGATCGTTTGTGCGCGTTGCTGGATGTTGATGTGCTGGTGGGGCTGCTGGACGCGAGTGATACTGCGCGACAGGTCAAGGCTGATCTGGCCAAAGAGAATGGATGACAAATCAGGCAATCGCATTAAATATGTAATCAATTGATGGCACAGAAACTGCATCTGACCCTGACAATGCAGGGTCAGTCTCCTTAAACGTTAATATTTTGACGCTTATGAAATACGACACGAGTAACCGAGGAAACCATGGCTGAGTTAAAAATGCAGGAAAACGATCAGGTACTGCAGTGGGTAACATTCCAGCTGGAGAATGAAACCTATGGCGTTGATGTTATGGTTGTCAAGGAAGTACTGAAATTTCAGGATATTGCGCCTGTACCCGGTGCGCCGGATTATGTCATGGGTATTATCAATATTCGGGGCACGGTGATTTCAGTGATAAACACACGTTGCCGCTTTGGTTTGCCTGACCGCGAACCTGACGACAATACCCGTATCGTCATTATCGAAATCGGTCAGCACATCGTTGGCATCGTGGTAGACAGCGTTGCGGAAGTTGTCTATCTGAAGCGCTCGGAAATCGAGACGCCACCACAAGTAAACAAAGATGATTCGGCCCGTTTTATTCAGGGTGTCTGTCACCGCGATGATCAGTTGCTGATTCTGGTCGAGCTTGACAAGTTGCTCAGCGAAGAAGAGCTGGCCGAACTCGACCATTGATTGTAACCATGATTGGAGTCTGACAATGACTATGAGCTCGCCATTGCTGCTGGTATTGTTTATGGGGCTGGCCCTGGGTTTGTTGGCAACACTGGCTTGTGTACAGATGGCTACGATACGCAAGATCACCCGGTTGCATCAGGCGCTGACGGATGCCTCCGCGCGTCAGGAGGCACTGCAACGAACCAACGGTGATGCTGTGCTGAAACTGGGCATCAACATGCAGGCCCTGGAGCAACGAGTGACCCTGACGACACGACGTCAGCAGGAGCTGGAGAACAAGGATGCCGGCAGTCTGACTTACGATCAGGCCAGCAAGCTTATCCAGATGGGCGCTGCGCCCGAAGATCTGGTCAAAACCTGTGGTCTCTCCCAGGCTGAAGCCAAGCTGGTTTCCCTGATGGCCGCGCGCGGTGTTGGCAGACCTTCCTGAAACTGTCCTCCGTAAGAGGATTTTCTGACATTTTGCGGGTATAATCGGCGCTCAATTTAAGCCGTCGAGAGCTATCGCCATATCGCCCGCCATATGACTTCTGACAACTCCCAGAGATCGACTATTGCCGATGCGACATCGGACGCCGACGCCCTGTTAAGGGTGCATTCCCTGTACTGTGAGCGCGACGAGCGAATACTATTTTCCGATCTGACGTTCTCGCTTGCAGCCGGGCAGCTTATGCAGGTGCTGGGCAGCAATGGCAGCGGAAAAACCACCCTGTTACGTATCATTTGCGGCCTGAACGATAGCTTTGAAGGTGACATTTACTGGCGCGGAGCGCTGGTCCGGGACCAGCGCGAAAGCTTTCTTGCCTCCTTGCTTTACATTGGGCACCGCGTCGGTGTGAACCGGATTCTGACACCCCGGGAGAATCTGCGCTGGAGCGCTTCCCTGCATACGCCCGTTGACGACAGTCGCATAAACGCCGCACTGGCACGGGTCGGTCTCAAGGCTTATGAAGATATACCGTGCCGTAACCTCTCGGCAGGGCAGAATCAGCGGGTCTCCCTGGCACGGTTGCTGATCAGCCCGGCAACACTGTGGATTCTGGACGAGCCGTTTACCACGCTGGATGTGTATGGCGTCCGCGAGCTGGAATTGCTGCTGGCAGAGCATGTGGCTCACGGAGGTTCCGCTCTGGTAACCACGCATCATCGCCTCAATGTGCCCTGTGCTGTGGAGCGTCTCAACCTGGACGGTGTGGAGCAACCCTCATGAACGCATCCTCACTGCCCGAAGTGAGCACCTGGGGGGCGTTTTTGGCGACCCTGAAACGGGATTTGCTGGTTGCCTTCAAGCGCCGCAATGATCTGCTCAACCCCATCATGTTTTTTCTGATTGTGGTAACGCTGTTTCCCCTGGGTGTGAGCCCCGACCCTCTGGAATTGACCCGGATATCAGCCGGCGTGGTCTGGGTGTCAGCTTTGCTGGCATCCATGCTGTCGCTGGATAACCTGTATCGCGCTGACTACGAAGATGGCTCGCTAGAGCAATTGTTATTGTCTCCCCAACCGCTGTTTTTCCTGGTGCTGGCTAAAAATATTGCGCACTGGCTGATCAGTGGCTTACCCGTTGTGGTGCTGTCGCCATTGCTGGCTTATATGTTGTATCTGCCTGGCGAAGCCTACTGGACTCTGGTGCTGACCTTGTTGATCGGTACGCCCGTGCTCAGTCTGTTTGGTTCAATCGGGGTGGCGCTGACGGTCGGGCTGGGCAGCCGTGGATTGATATTGGCGGTCATTGTTTTGCCGTTGACCATGCCGGTGCTTATAATCGGCGCCAAAGCGGTGACCGATGTCATGTTCGGTCTGCCCGTGGGCAGTCATTTTGCACTATTAGGCGCAATCCTGGCGGTGGCATTAAGTGTTGGACCGCTGGCTTCGGCTGCCGCATTGCGTATCAGCGTCAACTGACCGGGCAGCATCAGGCAACGGCGTTACAAAGCGTAACAGGGGGGCTATCAGTCCCGTGTTATATTCTGATAATCAGTGGCTTAGCGTTGACCGGCAAGGGCTTCGAGAAGACTGCGGCTATAAGAGAAGCGATCAACTATGTGGGTATGGTTTGCAAAATTGGGCTCGCCACGCTGGTTCTACGAACTGTCCAGCAAATGGCTGCCGTGGCTGTATGCCGCCATGGCCTTGCTGATGCTGGTGGGGCTGACCTGGGCATTGTTGTTTGTGCCTGAAGATTACCAGCAGGGTCACACCATCCGTATCATGTATGTTCACGTGCCAGTGGCCAGTATTTCCCTGGCCTGTTTCCCACTGATGGCGATCGCGGGGGCCATTACGTTGGTGTGGAAGATGAAGCTGGCGGACATGGTGGCCAAATGTGTAGCCCCCATCGGATTGTGGTTTACCGCTCTGGCGCTGGCAACAGGCGGGATCTGGGGCGAGCCGATCTGGGGCACCTGGTGGGCCTGGGACGCACGGCTGACATCGATGCTGATACAGTTTTTCCTGTTTGTTGGTGTCATCGCTTTGCGTTCAGCCATTGAGAGCCCGGACGCAGCGGCGAAAGCCTGCGCCGTGCTCGCCATTGTCGGCGCCATCAATGTGCCTATCATCAAATACTCGGTAGAGTGGTGGAATACGCTGCATCAGCCGGCCAGCAGGATTTCCATGGACGCCATGGGGCCAAACCCGCCAGAGATCTGGGTGCCGCTGTTGATTATGATTGCCGGGGTTTACCTGCTGTTTGTCATTTCGCTGATATTACGTACCCGCAATGAAATTCTGATACGCGAACGCCGGTCGCAATGGGTGTCTGAACTGGTGGCGCGAAGCCAGGGCTGACGTTTTACCCGTATGAAGCTGCGGCAACCGCATGCCAATTTTTTGGGAGTTTTACACGATGCCAACAGTTCAGTTTTCCAGTTTTGGCGAGTTTCTGCAGATGGGTGCCTACAGCTTTCATGTGTGGGCTGTTTACCTGCTGTTTGCCGTGTTTGTCGGTTATAATCTGGTGCTGCCCGGCCTTCAGCGGCAGCAATTTATCCGCCAGCAAAAGCGCAGGGCCGCACGCGATGCCGAACTGGCCGCTCAGGCTGCCAGCCGTCGCCCGGCCAACACAGACAGGAGTGCACAATGAAACCGCACCGCAAAAAAACACTCGGCATCGTTATTTTTATAGCGGTCGGCCTGAGTACTGCCATTGGTTTGTCTTTGTATGCGCTAAGCTCCAATATCGATCTGTTTTTCACGCCAACCCAGGTTGCCGCAGGTGAGGTTATGCCGGGTCAGCGCATCCGTGTGGGCGGCATGGTCAAGGAAGGCTCGGTGCAACACAGCAATGAAGCGTTACAGGTCAATTTTATCGCCACTGACTATGCCCACGACGTCAATGTGCAGTACAACGGCATTCTGCCCGATTTGTTTCGTGAAGGGCAGGGCATAGTAGTCGAGGGCAGTATCAATCCGGCTGGACAGTTTGTGGCATCGCGCGTGCTGGCCAAACATGACGAGAACTACATGTCTGTGGAAGTCAAAGAGGCGATGGATGCCGCCGAAAGGCAACGTGTCATGGGTCAGCCCCCGGTTGAAAGCGCGACGCAGGATCAGGAGGGCTTTAAATGATCCCGGAGCTCGGTAATTTCTCCCTGATCCTGGCATTCTGCCTGAGCATACTGCTGGCTGTGATACCCATGGTCGGTGCGGCCCGCGACAACCTGTTGTGGATGAAATTGGGGCGGCCACTGACCGCGGGTATTTTTGTCTTCCTGAGCATCAGCCTGATCATTCTTGGTTACAGTTTTGTCACCGATGATTTCTCGGTCGCCTTTGTTGCCAATCATTCCAACTCCGCGCTGCCCATTCAATACAAGATCACCGCGGTCTGGGGCGGTCACGAAGGATCGTTTCTGTTCTGGACCTGGATGCTGTCAGCCTGGATGCTGGCAGTTACCGTCTTCAGTAAAGCCATGCCCGAAGATTTTGTCGCCCGGGTATTGGCAGTCATGGGCATGATCTGTGTCGGTTACACTCTGTTCATGCTGGCGACATCCAATCCATTTGATCGGGTATTGCCGCTGCCACCGGCTGATGGCGCGGATCTGAACGCCGCCCTGCAGGACTTTGCTTTTATTATTCATCCCCCGTCGTTGTACATGGGCTATGTTGGTTTTTCGGTGGTGTTTGCTTTTGCCATTGCTGCGCTGATCAGTGGTCGGCTGGATGCTGCGTGGGCGCGTTGGTGCCGACCCTGGGCCAATGCGGCCTGGGCTATCCTGACGCTGGGGCTGTCCCTGGGTTCCTGGTGGGCCTATTATGAATTGGGCTGGGGCGGCTGGTGGGCCTGGGATCCGGTGGAAAACCCGCCTCTGATTACCTGGTTGCTGGGTGCAGCGATGATTCACTCGCTGGCCGCGACCGAAAAACGCGGTGTGTTTAAAAGCTGGACAGTATTACTGGCCATCATGGCATTCGCATCCAGTCTGCTGGGCACGTTCATTACCCGTTCGGGTCTGCTGACATCGGTGCATGCATTTGCGACGGATCCAACGCGTGGTGTTTATATTCTGGGTTTCCTGGGATTTATCATCGGTGGTTCGTTGTTGCTCTATGCCATTCGCGCACCGGCGCTGAAAAGCGAATTCGGTTTTGGTTCCTGGTCACGAGAACTTTTTCTGCTGGCCAATAATATGATTCTGGTTGTCGCCAGCGCCGCCATTCTGTTGGGCACCCTGTACCCGATGGTGTATCAGGCCATCACCGGCGGAGACCTGATTTCGGTGGGACCGCCTTATTTCAACACCATATTTGTGCCCCTGATGGGTATCCTGGTCGTCTTGATGGGGATAGGCCCTGTCAGCCGCTGGAAAAAGACATCCGCCGCTTATTTGCGGCAACAGTTGTCGAAGGTTGCTATTGCAGCGCTTGTGCTCGGGGTAGCGATTCCGGTGGTGCTGACGCTTGAGGTGCCACTTGCTGCAATAGGCACTGCTGTACTGGCTTTGTGGGTGACCTTTGCCATGCTGGGAGACTTGTGGACCAAGTCTGCCAACAAATCGACGCGACTGGCAGGGCTGAAGGGTCTTTCGTTGAGTTACTGGGGCATGCAAGTGGCGCATTTCGGCTTTGTCATGACCATGACTGGCGCCTGCCTGACCAGTATTTACAGCATTGAACGCAGCGTATTATTGCAGGCCGGGCAGAGCGCCGATCTGGGCAACTACACGTTTGTCTTTAATGGCACCGAGCCGGTTCAGGGGCCAAACTATATTGCCGACGAAGCCTCGATTACCGTCATTCGTGATGATGAGCATTTGCTTAATCTGTACCCGCAAAAACGTTTGTATACCGCCAGTGGAACTCCGACGACACAAATGGGCATAGACGGACGTTTTTTCCGCGATCTGTTTGTCTCGCTGGGTGATCCCCGTGCTGGCGGTGCCTGGTCCATGTCCTTGTACGTTAAACCGTTTGTGCGCTGGATCTGGATCGGTACGCTGTTTATTGCGTTGGGGGGCATTCTGGCGGTAACGGATAAACGTTATCGGCGCTACAAGGTCAGGCGCGGCGAAGCTGTCAGTGTTGACGCTGGTAATGCCAGTGTCGGAGCAGCCACCGCACTTGGCAGTGGAGGGCATGGTTCATGAAAAACCTTAAACTATACATACCCGTCATTGGTTTTGTGGTGTTGGCATTGCTGATGTGGCGGGGACTCTATCTGGATTCGCGTACCTTACCCTCAGTCCTGCTCGATCGCCCATTGCCTGATTTTGAATTGAGGGCGCTGGAAACCGGTGACCAACTGGTAACGCGCGAAGATTTACCGGCAGAACCGTTCATTCTCAATATCTGGGGCAGTTACTGCCTGCCGTGTCTGCAGGAAAATCCGATCTTCATGGCTGCCAAAGAAGAAGGTGTGATCCCTATCATAGGGGTGAACTATAAGGACACCGACGCCGCGGCCCGCGAATGGCTGGACGATAATGGTAATCCGTTCAACATGAGTATCATCGATAACAGCGGACGTTACGGCATTGACCTGGGCGTTTACGGGGCACCGGAAACGTTTATTGTTGATGCGCAGGGTGTCATTCGTTACAAACACATCGGTGTCATCGATTACCAGATCTGGGACGACGAGATCATGCCCGTGATTGCTGCGGTGCAGGCCGAGGCGACGCGATGAGGTTAATTCATGCCAGTATTGCCGCGGTTCTGCTTGCCGTGGCAGCGTTAGTGTTGCCGATGTCTGCCGGCAGTGTGCACGCTGCTGCTGTTGATGTTTACGAGTTCGAAAATACCGAGCAGCAACAGCGTTTTCGCAACCTGTCCAACGAGTTTCGCTGTCCCATGTGTCAGAACGCCAATCTGACCAGTTCGCCTGGCGGTGTGGCAGCGGATTTGCGCCGGGAAATCTACCGGATGATCATTGAAGGACGCACGGATCAGGAAATTGAAGAGTTCATGTTGAATCGCTACGGTGATTTTATTTTATACCGGCCGCGTTTAACGTTGCAGACTGTGCTGCTTTGGTTCGGTCCGCTGCTATTCCTGTTGATCGGCATCTGGGCGGCTTTTTCCATCATGCGCCGCAGTGGTGGCGGTGATTCGCAACTGACAACCGAGTCGCTCAGCTCCGAAGAAGAGTTGCGATTAAAACAACTGTTGGCGCAAAAGGAAAACGACGTTTCCGACAAAGCCTGATGTACCAGGCTGCAACCCCTCCCACTGTCAAAAAGGTGATATTTTGTTCTGGATAGTCAGCCTCCTGTTAATGTTCGTTGCCGTACTTTTTGTTGTTGTGCCGATTATCCAGCATGCACGCCAGCAGCAAGGCGCCGACGGTAGCGGGCAGCATCATCGCGATTCTGCCAATCTCATGATCTTTGAAGAAAGGCTGGCGGAACTAGATGCGGAACTGGCAGCGGGCGCATTGGACGCAAATCAGCACCAGTCGTTAAAAGCTGAGTTACAGCGCAGCCTGTTGACTGATATCAAGACCGGCGAGACATCTGCTGACAGGTTGAAACAAGGGCATCCGGCGTCAACGCTGACTTCTGCGAACTGGCTTCAACCATCACGTCTTGTGCCGGTGGTCATTATCGTTCTGATGTTGCCGTTGAGCTACTATCTTTACGGTATCTGGGGGTTTGAGCGGGATCTGCAGATTGCCGATGTTTTTGAACGAAGTCGTGATAATCAAGGTAGTCCGGAAGAGATCAGAGATCTGATTTTTGAACTGGGTGCGGTTATCGAGGAGGATCGCGAAAACGGCTGGGCCTGGTACTACCTGGCGCGTCACCTGGTCAGTCTCGGTCAGATTGACGAGGCGGCGCGCGCATTTGAGCGTGCCTCTGCCCTGGTTGAGAATACCCGGGATCGATCCGTCATTCTTGGGCAGTACGCCCAGGCAGCGTATATTTCCGCGGGACAGCAGATAACGCCGGAGGTCCAGGCCATTATAGATCAGGCGCAGCGCCTGAATCCGGCAGAGCAGTCGGTACTGCAGCTGCTGGGCGCTGATGCGTTTATCAATGAAGACTATCAGGGCGCGCTGACCTATTGGCAGCAGTTGCTTGGCATGTCTCCTGGCGAGGAGGACAGGCAGTTTCTAAACCAGATGATCGCCGAAGCCCAGGCCCGCATGGAAGCGGCCGGTGTTGCCACAGAGGTTATTGAAGGGCCAAGACTTGAGATCAGTCTGTCGCTGGGACCTGACCTTGATCTGGCGCCTGATACGCGGGTATTCCTGTCAGCCCGGAATCTGCAGGAGACGGGCCCGCCGCTGGCGGCAAAAGCACTGACCGTTGGCGATTTGCCAGCCGTGGTAACCTTGTCCAATGCTGACGCTGTTGGGCCATTCAACCTGTCTTCAGCGGATGAGGTCACGGTTGTGGCTACGGTTTCACTCAGTGGCTCTGCCGATGTACAATCGGGTGACTTCCAGGCGCGGTCACCAACACTTTCGCTGGCGGATGAAGGGCCTGTGCGCCTGCAAATGTTGATTGCTGATCCGCTGCCCTGAGCGGGGTAGAGCAGCCCTGAGCCGGGTGAAGCAGCCCTGAGCGGGGTGAAGCAGCCCTGAGTCGGGTGAAGCAGCCCTGTGCCCATGCCTTAACGATTACTGAGCTTTTATGTCCCGACCCGCAGAAATTGACAGCAAACAGATGCCATCATTGATCGACCGCTTTGGTCGTCGCGTAGACTATGTGCGACTGTCTGTTACCGACCGTTGTGATTTCCGCTGTGTCTATTGCATGACCGAAGACATGCAGTTTCTGCCCCGCAAACAGGTGCTGTCGCTGGAGGAAATCTACACCGTAGGCCGCGCCTTTACCGAGCTCGGGGTCAGCAAACTGCGACTGACCGGCGGCGAACCGCTGGTGCGTAACAATGTCATGTCGCTGATTCAGGCGCTTGGACGACTTCCCGGGCTGCAGGAATTGCTGCTGACAACAAACGGGGCTCAACTGGGTAAACTGGCAGCTCCGTTACGCGACGCCGGTGTCAACCGTATCAATATCAGCATCGACAGCCTGGACGCCGAACGATTTCAACGCATAACCCGGGTCGGGCGCCTGGACAAGGTGCTTGCAGGCATCGATGCCGCGCGCAATGTTGGCTTTGACCGGATACGGCTGAATGCCGTGGTCATGAAGGGCTACAATGAAGACGAAGTGCTGGCCTTGACCGACTATGCCGTCAACCACGGTATTGATATCGCGTTTATCGAAGAAATGCCTTTGGGTCAGGCGTCCGATCATGCGCGCGAGGACACCATGTGCAGCAATGACTGGGTACGCGAGCAGATTGAGACCCGTTACACCCTGGTAAACAGCGCGGCGACCACAGCAGGGCCGTCCAAGTACTTCCAGATCCCCGGTGAACAAAGCCGAATCGGATTCATTTCCCCCATGTCGCATAATTTCTGTGCGGACTGCAATCGCGTGCGGGTGACAGTAGAAGGGCGTCTGCTGTTATGTCTGGGCAATGAGCACTCGGCGGATCTGCGTTCGGTACTGCGTAACGGGCAGGATGTTGCTATTCAGGATGAGTTGGCCAGCCTGGAGCGGGCCAGTGATACGCCGGTCAGTGACTCACTCAAGCAGGCGATCATCGCTGCCATGGATCTGAAGCCCGAGCGACACCATTTTTATGAGCAGGACTACGCACAGCCCGTGCGCCTTATGAACATGACAGGAGGCTGACAGCCCGTCGATGAGCACTGACTTCATTCCCGTAAACGCCGCAGTGATTACCGTATCCGATACCCGCACCGAAACAAACGACAGTTCTGGTCGCTATCTGGTCGAGCAGATGCAAAGTGCTGGCCACAATGTAGTTCAAAAGGTCATTATCAAAGATGATACCTACAAGCTGCGAGCGCTGGTTGCCACGCTGGTCGCTGATGAACAGGTGCAGGCTGTGCTGTTGACCGGCGGGACCGGATTTACCGCACGTGATAACACCGTTAAAGCGGTAACACCGCTGCTGGATATGCATATCGACGGATTTGGTGAAATCTTTCGTTATCTGTCCCATGCCGAGATTGGCAGTTCAACCATTCAGTCGCGCGCTTTTGCAGGCATGAGTAATGGAACCATTGTCTTTTGCATGCCAGGCTCGACCGGAGCTTGCCGTACGGCATGGGAAGGGATCATTGCACAACAGCTCGACAGTCGTCACCGGCCCTGTCATTTTGTGGACAAGTTAAAACAAGTGCATCAGCCCTGAACCGGAGAGATTCAGAGGGCTGATGCGTTAAAAACCGTCCAGGCGGGTAATGCTAAAAACAGAGTCACGACCAGTGCGTTAAAAATCAACACGCCTGCTGACTCGTGGTATATCTGATCTATCATAATAAGCTCCCGTTGCAGGGTAGGCTATCTTGAATGCCCCCTCTTGATGCGCCCGTTTGATATACCCTTTAGCCGGTGATATCGGAGCTATCGCAAGGTGCTTATTCTTACTGTGCTGCCAGAATGGTCAGAACAGGTACTGCAACAGACGCGGTTACGATGGCGGCAGTTACTAATGCTGCTCGTGCGCTGATGATAAGTTCGCTCATGAAGTCTCTCCTTTTGGGTAATACAATCACGGTTATTGGTTTTTCGTTACTTTTGATGTTGTGCATCTCAGTAACTGTGCGCATAGTAACACATGTGCGTATTAAAGTAACACTTTTATGGTGAAATATTCTCAATCTCGATAAAAGGTAACGTTTAGACGATGAAATTCCAAAAGCAGATCAAAATAACCACGTTTAATTGCAACGGTGTGCGTTCGGCTGCCAGAAAAGGGTTTTTCCAGTGGCTGAACAACCGTTGCCCGGACATCGTCTGCCTGCAGGAAATCAAAGCTCAGGAACATCAACTGCAGGAGGGGCCATTTTTCCCCGAGGGTTACCACTGTTATTATTTTGATGCAGTAAAAAAAGGTTATTCCGGCGTTGCCATTTACAGTCGGCAGCAGCCAGATCGTGTTATCCGCGGGCTGGGGTGGGAGCCTGCCGATACGGAGGGGCGCTACATTCAGGCTGATTTTGGTGATTTCAGTGTTATCTCGCTATATATGCCATCAGGCTCAAGCGGGGAGCACCGGCAAGCGGTCAAGTTCGGTTTTCTGGACATGTTCATGGCGCATCTGCAACGCCTGCGCGAAGACGGACGTGACTACATCATCTGTGCCGACTGGAATATGTGCCATAAAGAAATTGATTTAAAAAACTGGCGGGCCAATCGCAAGAGCCCGGGATTTCTGCCTGAAGAGCGCGCCTGGCTGGACAGGCTCTACGACGAAGTCGGGTACGTCGATGCATTCAGGCTGGTGAATCCGGCGCCTGATCAGTATAGCTGGTGGTCAAACCGCGGTCAGGCGAGGGCCAACAACGTTGGCTGGCGACTGGATTATCATGTCATTACACCGGCACTGGCGCCTGCAGTGGAAGCCGCTTCGATATATACTGACGAACATTTCTCGGATCACGCGCCGGTCACCCTGGTGCTGACCCGTTAGCATAGCGGTGCCCCGTCGCGGGTATGGCTGACAGCATAATCACTCTGGAGAGTCTGACACATGAAAGCGAAGGGTTTTATAGCCGGGTTGTTGCTGGCCGCACTGACGATGCCGTTGACCAGTGTTCACGCTCAGGGCATATCTGCCGTGATCTCGACCAGCAAAGGCGATATCGAACTGGATCTGAATGCGCGCGCAGCGCCAACGTCGGTTGCCAATTTTGTCAATTTGTCCATGCGTGGTTTTTACGACGGGTTGACGTTTCATCGGGTGGAACCACAATTCATGATTCAGGGTGGGGACCCTCTGGGTACTGGCACGGGTACACCAGGTTACCGTTTCAGTGGCGAAACCCATTTGCGTCACAATCGACCGGGCATTATCTCTATGGCAAATTCGGGGCCCGGCACCGAGGGCAGTCAGTTTTTTATCACCCATGTCCGCACGCCGCATCTTGATGGCCTGCATTCGGCCTTTGGTGGGGTGACTCAAGGTATGGACGTCGTGAACCGGATACGTCCCGGAGACGTGATCGAGAGCATTACCATCAAGGGAGACATCAGTTCGCTATGGGCGCAAAAGTCCGAGGTACTGGCGAGCTGGAATGCGACACTTGACGAAAATTACCCGGATCTGCGTCCCGCACCGGCGCCCTGATCAGGGCAATACCTGCTTAAAGGGTTTGACTGTGACTTTTTTGTACACGCCGGCTGCAACGTAGGGATCGTCTGCAGCCCAGGCTTCAGCTTCCTGCAATGAATCAAATTCAGCGATAATGAGACTGCCGGAAAAACCGGCGTCGCCCGGGTTTTCACTGTCAATGGCAGGGTGGGGGCCGGCAATGACGAGCTTGCCCGCACTTTTCAGGGCTTCAACCCTGACCAGGTGCGCCGGCCTCGCATTCACGCGCAGGGGCAGGCTGTTTTCGACGTCTTCACTGATGATTGCGTAGTACATAAAACTCCTCGTGGCGGATGCTGACAATAGCGTTGGGGACACCCGCTGTGTCTCAATTATCAAGTCATCGACATTGATAAAGCGGCCTGTTATTGTTGCCGGTTTGTACAGGCAGGCATGACCGGTTTGTATAGGCAGGCATGACCGGCTCGAATAAACAGGCATGACCGGCTCGAATAAACAGGCATGACCGGTTCGAATAAACAGGCATGACCGGTTCGAATAAACAGGCATGACCGGTTCTAGTAAACAGTCATGATAAGAAATTGTCCGGCCCCTGGCAATTCAAAGCCCCGGCCAGACAAAAAATCTTCAGCCCTGGCTGAGAACAACAGATCCATCAGGTACGCCTCAGGGGCGGCCAAGAGCACGCGAATCAGTATGGCACAATTATTGGAAATTCATCCGGTTGATCCGGAGCCCAGGCTTATCAGGCAGGCGGCCGATTATCTCAGGCAGGGCGGCGTCATTGTCTATCCAACCGATTCCACTTACGCGCTGGCCTGTCACATCGGTGACAAGGCTGCGCTGGAAAGAGTCCGGCGCATCCGGCAACTGGGTGACAAGCACAACATGACGCTGATGTGCCCGGATTTATCGGCCATCGCAACCTATGCCAAAGTCAGCAACACGGCTTACCGGCTGCTCAAGGCTTATACGCCTGGGCCGTACACATTCATCCTGGCGGCTACCGCTGAAGTGCCTCGTCGCCTGATGCATCCGAAACGCAAAACGATTGGCCTGCGCATACCCGAGCATCCGGTTGCCCGGGCATTGCTGGACGCCGTCGGTGAACCCATTCTGAGTACCAGTCTGATCCTGCCTGATGAAGAGCAGCCCTTGTCCGAAATCTATGATATCGAGGAAAAGCTGGGCAAACTGGTGGATCTGATCATAGAAAGCGGTGCCTGCGGCATCGAGCCATCAACGGTTATTGATCTGGTCGATGGCGTGCCGGTCGTGGTTCGTGTTGGTAAAGGTGACCCTGCGCCGTTTGGTTGACGGCTGCGGGTTGATATTGGGGTGCATGTGTCCGGTGCATTTCGTGCGATAATGGCAGTGAATTTATATTTTGATCAGCAGATATCCAGCGAGCAGAGGGAAAGAGTTTGTCTACAGTGGAATCGCAGAAACGGGTGTTATCCGGCATGCGCCCGACCGGGCAGTTGCATTTGGGGCACTACCATGGCGTTTTGAAGAACTGGATAAAGCTGCAGCATGAGTACGAGTGCTTCTTTTTTGTCGCTGACTGGCATGCACTGACCACGCATTACGCTACACCACAGGTGATCGGTGATAACGTTCTCAGCATGGTTATTGACTGGCTCGCGGCAGGAGTGAATCCCGGTTCTGCCTCGATTTTTATTCAGTCCCGGGTACCCGAACACGCCGAACTGCATTTGCTGTTGTCCATGATGACCCCTCTGGGCTGGCTGGAGCGCGTCCCCAGCTACAAAGACCAACAGGAGAAATTGCGCGACAGGGATCTGGAAACCTATGGTTTTCTGGGTTATCCATTGCTGCAGAGCGCCGACATATTGATCTATCGCGCAGGACAGGTTCCGGTAGGCGCCGACCAGGTCGCACACGTGGAGCTGACGCGGGAGGTGGCGCGCCGCTTCAATCACCTGTATGGCCGTGAACCGGGCTTTGAGGACAACGCTGAGGCGGCGGTCAAGAAAATGGGTAAAAAAGCCGCCCGTCTTTACAACAATCTGCGCAAGGCGTACCAGGAGCAGGGTGATCACGATGCACTGGAGCGCGCACAGGCGCTGATCAAGGAACAGCAAAATATTTCATTGGGCGATCGCGAGCGCTTGTTGGGCTACCTGGAAGGCAGTGGCAAAATGATACTGGCTGAACCACAGGCCTTGTTGACACCAGCGGCTAAAATGCCCGGACTGGACGGACAGAAAATGTCCAAATCCTATGGCAACACCATTGCCCTGCGTGAACCCATCGACGGCGTCGCCAAAAAAATCAATACCATGCCAACGGATCCAGCGCGTGTGCGTCTCAAGGATCCGGGTGATCCGGACAAATGCCCGGTGTGGCAGTTGCACGAAGTCTATTCGGATGACAAGACCAAAGACTGGGTGCAGCAGGGTTGTCGCAGTGCCGGCATTGGTTGCCTGGCCTGCAAGAAGCCGGTGATTGATGCGGTTGCCGCGGAACTGGAGCCCATCCAGGAACGTGCCCGACAATACGAGAAGGATCCGGATATAGTTCGGTCAATTATCGCTGAGGGTTGTGAGCAGGCGCGTGAATCGGCGCGCGAAACCTTGCAGGATGTCAGAGAGGCCATGGGGCTGTCGTACCGCTAGCGCGTACCCAACGGGAACATTTGTGATGACCGAGCAGGCAGAAACTTCCGGCACCAATGACATGCAGATTGTTGCCGCACAGCCGCAGCATGAGATGCCGTTCGCGTACGTTGCGGGCAAGGCAATCACACAGCTGCCACAGGATCTGTATATCCCGCCGGATGCGCTGGAAGTGTTTCTGGAGGCGTTCGAGGGCCCTCTGGATTTGTTGTTGTATCTGATCAAACGCCAGAATATCGACATCCTCGATATCGATGTGGCCATGATCACCGAGCAGTACATGGCTTATGTCGATTTAATGGAATCTCATCAGTTTGAACTGGCCGCCGAGTATCTGGTGATGGCGGCCATGCTGGCGGAAATCAAGTCACGCATGTTGTTGCCGCGCAGTACGCAGGAAGATGACGAAGAGGAGGATCCCCGGGCTCAGTTGATTCGACGGTTGCAGGAGTACGAACGCTACAAGAAAGCCGCAGAAGATATTGATCAGCTGCCACGGCTGGAACGTGATGTGTTTGTGGCCGGCGCCCAGGGGCCGCTGCTCGAACGTACCACGCCCGATCCCGTGGTTGAGCTGCAGGAAATTCTGATGGCCCTGTCTGGTGCCCTGCGCCGCGCGGACATGTTTGAGCATCATCAGATTCAACGCGAAACGTTGTCTACGCGTGAGAAAATGGCGGAAATACTGGTACGATTGTCCTCAGAACGTTTTGTTCCGCTGGTATCACTGCTGATGCGGGAAGAAGGCCGTCTGGGC
This sequence comes from Pseudohongiella sp., assembly GCF_040877505.1. Lineage (NCBI taxonomy): Bacteria > Pseudomonadati > Pseudomonadota > Gammaproteobacteria > Pseudomonadales > Pseudohongiellaceae > Pseudohongiella > Pseudohongiella sp. The sequence goes on from NZ_JBBDNQ010000006.1 coordinate 264,354, forward strand.
GTGGTGGTGACGTTCCTGGCAATAATGGAGCTGATCAAGGATTCGTTGGTAGACATTGTGCAAAGTGAACCGTTTGCGCCCATTCATATCAAGGCCCGCAGTTAGGAAAATGATCGACATGATGAGTGAAGACATGATCACAGGCAATGACGCCGATACGGACACGGTGCAGGATGCTGATGATGCATTCGAGGAAGTGTCTTATCCCGTGCAGGAAATTGATCCGCAGACGCTGCAGCAGATCATCGAGGGTCTGCTATTGAGCGCCGGGCGTCCCCTGTCGGTAGCAGCTTTGTCAGAGCTGTTTCTGGAGGGCGAGCGGCCCACGAATGATCAGATTCGCGACATCCTGAGCGCCATCACGCGGGACTGTGAAGGGCGCGGTTTTGAGTTGAAGGAAGTTGCCTCGGGATTCCGTTTCCAGGTGCGACAAAAACTCAGCCCCTGGATATCAAGACTGTCGGAAGAAAAGCCACAACGCTATACCCGTGCACTGCTGGAAACACTGGGTCTTATCGCCTACCGCCAGCCAATTACCCGTGGCGATATCGAAGAGATCAGAGGGGTGGCTGTCAGCTCAACGATTATCAGAACCCTGCTCGATCGTGAATGGATTAGAGTGGTCGGACACCGCGATGTGCCCGGTCGTCCTGCAATGTTCGCCACAACAAGACATTTTCTCGACTATTTTAACCTGAAGAATCTGCAGGAGTTGCCGCCGCTGGCCGAAATTCGCGACCTCGATCAATTGAACCCGGAGCTTGATCTGAACGATGAAGAAGGCAGGGTGCTGGTGCTTCCGGAGGAATCGGTGGAAAGTGATGAGATTGACGAGGAACGCAGCCAGGCCGAACTTCTTGATGAGAACGAGGCGATGGCACTGGCCAAACGGCCGCTGGATGACATCCTGGGTTATGGCCGTAAAAAAGATGATGCTGAACCTGACAATGCAGCAGGACCGAGCACTGATGCAACACCGGACACCGACGTGACACGCCCCCAGGACAAAGACAATGATTGACGCAGTACAGGATGAAAAATTGCAGAAAGTGCTGGCACGTGCCGGCTTTGGTTCACGTCGTCAGATGGAAAGCTGGATCAGTCAGGGGCGTGTGCGTGTCAATGGTAATGTCGCGACACTGGGTGATCGTGCCGGGCCGGACGACAAGATTCTGGTTGATGGCAAGAAAGTAGCCAATACCGCGCCGGACAATACCGAGCCACGTGTCCTTGTTTACAACAAGCCGGAAAACGAAATCTGCTCACGTCGTGACCCGGAAGGACGAAAATCCGTCTACGATCATTTGCCAATGATCAAGCATGGGCGTTGGGTCGCGGTAGGGCGGCTGGATTTTAACACCAGTGGTCTGTTGCTGTTTACCACTGATGGTGAGCTCGCAAACCGGCTGATGCACCCGTCCGCCAATATCGATCGCGAATATGCGGTGCGGGTGATGGGCGATGTCACTGACGAGATGATCGCCACGATGCAGAAAGGCGTGATGATCGAAGAGCATTTGTGTCGCTTCACTGATGTACAGTTTTTTGCGGGTGAAGGCCGTAACAGCTGGTATCACGTTGTGATCATGGAAGGCCGCAATCGCGAGGTGAGAAAAATCTGGGAATCCCAGGGGGTCAAAGTAAGCCGCCTGAAACGTGTGCGTTACGGACCTGTGTTTATTCCCAGCCGAATCAAAAAGGGCCAGTTCTACGAGATGAAAACCCCGGAAATAGTCGGCCTGTACGAAACCGTCGGTATGACGCCACCGGTGGCAACCAGAAAACGTCCGGTCGACAGAAAGCGCAAGGATGGTCGACCCGGACGTGGATGATGATGGCCGGAGCCCTGTCAGGTATCCGGGGCTTCAGCATTGCTGAGCTGTTTAGATCTGAGGCTGTTGCGCAGCGGGTTGACCAGTGCCGGGATTAACGCTTCTATCAGCTGCAATTCACGCTCGGAGAACTTGCGATTGCGCTTGAAGACAATCTCTCCCAGATACTCGTCTGTACACAGCAAGCGATAACCGCAGCTGTGTGAAGACTGTTTGCCGATACGTATATCAACATCCAGAGCTTCGTGATGGTAATGCAGGCCGTCCAGCGCCACACCCCGGGTCATACTGTGCAACAGCCGCTGTTGCAATGCCGATATTTCAAGCGTGCCACCCAGGTTTTCAGTCAGCAGCGCACGCAGCTCCTGCTCCCGCTGCTTACGCCCTGAAGCCGGTTCTGCTGTTCGCTTTACAGATTGCTGCCGGGCGTCCTTGAGTGTGCTTTGCAGATAAGCTGTCATTAAATGTTTCCCCTGGTTGTGCTCACATAAAGGCGGAACTGTTTCCGCCTTCGTTTTTTATTTTGTACATGGCCTTGTCCGCACGGTTGAGCAGACTTTCTTTGGTATCGGTTGTTACATGCGAGGCAACACCGATGCTCACCGTTATCTGCAGAGGCCCGGATTCAGCGCAGAGACGGAGTCTGGCTACTGCCTCGCGCAGACGCTCGGCGATCACCAGCGCGCCGTATTTGTCAGTCTTGCTCAGGATCACAACAAATTCTTCACCCCCGTAGCGGTAACACAGATCAGTGTTGCGGTTGACCTTGGTAATCAGCCGCACCAGCTCCTGAAGGACGTTGTCGCCTGCTGCATGGCCTTCGGTGTCATTGATGTTCTTGAATTTGTCGATATCCAGAATCAGGATGGAGAGTTCATGGTGATAGCGGCGGGCAAGATTCAACTCATGCTCCAGATTGGTCATCATCGCCAGTCGATTGCCGGCGCCGGTCAAGGGGTCAGTCATCGAGGCGTTGATGGCCGCGCGATACTGCAGTGCGTTTCTTAATGGACACAGCAGAGCGCTTAACAGGGTTTCGATGATGTCCAGGTTGGTATCGGAAAACCGTGCGTTGTGGTAGAGCACAATCTCCCCCAGGTTGTCGCGCTGGGTAATTAACCGGTAACTGCAACTGTGCAGTTCGACGCTGCCCACTGACAGCTGTAGTTGTTGAGACTCGTTGACATAAACCAGGCCGCAATGATCGACCAGCTGGCTGCTTTCTTCGTGAAACAGGGCAAGAATTTTTTCCAGATCCAGTGTTGTCTGCAACCGCGTCAACAATCGGTAGCGCGTTGTCGCCAGCGGTTTGTTTTCATCCGGTAAATAATCGTTGGCTGCCGGAAATTGGGCAATCTGGGTACGTCCCTGACTAGCGGTGTCCAATGCTGTGACCGAGCTGAGTGGCATAGCCATGTAGATCTCCGGAGTAAGCGTCTACCGGAGTTAAGCGATTTTTGTGCCAGAATTATTTGATTTATATCAAGTGGAGTTAAAACAATAAGATAGCCATTTAAAAAGAGGCAATATGGCAAGTTTTCACGGGCGCGGCAAGCCAGGGACATGCGTCAGCGGCAAGAATTTGCCGGTTTACTGACGCTTGCCGTATCCATGCTGTCAGTTTGCCGTCGCGTGGGTATCTGGCATCGCGGTCAGCAGGTTGCGGATATCCAGGGCCTGTCCGTGCAGTTGTCGACTCCCTGCCTGCATCAGATAAAGGTAGGCCGGCATCAGTGATTCAGCTGTCGGCAGAGACAGGGGGTTCTCGGCCGGGTAGGCGGCGCGTCGCATTTCCGTGCGGGTCGCACCGGGGTTGATGCTATTGACGCGGATATTTGCGGTCTCGGTCAGTTCGTCTGCAAGCACCTGCATGAAACCTTCGGTGGCGAATTTACTCACCGCATAGGCACCCCAGTAGGCGCGCCCCTTGCGGCCTACGCTGGATGAGGTGAGGAGGATGCGGGCATCTTGAGACTGCTGCATGGCAGGCAGCAGGGCCCGGGTCAACAGGAAAACCGCATTAATATTGATCTGCATGAGTTTCATCCAGCTCTCCGGTGTTTGATACTGAATGGGACCCAGAGCACCCAGTTCACTGGCGTTATGCAGCAGTCCGTCCAGTGACGGGAATTGTTCCGAAACAGATTTGCCCAGCACATCGTAGTCTTCGCTGTTAGCGATGGCCAGGTCCAGCGGGTGGATGATGGCTTCAGGCAAATTCTCCTGCGCGATGGTGTCATAAACCTTTTCCAGTTTTTGCTGGGTGCGACCCAGTAAAATGACGGTCGCACCACTGCGGGCATAGGTGAGTGCGGCTGCTTTGCCAATGCCGTCGCCAGCGCCGGTGACCATGATGGTTCGGCCTTGCAGACTGTCATTGACAGCAATCGTCAGTTCGCTGGCGTTGGTGGCCCGGGCGGGTTCAATTTTCATGTGATGATCCTTGCTTTCAGGTGGCGGTGAAGCGGGCGGACAGATACCGGTGCATGTCCACAACCGATTTTGAGATGTAGCATGCCCCCCAGTCGTCAATCGGAGGGGCTGATGGCAGGTAACCGTAAGCAGCTGTGATGGTGTGCATGCCAGCGGCGTTACCGGCCTCGATGTCACGCGGGTGATCACCGACATAAATGGCCAAATGTGGCTCACAGGCAAGGCGGTTGCAAGCCAGCAGCAGAGGCTCGGGATGGGGTTTGGTCTGACTCACGTGATCGGGGCAGATCAACACCGAACAGCGAGTGTCCAGGTTCAGTTTCTGCAGCAGTGGCACACTAAAGCGCTCCGGCTTGTTGGTGACCACACCCCATGGTATGTGCCTGTCTTCGAGCTCAGACAGAAGTTTGTTCATGCCCGGGAAAAGTACCGAGTGGGTATGCTGCAATTGAGCCATGTATGCGTTGAGTAACGCCTGGTGCAATGTGTCGAAGCCGTCGGCATCAGGCGCGAGTTGGAAGGCAAGCTCCACCAGCGCGCGTGCGCCACTCGACACCGTGGCCAGAATGGCCGAGTCACTGGGAGGGGCAACACCCTGGTCCGCGCACATTTGATGCAGGACAGCAGTGAAATCAGGTGCGGTGTCGACCAAGGTGCCATCAAGATCGAACAGCACGGCGCTGACCCGGGAGCCGGCAGGCACGCTCATGTCGGTTTCCGGTAGTGAACCAGATAGTTCACGTCTATGTTCTTTTGCAGGCTGTAGCGCTTGCTCAATGGGTTGTACCCCATGCCAATCAGTTCACCCTGTTGCAAACCGTATTGCCGGCACCAGGACGCCAACTCGGAGGGTTTGATGAATTTGGCGTAGTCATGGGTCCCCCTGGGCAGCAGGTTGAGGATGTATTCACCACCGACAATGGCAAACAGCCACGATTTGGGGTTGCGGTTGAGCGTGGAAAAGAAAATATGACCGCCGGGTCTGGCCAGTTTAACGCAGGCTTCCACAATGGCTTCGGGGTCCGGCACATGCTCCAGCATTTCCAGGCATGTGACGATATCGTATTGACCGGGCTCGCGCGCAGCCATGGCTTCGGCGGCGATGTTTTCGTAGCTTATGTCCAGCCCGCTTTCGAGTTTGTGCAAGCGGGCAACGGCCAGTGAGGCTTCGGCCAGATCAATGGCGGTCACAGTGGCGCCCTGATGCGCCAGCGCTTCACTGAGAATGCCACCGCCGCAGCCGATGTCGATACAACGCTGACCGGCGGGATTGATCTTACCGCTGATAAAGCCCATGCGCAGCGGGTTGATTTCATGCAACGGCCGAAACTCACTGTTTGGGTCCCACCAGCGTGCTGCCAGAGCCTCGAATTTGTGTATTTCCGCATCATCGCGGTTACTGTGTTGTTGCGGCGCACTCATGCCTTGTCTCCCTGAAACTCGGTTTGCTGTAAGCGTTGCTGCCATGCCAGTGTCTGCTCTTGCAGGTGGTTTTTGTTGATGGTGGTCAATTCGCCGTCATTCAGCAGCAAATTGCCGTTCACCCACAGGTGGCTCACCTGGCTGGCCTGGGTCGAGTACACCAGATGCGACACCGGGTTATAAATTGGCATGGCATTGAAGCTGTCCATACGCACAGCGGCAAAGTCGGCACGCTTGCCGGTTTCCAGCGTGCCGATCAATTTGTCCAGTCCCATCGCTTTGGCACCATTTATGGTAGCCATTTGCAGGGCTTTGTATGCCGGCAGCGCACTGGCGTCGCCGGCGCAGGCTTTGGCGAGGAGTGCGGCTGTGCGCATTTCGGAAAACATGTCCAGGTCATTGTTGCTGGCGGCGCCATCCGTTCCCAGCGCAACGTTTATGCCGTTTGTCTGCAGGTGATGCACAGGGCAGAAACCGCTGGCAAGCTTCAGGTTGGATTCCGGGCAGTGCACTACGTTGGTTGCTGTTTCACGCAGCAGCGCCATGTCCTCGTCATTGATCTGGGTGGCATGTACACACAGCATACGCGGGCCCAGCAGGCCCAGATCATAGAGTCTGCGTACAGGCCGCTGACCCTGGGTCCTTTCTGCCTCCTCAACCTCGAAGGCAGTTTCGTGCACGTGCATGTGAATCGGCAGGTCGAGCTCTTCGGCAAACGTCAGCACCTTGCTCAGGGATTCATCAGAGACAGTGTAGGGGGCATGGGGTCCAAATGCCGTGCTCACAAGCTCGCTGTTGCGCCAGATGTCATGCAGTTCGGTGGTTTTACGAATACATTCGTCGGCATCGGCAGCCCACGGTGTCGGGAAATCAATGACAGGTGCGGCCAGTTGTACACGAATACCTGCCTCACTGGCGGCCCTGGCGCTGGTTTCGGGAAAAAAGTACATATCCGCGAAACAGCTGGTGCCGCCACGTATCATCTCTGCGATGGCCAGTTGCGTCCCCTGATAAACAAACTCCTCACTGATCCACTTGCCTTCCAATGGCCAGATATGGTCATTGAGCCAGGTGTGCAGTGGCAGGTCGTCAGCAATGCCGCGCAGCAGAGACATGGCGGCATGGCCATGGGCATTGATCAGGCCGGGGATCAGGGCGTGTTGCTCGAGGCTGACCTCGCGTGCTGGCCGGAACCGGGTTTTTGCATCAACCGTTGCACACAGGCCGGCGATTGCGCCGTTGCGCACCGCAATGCTGTGATGCTCCAGGATTGCATGGTCATCGGTGGCCGGAATTATCCAGCGCGCGTGAATTATCAGGTCGACGTCAAGGCGGTTTTCGCTGAGGCTCATTGCGGCTCCGATTCAATATATAAGCAGAGATTATAACGAATAAAGCGGTAAAGCAGGAGCTTGATATCGGGCCGTATTTTAGTGTCCGGAAGCGGCTCAATTGTGGTAGTATTGATCAATTTTATCGATCGGCGATTGCTGTTAAATCGACGTGTGGGAACTACCTGAACGGACTGACCCGGGCGCTCTTGGATGAGTCGCCTGAAGTCTGCATAAGAGCCTGTAAAATATGACGGAATCTACAAACCAGATATCGCCGGTTTCTCTCGAAAGCGAGATGCGCGAATCCTATCTAGCCTACGCGATGAGCGTAATCGTCGGTCGGGCGCTGCCCGATGTGCGTGACGGGCTCAAGCCTGTGCATCGACGTGTGCTGTTCGCCATGAACGTGCTCTCCAATGACTGGAACAAGCCCTATAAAAAGTCTGCCCGCGTGGTTGGTGATGTGATCGGTAAGTACCACCCCCATGGTGATTCTGCTGTATACGACACCATTGTGCGTATGGCGCAGGATTTTTCCCTGCGTTATCCGTTGGTTGACGGTCAGGGTAACTTTGGTTCCATAGACGGTGACTCGGCTGCGGCCATGCGTTATACGGAAATCCGCATGGCTAAAATTGCCCATGATCTGATGGCCGATCTGGACAAGGAAACCGTCGATTTTTCCGACAACTACGATGGCACCGAACGCATACCGGATGTTTTCCCGACACAGATACCCAATCTGCTGGTGAATGGCTCGTCAGGCATTGCGGTGGGCATGGCAACGAATATTCCGCCCCACAACCTGACAGAGGTGGTGGATGCCTGTCTCGCGCTGATGGACAACGACGACATCAGCATTGATGAGCTGATGGAATATATCAAAGGCCCCGATTTTCCGACGGCGGCGATTATCAATGGCCGTGCCGGCATTGTGGAAGCCTACAAAACCGGTCGTGGCCGTATTTACATGCGCGCGCGCGCTGAAATTATTGAAGATGAGAAGTCCAACAAGCCGACTATCATCATCACGGAAATTCCGTATCAGCTGAACAAGGCGCGACTGGTCGAAAAGATTGCTGAACTGGTCAAGGAAAAGAAGATAGAAGGCATTACCGAACTGCGCGACGAATCTGACAAAGACGGTTTACGTGTCGTGATAGAGCTGCGCCGCGGCGAAGTGGGCGAGGTTGTGTTGAACAATCTGTATGCTCAGACTCAGATGCAGTCGGTCTTTGGTATCAATATGGTGGCCTTGGTCGATGGCCAGCCCAAACTGCTGAATCTGAAGGAGATTCTGAAGGCCTTTATCCGTCATCGCCGTGAGGTGGTGACGCGCCGGACCGTATATCTGCTGCGCAAGGCGCGTGAAAAAGGTCATATACTCGAGGGCCTGGCGGTTGCGCTGGCCAACATCGATGCCGTGATCCAGCTGATCAAGGAGTCACCCAGTTCGGCAGAAGCAAAAGAGAAGCTGTTGGCACGCTCCTGGGTGTCCACCAGTGTGCTGGCGATGCTGGGCGAAGCCGGTGCCGATTCCTGTCGGCCGGAAGAATTACCGGTCGAATTTGGTTTGAAGGGTGAGGAATATTATCTCTCGCCTGCGCAGGCCCAGGCGATTCTGGATCTGCGTCTGCACCGCCTGACCGGGCTTGAGCATGAGAAACTTATCAATGATTACAAAGAGTTATTGCAGCAAATTGCGGATTTTCTTGAAATTTTGGGCAGTGATGCCCGCCTGTTTGAAGTCATGCGTGAAGAACTGAATCTGGTGCGTAGCAACTACGGTGACAAGCGTCGTACCGAGATTGTCGGTTCCCAGCTCGACTTGAGCATGGAAGATCTGATTACTGAAGAAGACCGGGTGGTCACGATTTCCCGCAGCGGTTACGCCAAGTCACAGCCATTGACCGACTATCACGCCCAGCGCCGTGGTGGTATGGGTAAGGCAGCAGCGGCAGTGAAGGATGAGGACGTGGTCGAACACCTGTTGATCGCCAGCAGTCACGATACGCTGTTGTGCTTCAGCAGTGCCGGTAAGGTCTACTGGTTGCGCGTGTTCAATATACCTCTGGCCAGCCGGACTTCTCGCGGACGCCCGTTGGTGAATATCCTGCCATTGGAAGAGGGCGAGCGAATCACCAGCATGCTGCCGATACGTGAATACACCGAAGGCTATTTCATCTTTATGGCGACAGCGCTGGGCACGGTGAAGAAAACCTCACTGACCAGTTTCTCCCGCCCGCGCAGCGTTGGTTTGCGGGCCATTGAGCTGGACGAGGGTGATCGTCTGGTTGGCACGGCGCTGACTGATGGTGAGCGTGACATCATGTTATTCGGCAGTGGCGGTAAAGTCCTTCGTTTCAACGAAGCCGGCGTCCGGACCATGGGCAGAACAGCCCGTGGGGTGCGCGGCATCCGTCTGGCCCCGGGTCAGGAAATGATTGCCCTGATTCTGCCTGAGGAAGGTCATCAGGTGTTGACGGTCAGTGAAAACGGTTACGGCAAGCGCACGGATGTTGCAGAATTCCCGGTGTACGGCCGCGGCGGCCAGGGCGTCATAGGCATGCAGACCAGCGAGCGCAATGGCGCACTGGTCGGCGCTGTTCAGGTAGCCGATGGTGGTCAGATAATGCTGATTTCCAATAAAGGCACATTGGTACGTATCCGTGTTGACGAAGTGTCTGTGCTGAGCCGCAATACTCAGGGTGTGCGCCTGATCAAACTGAAAAAAGACGAATTGCTGGTCGGTGTGGAACCAGTAGCCGACGCCGATGAGGCATTGCTTGACGATATCGTTGATGGCGATGTCATTGACGGTGAACAGCAGCCAGCGGACGAGGCCGGGGATGAGTGATACGCCTGAGCGTGTCGCATTTCTGGGGCCGCCGGGCACTTTTTCGCATGCGGCGGTAGACCGGTTTTTTGGTCCGGGCAATAACCCTGAGCGGCTGAGTGTGGCCAATATCGACGATGTCTTCCTGGAGGTTGAGGCCGCTAACGCCCGCTACGGGGTGGTACCAGTGGAAAACTCCACGGAGGGCGCGGTCAACAGCACACAGGATTGCCTGATCGATACCTCACTGACCACCGTCGGGGAAATTTATCTGCCAATTGAGCACAATCTGCTGCTGAAAGATCCGGCCAGCCTGCCTCACATCCGGCGCATCGTGTCGCACAAGCAATCACTCGGGCAGTGTCGTATCTGGTTGCGCGCGCATTACCCGGAGATTGAGTTGCATGAGGTGAGCAGCAATGCGGAGGCGGCACGGCTGGCAGCGGAAGACCCGACGACAGCAGCCATTGCCGGTGAGGTTGCGGCAGACTATTTTGACCTGAAAGTGGTTTTTCCCCGCATTCAGGACCGTAAAAACAACACCACGCGATTTCTGGTCCTGGCGCGGGACCATGCTGCGCTGGTGACCGGTCGTCAGGGACCGGCCATGGCAACGGGCCATGACAAGACCTCGATCCTGGTTTATGCCGAAAACAAGCCGGGCGCTTTGTTCCGTGTATTGGAACCGTTTGATACCTGTCAGGTAAGTCTGACTCGAATTGAGACCCGGCCAGCCCGGGATGACATGTGGTCTTACGTATTTTTTATCGATTTTGAAGGCCATATCGAAGACGATGTCGTTAAAAATGTATTCCGCCAGCTTGCCGGACGCGCCGTTAAAATCAAAAACCTTGGCTCGTATCCAAGAGCACGGGGCTGAGCCATGAGTTTGCTCAGGGACAAAACCGTTTTGATTGTCGGTTTAGGGCTGATTGGCGGTTCGATCGCCCGGGGCCTGGCGGCAAACAAGGCATGTCATCGTATTCTTGCGGTTGGCCGGGACGAAACCGCGCTGCAGACAGCAATGCTGGACGGAAGTATCCATGCTTATGCAACTGATCTGGCGACCGTGGCACCTGAAGCCGATCTGATCATGATTACTGTACCAACATTGTCGGTGCGCCTGATTCTTGAACAGCTCAACGGGCTGCTGGGCGATCATGTGATCATTACCGATGCCGCCAGCGTCAAAGGCAATGTGATTGCCGACGCACGTCGAATCCTTGGCCCGGGTGTTCGCCGCTTTGTCCCCGGGCATCCCATAGCCGGTTCCGAAAAAAGCGGCTATCAGGCGTCACGCCCCGGACTCTTCGACAAACGCAAGGTGATACTGACGCCCTTGCCCGACAACGATACGCTGGCCGTGCGCACCGTGATGGAATTGTGGCAGAGCCTGGGTGCTGACATCCACGCCATGAGTGTGGAGCGTCATGACCGGGTCCTCGCCGGCACCAGCCATTTGCCTCATCTGCTGGCCTTTACGCTGGTTAACACACTGGTCGACGCTGTCAGTGAACCGGACCGGGTACAGCAGGTGTTTGACTATGCGGCCGGTGGCTTTGCTGACTTCAGTCGCATCGCCTCCAGTGATCCGGTGATGTGGCGGGATATCTTTCTCGCCAATACGCAGGCAACGGTTGATATTCTCGATGCCTACGTTGGATCACTCCAGCAGATGCGCTCCGCTTTGCTGCGCGCGGATGGCGCCGAACTTGGCCGGGAGTTTGCCCGGGCAAAGCTGGTTCGCGACAATTTTTTCCAACGTTTTCAGCAGTCTGACGGTTCTGCCTGGGATCGCAGCTGGCAAGCGGATGACGCCGTGCTTCTGGTCGGAAGGCCCGGGCTTTCTGTGCAGGGTGAGTTTCGTGTGCCAGCGTCGGCGAGCACTGCCAGGCAATATCTGGATGATGCCGTCAGTCGTGCTGCGGTATCGTTGCTGCGCGGGGTGCCCGAGGATTGCGCGACCATGGCCTATGTGCAGAGTTTGCGCAATGCTGGTGTGCCCGTTGTTGGCCCCGAGCTGGACCTGATGACAGTTTATGGCAGTGACGCCGGGGACTCTCCTGCGCGCAGGGAGACGGGCGGGGAAGTTGTGCCTGATACGGTGGCATTGCCAACTTGCACGGAACTGCCGGCCAATGACTTTGTTGTGTTGGCTCTGGCATTGGCGGCCACGACCGTTCCGGAATCAAGGCTGGTATTGACAGGCGTGTATGCCGGCATCGAGGGTAATGAGCACCCACTGCTTGCCCTGCAGGAAATGGGGGCGGATTTGCAGTTCACCGGCGACGGATTGCTCAGCGTCATTGTCAGTACTTCGGCCTTGCATGGTTGCGAACTTGATTTTTGTGTTGCCGGGACGTCGCCTGACGTTGGTTCGCTAGACACAGATAATGGAACGGACGCCGTGAATGAACAGATTCTGGCCTACATAGCGGCCGGTTTGCTGGCAGATGGCGAAACCCGATTGCGCGTAGACAAACTTTACGACAATGTCCGAATTCTTGAGGCATGTCAGGCATGGCAAGCGCTGGGCGCAGATATTACACTGGATGACAAAATCATAAGGGTGCGTCGCTCGACACTGGCACCCGGTCCGCTGGCGTGTCGGGATGATCCTGAATTCACGCTTGTCTCCATCGTGCTGGCGCAACGTGCGTCAGGCCACATTGAATTGCCCGGAGCAGGCGCTTTTGTTGCGAAATATCCGGGTTTTGTTGATCGCTTGCAAGCATTGGGCTTCGGTCTGACGTATGAGGCCAAAGATGACTGAAACCCCGGCAAATAATGCGCCAGTACTGGCAATAGACGGCCCGGGCGGGGCGGGCAAAGGTACCGTCAGCCGCCTGCTGGCGGCCTCACTTGGCTGGCACTATCTCGACAGTGGAGCGTTGTACCGGATATTGGCGCTGGCTGCCGGTCGCAAAGGCCTGCAACTGGATGATGAGACCGGAGTGGCTGCACTGGCGCAGGGACTTGATATCGGTTTTGGCACCGGTGCCGACGACAGCGTCTGGCTGGATGGGGAAGAGGTCAGCGCTCTCATTCGCAGCGAACAGGCCGGTGCCATGGCATCTGTGGTGGCGGCGCTGCCCGCCGCCAGGCAGGCGCTATTGCTGCGTCAGAGGGCTTTTCGGCAGGTGCCGGGGCTGGTTGCTGACGGTCGTGACATGGGGACTGTGGTGTTTGCTGATGCAGTGCAAAAGGTGTTTTTAACAGCCTCTGCACAGGAGCGCGCAGATCGACGATATAAGCAGTTGATTGCAAAGGGTATTGATGTTAATATCGGCGACCTTTTATCGGATATCAATGCCCGCGATGAACGGGACAGCAGCAGAGCTGTGGCGCCACTGCGCCCTGCAGCAGATGCCGCTGTTATCGATACGACCGGGATAAGCATCTCCCGGGTGGTCAGTCAGATACTGGAACTGCTAACCGATAAAAATGTTAATACGCAGTAAGAAACTGAGCAAGTAAGATTTTAAAGCAACATGAAGTACCCGGCCTGATGATGGAGCCAGCATTGTCCATCAGCGGGCTTTTTGTCATTGGCCCGTACATGCTGGTGTGCGGTTGAACTGAAGCTGCAGAATGTGCCTCGCGGCACTTTCGAACAGCTAATTTAATTTACAGGATTAAACATGAGTGAAAGTTTCGCTGAATTATTTGAACAAAGCCTGATCGATGTAGATATGACACCTGGTGCTATCGTCAACGGCACCGTAATCGACATCGATTCAGACTGGGTTACCGTCCACGCTGGACTCAAGTCTGAGGGCGTCATTCCCAAAAGCCAGTTCCTGGATGAGAATGGTAGTTTTTCTCTGTCCATTGGTGACATAGTTAAAGTTGCACTGGAAGCCGTTGAAGATGGTTTCGGTGAAACCCGATTGTCCAGAGAGAAAGCCAAGCGCGCTGAATCATGGATGGAGCTGGAAGCGGCTTTCGAAAAGAACGAAGTGGTCAAAGGTATCATCAACGGCAAGGTCAAAGGCGGTTTCACTGTCGACCTCAACAACATTCGTGCTTTCCTGCCAGGCTCTCTGGTCGACATTCGTCCGATTCGCGATACCACGCACCTGGAAGGTCAGCTGCTTGAGTTCAAACTGATCAAGCTGGACCAGAAACGCAACAACGTTGTTGTTTCCCGTCGTGCAGTGCTGGAAGCGGTGAGCTCGGAAGAGCGCGATGAGCTGCTGGCCAGTCTGCAGGAAGGTCTTGTTATCAAGGGTGTGGTCAAGAACCTCACAGATTACGGCGCATTTGTTGATCTGGGTGGCGTTGACGGTCTGTTGCACATTACGGACATGTCCTGGAAGCGTATCAAGCACCCAAGCGAAATCGTGAATGTCGGCGACGAAATTAAAGTCAAGGTATTGAAATACGATCGCGAACGTAACCGCGTTTCACTCGGTCTGAAGCAACTTGGCGAAGATCCATGGGTTGATATCAAAGCCCGTTACCCGGAAGAGACCAGGGTCAAGGCGCGTGTCACCAACCTGACTGATTATGGTTGTTTTGCCGAGCTGGAAGAGGGTGTTGAAGGTCTGGTTCACGTGTCTGAAATGGACTGGACCAACAAGAATGTTCATCCGTCAAAAATCGTTCAGCTGGGTGACGAAGTCGAAGTGATGATCCTGGATATCGATGAAGAACGTCGTCGTATTTCCCTGGGCATCAAACAGTGCTTCCAGAACCCCTGGGATCGTTTTGCCGAACAGTTCAAGAAAGGCGACAAGATCTCCGGCAGCATCAAGTCAATCACCGACTTCGGTATCTTTATCGGTCTGGATGGTAACATTGATGGTCTGGTTCACCTGTCCGACATCTCCTGGGATGAATCCGGTGAAGATGCGGTTCGTGCCTATAAGAAAGGCGACGAAATCGAAACCGTTATTCTGTCTGTGGATCCGGAGCGCGAGCGTATTTCCCTCGGCATCAAGCAGCTGTCAGAAGATCCGTTTGCCAACTACGTCGGCGAATTTGAGAAAGGCAGCATAGTTAAAGCGACTATCACTGGCGTTGAAGCCAAATCTGCAACCGTGGATCTGGGCAATGGCGTTGAAGGCTTGCTGCGTGCATCTGAAATCAGCCGCGACAAGGTAGAAGACGCTCGCAATGTGCTGAAGGAAGGCGATCAGATCGACGTTAAAGTGGTCAGTGTGGATCGCAAGAACCGGGTTCTTGGCGTGTCTGTCAAAGCCATCGAGATGGATGACGAGAAGGCTGCAATCCAGGATCACAAAAACCAGGATGCTCCGACCGCCGGTCCGACAACCATTGGTGATCTGATCAAAGCTCAAATGGAAAAGAAATAATCTACTCAAGGAACCTGTCATGACAAAGTCTGAGCTTATCGAACGCATTTCAGCCAAACAGACGCAATTATCAGCAAAAGATTGCGAGTTTGCCGTTAAAGCGGTCATTGAGTATATGTCTGAGGCTTTGTCAGAAGGCGGCCGGATTGAAATTCGCGGATTTGGCAGTTTTTCCCTGCACTACCGTGTACCTCGCATCGGGCGTAACCCGAAGACAGGTACACCGGTGGCGCTCAGTGGAAAACATGTGCCGCACTTCAAGCCCGGAAAAGAACTGAGGGACCGTGTCAACAGTACGCTGGATCATTAACCATCAAGACACGGCATGATTCGGTGTATTGTCAGCACTGATATAAAACGGCGCATTCGAAAGAATGGCGCCGTTTTTATTTGCAAAAAGGAAAAAAGAGCATCGACTGGGGGTAATTCGTTGTGCAACGATTTAAACGGTGGTTGATATTTCTATTGCTGTTACTTATTTTTATTCTCAGCGTTGGGTTTTCCATGTGGAATACCGCGCCGGTACCGCTCTCGTTCGGTATCCATGAGTTTTCACCCCGACCACTGTCCCTGTGGCTTATCGTTGCTTTCTGCTCAGGAGGGCTGGCCGGATTGAGCATTGGTGCCGGCCTGATCCGTGACGCACGTCTGCGATTGCGAATCAGGGCGCTGGAAAAAGAACTTAAAAAAAGACCTGAATTCAAACCCAGCGAAATAGACTAAGCTCAAATGATGAGTAGTGCCTTTGGCGTTGAGGGACATCGATAATGAGTAGAGGAGTTAGCATGCAGGATGAAAACAAGATTATCATTGCTTTGGATATGGCCAGCGAAGAAGAGGTGATGGCCTTGTTGCGTTTGCTTGATCCGGCCAGCTGTCGGGTAAAAGTGGGTAAAGAGCTTTTTACCCGGTGCGGACCTGACCTGGTTCGCCGGATTGGCGGAATGGGCTTTGATATTTTTCTGGATCTTAAGTTCCATGATATTCCCCACACGGTTAACAAGGCAGTCGCGGCTGCTGCTGAGCTTGGTGTCTGGATGTTGACACTGCATGCAGCTGGTGGTGCGGATATGTTACGCGCGGCGCGCGCAGCAATCGCAGACGCCGAACACAGACCGTTACTGGTTGCGGTAACCTTGCTCACCAGTCTGGGAGAGGATGACCTGGTAGTACAGGGTATTCAGCGCTCACCACTGGAGCAGGTACAGCGTCTGGCCTCGCTGGCACAGGAGTGTGACATGGATGGCGTCGTGTGTTCCGCTGCGGAAGCTGCTGACTTGAGAAAGCTGCTAAGAAAGGACTTTTTATTAGTGACGCCGGGTATTCGTCCGCAGGGAGATCCGGCAAACGACCAGAAGCGCATCGTCACGCCAGCAGCGGCTGTGCAGGCGGGTAGTGATTACCTCGTTATAGGGCGACCCATTACACGCGCGCGTGCGCCGGCCGAAAGACTGTTGTCGATTCAGCGAGAAATTTCAGGTAACGGTTAAGATTTGTGCTAAAACCTGATCAGCTCTGGTCGAAAGCGACGAGAAGCTGTAATGCATAAATTTGTCTAATTCGGAAAAGGAGTTTCCATATGAACACAACAAAACGGTATTTCAAATATAGCCTGAAGGTTTTTCTCTTCTGTGTTGGCACGTGTGCTGCCTTGCTTTCGGTTTCAGTCAGTGCCGCTGACGAAGAATCATCAGACTCCGAAATCAGGGTCGAAGAGCAGGTCAACATCAATACAGCCAGTGCCGAAACCCTGGCATTGGCGCTGGACGGGGTAGGGGCGACAAGAGCGCTGGATATTATCGCCTACCGTGAGGAAAACGGCGATTTTGAGACCATTGAGCAGTTGCAGGAGGTTACCGGCATCGGCCCGGCCACCGTGGAACGTAATCGCATGCGAATTTTGTTGACGGATGGCACGGAGTAACAGCACAGGCGACCAGCATGCGTTAGAATAGGAGCCCTGTTACGGGGCTCCTGTTTTGGCGCTGGACTCCGGAATTAATAGTTCTCGCCGCAACCGCTGTCAGCAGCTGGCGATTGATTTTGGATTCACTATGTTGGTTTGGTTGGCATTGCCGGGTGTATTTCTCTTGTCCTGGCTGCTCAGTGCGCTACTCATCCGTCGTGGCTCGGGCTTTTTGCTTGACATACCGGTAGAGCGGAGCGCGCATCGTCAGGCAACGCCACGTGGCGGTGGCATTGCGATTGTCATCAGCGTATACAGTTTTCTTTTTATTTTGGCCAGTCAGGGCTATCTGGGTCTGTTTCAGTTCAGCGTCCTGTTGTGTGCACTGCCCGTGGCGGTCACCGGGTTTGCGGACGACCTTCGCTCACTGTCGGTAAAGGTTCGCCTGCCGGTGCATTTATTGGCGGCCTTCCTGGCATTGACCCTGCTGGGGCCAGTGCCGGAGCCATTTTTCAGTGGCGTGGTCGAGTTGCCATATGTTTTTATGTCCGCCCTGCTGATGGTGGCGCTGGTCTGGCTGCTCAATCTCTACAACTTCATGGATGGCATAGATACGCTGGCGGCAGGTCAGTGTTTGTTTGTCAGCGGCGCGGCAGCGTTACTTCTACCCGACTCACAAAGCGCCCTGGCATGGGTCTGTATCGGCCTGTTTCTGGCCACGCTGGGTTTTTTCCTGTGGAATCTGCCGCCGGCAAAGTTGTTCATGGGTGATGTGGGCAGCACATTTCTTGGGTTTTTCCTGGGCCTGCTGGGGTTGCTCACGCATTTTGATGGCAGTCTCTCGGTCTGGGTGTGGGTCCTCCTGATGGGTGTATTCATTGCCGACACGACTTACACATTGCTTCGACGCATGGTGTCAGGACACAGCGTGACCCAGGGTCACAGTACACATGCCTATCAGCACTTGTCGCGACGCCTGGCCAGTCACAGTCGCGTCGCCCTGGTATTGACTGCCGTCAATGTACTCTGGCTCTTTCCTTTGGCCTGGCTGGCCACCAGATCCCCCCAATATGGGGTGGTTCTGGCAATCTCTGGTATAGTACCGTTAATGTTCGCAGCCGCTGCTCTGGGAGCAGGGACTGAAGGTGGCGCCAACACAAAGGATCAGGCATGAATCTGTATACGATACCCCTATCGCGAACCGTAAAGCAGGTGTTGTTGATGCTGGTTGATGGCCTGATGCTGGCCCTGGCGGCATGGCTGTCCTTTAATATGCTCGATATCGATGCAGGCACTCTGGCTGACAGAATGGTGCTGTTTACCGGTCTGGCAATTCTGCTGAGTGTCCTGGGTTTTTTCCGCATTGGATTGTATCGGGCATTGCTTCTGTACATGGGGGTGCAGTCCGGTTTTATTGTTCTGCAAGGTGCCACTATCGCCGCCGGGTTGTTCGGAGGCGTGTATTATCTGGTGTTGTCACCCCAGGAGCTGAACAATGCCGTGGTACCTATTTTCTGGATGCTGGCCCTGCTTTTTGTGGGTGGCAGTCGATTCGTTGCCAAAATTGCCCTGCAAAGTCTGATTCAGAATTTTCGCCCCAAAGAACCCGTCATCATCTATGGCGCCGGCAGCTCCGGCATGCAACTGGTGGCGGCTCTGCAAAACGGGGATCAATACCTGCCTGCGGCATTTGTAGATGACAGCCGTCATATCGTTGGCAGCATCGTTCATGGCATTCGTGTATACAGCCCAACGGCTTTAGCCGACCTTATCAAAAACTTTTCGGTGCGCCAGATCCTGCTGGCCATGCCGTCAGCCAGTCACGCAGAGCGCAAAGAAATCCTGAACCGTCTGGAGCACCTGCCGGTTCACGTCAAGACGGTGCCTGAACTGTTTGATATGCGATCAGGCAAAGTGCACGTTGATGAAGTCCGTGATATTGATATTGAGGATTTGCTTGGCCGGGATATCGTGCCGCCGGATCCCGATCTGATGGGGGCGTGTATCACCGGTAAATCGGTGATGGTCACGGGGGCGGGCGGCTCGATCGGTTCGGAACTCTGCCGCCAGATTGTCAATCTGCGACCGGCCAGGCTGGTGTTGCTGGACAGCTTCGAATTTGGTCTGTACGACATAGAGCTGGAACTTCTATCTCTGCGCGATGCATTGCCGGAAATTGACGATGCTCAGGAGACAGAAATTATAGCGTTGCTGGGCAATGTCTGTAATCACGGCCTGATGGAGGCGGTCATGACGCGATTTGGTGTGCATACCGTGTACCATGTTGCGGCCTATAAACAGGTACCCATGGTTGAAAAAAATGTTGTAGAAGGTGTGCACAACAATGTTTTTGGCACTGCCGTCTCGGCTCTGGCCGCGCAGAAATGTGCTGTTGAGCATTTTGTTCTGATCTCGACTGACAAAGCGGTGCGGCCCACCAATGTGATGGGGGCGACCAAGCGTTTTGCCGAGCAGGTTTTGCAGGCTTTGACCGTACGCCAGGGCAGCACGACCTGTTTTAGTATGGTTCGGTTTGGCAATGTACTGGGCTCATCCGGATCAGTTGTGCCCCTGTTCCGGCGTCAAATCAGCGAAGGCGGGCCAGTGACTGTCACTCACCCGGAAGTTACCCGCTACTTCATGACCGTGGAGGAGGCGGCGCAGCTTGTCATTCAGGCAGGCTCCATGGCCAGCGGTGGTGATGTTTTTGTGCTCGATATGCATGACCCGATCAGGATAGTGGATCTGGCGCGGAAAATGATTCATCTGATGGGCTACGATGTCCGCGATGAGAATTCCTATCGCGGTGACATAGCGATTGAGTACACGGGCCTGCGCCCGGGGGAGAAGCTGTTCGAAGAGTTGCTCATTGGTGAGTCAGTGACGGGCACGGAACATCCCAAAATCATGCGCGCCGAAGAAGACTACCTGCCCTGGGAAACGCTGGAGCCCATGCTGAAAGAACTGCAGACAGCCTGTTCAAACATGGATCTTCAGGGTATTCGCAATATTCTGATGCGGGCCGTTGACGGTTTCGAGCCGGAAACACTCGCTGACGATCCGCTATGGCTGGAGCAGGCAGCAACCGCGTCGAGCGGTGCTGCCTCTGAAAGGACGACCTCTGCCAATGTCACCTCGCTACACAAGCGGTAACTGCCAAGCAGTCATTAACGCCGTGTAACTGACTCGATGATAACCGGCTCTACTGGCACGTTTTGGTGCTGGTTCCTGTTCGCGGTTTCTACGGTGGCAATCTGATCAACAACATCCATACCGCTGATAACCTCGCCGAACACGGCATAACCAAATTGTTGGGGGGTGGTGCCGGTCTGATTGAGGAAGTCATTGTCTACCAGGTTGATGAAGAACTGGCTGGTAGCACTGTCAACGACATTGGTGCGGGCCATCGCCAGCGTGCCGCGATCGTTCTGCAACTCCGGGTCAGCCTCATTGGTAATGGGAGCGTACCCCGACATTTCAACAAAATCGCTGTCATAACCGCCGCCCTGAATCATAAAGCCGGGAATGACCCGGTGGAATGTCAGGTTGTCATACAGATTGTTGTCTGTATAGCGCAGGAAGTTTTCAACTGAAATCGGTGCCCGATCGGCCCACAGTTCGATTTCGATGCTGCCCATGCTGGTCTCCATGACGACCACCGGGTTGCCTTCCAATTCCTCGCTGATATCGTCGGCAACGTCGGCGGCTGCCTCTGCCACCGTTTCGGCAGTATCGGCAGCTGTTTCAGCAGCCTGTTCTGTCATTGATTCCAGGTCTGACGGTGCATCGCTGTCGCCGGAACAGGCTGCAAGAGTGAGGCTGCCGCCGAACAGTAAGGCCATCAGTAAGTGTTTATAGCTGTTTGCAATCATAGTCATATCCCGCTTGGTCAAACTCAGTTTAGCTCGAGCGACCGATTATAACCGGAGATGCACAGGATGCCAGTGTTTGCTGGAGATTGATTCAGTCTGAGGGAAAATCAGGGGAGGGATGTGGCTGCCCAACCAGGACTCGAACCTGGAACCAAGTGATTAACAGTCACCTACTCTACCATTGAGCTATTGGGCAATAATGTTGGTCATCTGAGTGACCCCAACAGGACGCGTATACTAATGAGATTTTTGTGGGGGGTCAACCCTTCTTTGTCATCTTTTGCCGGTATACGTCAGTGCGTCGCATAAGCATGACAGGCATGTCCGGCAAAGACGAACCAGGTCGTCGCTAAGCGGCTTGCCAAGCGTGTATACTGCCAGTCATGAGCATACCATTTAAAATGTCATCACCCTTCAAGCCTGCTGGCGATCAGCCTGTCGCTATCGAGGCTCTGGTCGATGGTCTGCAGGAGGGACTGCTGGCGCAGACCCTGTTGGGCGTAACCGGTTCCGGCAAAACCTTCACCATTGCCAACGTAATCGAAAAAACCCAGCGACCCGCCTTGGTCATGGCGCCCAATAAAACACTGGCCGCTCAACTGTACGGTGAGTTTGCCGAATTTTTCCCGGACAACGCGGTCGAGTATTTTGTCTCCTATTACGACTATTACCAGCCCGAAGCCTATGTGCCTTCCTCCGATCTGTATATCGAGAAAGACTCTTCCATCAATGAACACATTGAGCAGATGCGCTTGTCGGCAACCAAGGCTTTACTGGAACGGCGCGATGTAATTGTAGTGGCAACCGTGTCGGCCATCTACGGCCTGGGTGACCCCGGTTCCTACCTGAAAATGGTTCTGCACCTGGATCGGGGAGACAAAGCCGATCAGCGTTATATCCTGCGCCGGCTGGCGGATATGCAATACACCCGCAACGACATGGAGCTGCAGCGGGCAACATACCGGGTTCGGGGGGATGTTATCGATGTGTATCCGGCGGATTCGGAAAAATATGCTGTGCGCATAGAGCTGTTCGATGATGAGATTGAAAACCTGGCTTTTTTTGATCCGCTGACTGGCGAAGTGGTGCGAAAGGTGCCGCGTCTGACTATATTTCCGAAATCGCATTATGTCACGCCACGCGAGAAGGTGCTGGACGCGCTTGAGCAGATCAAGGTGGAGCTTAATGAGAGAGTGCTGCAATTGGAGAGCAATCACCAACTGGTGGAAGCTCAACGCTTGTCCCAGCGCACAAAATTCGATCTGGAAATGATGAACGAGCTGGGCTACTGCACTGGCATCGAAAACTATTCGCGCTATCTTTCCGGGCGCCATGCGGGGCAGCCACCACCGACTCTGTTTGATTACTTGCCGCCTGATGCACTGGTGATCGTGGACGAATCACATGTGTCCATACCTCAGATCGGGGCCATGTATAAAGGTGACCGCTCACGCAAGGAAACCCTGGTTCAGTACGGTTTCCGTTTGCCCTCGGCGCTTGACAACAGGCCGCTTCGCTTTGAAGAGTGGGAGTCGCTGACACCTCAGCTCATCTTTGTATCGGCGACGCCGGGTCCATATGAAGGAGAGCGTGCCGGGCAGACTGTGCGCCAGGTGGTGCGACCCACGGGTCTTATCGACCCGGCGGTTGAGGTGCGCCCGGCCGGCACCCAGGTAGACGATCTGCTGTCGGAAATACGCCAGGTTGTGGCCCGGCAGGAACGCGTACTGGTGACAGTGCTGACCAAGCGCATGGCGGAAGACTTGACCGATTATTTTATGGATCATGACGTACGGGTTCGTTATCTGCACTCGGACATTGACACGGTTGAGCGGTCGGAAATTATCCGGGACTTGCGCCTGGGTAACTTTGATGTGCTGGTGGGTATCAATCTGCTGCGCGAAGGTCTGGATATTCCGGAGGTGTCGCTGGTTGCCATTCTGGATGCTGACAAAGAAGGTTTCCTGCGCTCCGAGCGCTCCCTGATACAGACAATGGGGCGGGCGGCAAGAAATATTCGTGGCCGGGCGATTCTTTATGCCGACAGAATTACCGGGTCCATGCAGCGCGCCATGGATGAAGGCGACCGCCGCCGCGAAACCCAGATTGCCTTCAATACGGCCAATAATATTACGCCTGCCGGCGTCAATAAAAGCATCATGGACGTGATGGAGGGTGCCTATGGTGATGGCAAAGGGCGCAAGCGCAACCGTCAGGGTGCATCTGTCGCGGAAAAAATAGCGGCTTACGGAACCGGCGCGCAGCCGGATGTGCCAATGGACGTTAAATCGGTGAGTCGGGAAATCAATCGACTTGAGGCGCGCATGCTTGAACTGGCCAGGAATCTTGAATTTGAAGAGGCGGCGAAACTGCGCGATGAAGTCAGTGTGTTGCGAAAACAACTGCTGCAAGTGTAGAGCGACTGCTGCCGGGTTGGCGACTGGGTTGGTGACCGGGTTGAAAGGTCAGCTATTTCCGACACTTGCTATTGTAGTTTTGGCCCGCTGCCCCTATAATCGCCAACCTTGATAAAAGCACCCTCAAGCAGTTTGGTCGGCGATTTCTGTAAGCAGTTGTAAAGCGAATTACAGGCGCGTAGCTCAGTTGGTTAGAGCGCTACCTTGACATGGTAGAGGTCACCAGTTCGAATCTGGTCGTGCCTACCACCTTCCTGCCCTGAAGCCGATATCTAGCGAACGGCTTTTGTTGCTTTTGTTTTAACGTACCCATAATTGATAAACACGTCTTCTTATGCCTGCAATTACCCTCCCTGACGGAAGTCAACGCAGCTTCGATGCAGCCGTAACGGTTGCACAGGTCGCTGAATCCATCGGTGCCGGACTGGCCAAGGCAGCCCTGGCCGGCCGTGTAGATGGCACTCTGGTAGATACGTCGCATCTGATTTCAAAGGATGCTGAGCTGGCGATTATCACCGAGCGTGACCCGGAAGGCCTGGATGTGATTCGACACTCGTGTGCACATTTGATGGCGCAGGCGGTGCAGCGTCTGTTTCCTGAGGCACAGGTAACGATTGGTCCGGTAATAGAGGATGGCTTTTTCTACGATTTCGCCTATGAACGGGCGTTCACCCCGGAAGATCTGGAACAGATCGAAAAGGTCATGGGTGAAATCGTAAAGGAAAATCTGCCCGTGTCACGTGAAGTCATGAGCCGTGATGATGCCATCGCCATGTTTGACAACATGGGTGAGAAGTACAAAGTTGAAATCATTAAGGACATTCCCGGTAACGAGGAATTGTCGTTTTACCGTCAGGGTGATTTTATTGATCTGTGCCGCGGCCCGCACGTGCCCAGTACCGGCAAGTTCAAAGCCTTCAAGTTGACCTCGGTGGCCGGTGCCTACTGGCGCGGCGATTCCAGCAAAGAAATGCTGCAGCGCATCTACGGCACGGCCTGGGGTGACAAAAAGGCCCTGGCCGACTACCTGTTCCGTCTGGAAGAAGCGCAAAAGCGTGATCACCGGAAAATCGGCAAGAAACTGGATCTGTTCCATTTCCAGGAAGAAGCCCCCGGCATGGTGTTCTGGCACCCCAAGGGCTGGTCGATCTATCAGACCATCCAGCACTACATGCAGAAGCTGCAGAACGACAACGGTTATCAGGAAATCCGTACTCCACAGTTGGTGGACTACACCTTGTGGGAAAAGTCCGGTCACGCTGACAAGTTTGCCGATGAGATGTTCAGCGTTGAATCAGAAAACCGCATGTACGCCATCAAGCCGATGAACTGTCCCTGTCATGTACAGGTGTTCAATCAGGGGCTGAAGAGCTACCGCGACCTGCCGCTGCGGCTGGCCGAATTCGGCTCCTGTCACCGGTTTGAACCATCGGGCTCGATGCACGGGTTAATGCGGGTGCGCAGCTTTACCCAGGATGATGCCCATATTTTCTGCGCTGAATCAGCGATCCAGGACGAAGTAGCCCAGTTTATGGAGCTGTTGTTCCGGGTGTACAAGGACTTTGGCTTTGATGAGATCATCCTGCGCCTGTCCACCCGCCCGGAAAAGCGCGTCGGCAGTGACGAGATGTGGGACAAGGCCGAAGAGGCCCTGCGTCAGGCACTGAACAACAGCGGTCTGGCCTGGGAATTACTGCCGGGCGAGGGTGCCTTCTACGGACCCAAAATCGAATTTTCGCTGAAAGACTGCATGGGCCGTGTTCAGCAGTGCGGCACTATCCAGGTTGATTTCTCCATGCCGGAACGTCTGGGTGCACAATATGTGGCCGAAGATGGCAGCCGCAAGGTGCCGGTCATGTTACATCGAGCCATTCTGGGCTCATTCGAGCGTTTTATTGGTGTTCTGATCGAGCACTATGCCGGCGCATTGCCGGTCTGGCTCGCCCCGGAGCAGGCGGTAATTCTCAATATTACCGACAAACAGGGCGAATATTGTGAAAAAGTGCGTAAAATATTGGCAGAAAAGGGTTTTCGTGTCAGTGCGGACTTGAGAAATGAGAAGATCGGCTTTAAAATCCGCGAGCACACGATGCAGAAGGTGCCATTCCTTCTGGTAGCGGGTGACCGGGAAATGGAAAACGGTCAGATTTCCGTCCGAATACAGGACGGCCAGGACCTGGGAACCATGGCAATTGAGGCATTCGCTGATCATCTGGCAACAGACGTAGCGCGCCTGGGTCGTACCGGTAACTGAGATCGTATGGTTGCCAAATTTTAATTTATGCAGGAGAGAAGACGCTGTCGAATATGAAGAGCAGTTCCAAAAAACCCGTCATTAACGAAAACATTGAAGCCACGGAAGTACGTCTGGTACTGGCCGATGGTGAACAAAAAGGTGTGGTGACGATTGAGGAAGCACGAGCTGAGGCCGCAGAGGTCAAGCTCGACCTGGTGTTGATCGCCCCTGATGCTGAACCACCAGTCTGCAAGATCATGGATTACGGCAAACACGTCTTTGATATCAAGAAACAGAAGGCTGCCAGCAAGAAAAAGCAGCGCAAGACGCAGATTAAAGAAATCAAGTTTCGACCAGGGACGGAAGAAGGGGATTATCAGGTAAAACTACGCAACCTGATACGTTTCCTAGAAGATGGGGACAAGGCCAAGGTATCGTTAAGATTCCGCGGACGCGAACTCGCCCATCAGCATCTTGGCCTCGAACTGGTACAGCGGATCGCTAAGGATCTGGAAGAGTACGGTACCGTCGAGCAGGACCCCAAGATGGAAGGTCGCCAGATCGTTATGGTTCTGGCACCGACGAAGAAGAAGAAGGTCTGACACCGGTCAGATTTTCATTTATCTAAACTGTATCGCCAGTGATGGCTGATAAATGCGGAGTAATACCCGAATGAGCAAGATGAAGACCCACAGTGGCGCCGCCAAGCGCTTCAAGAAGACAGCGAGCGGCTGGAAGTGCAAAAGCGCCAACAAAAGCCACATCCTCACCAAAATGACCACCAAGCGCAAACGTCATCTGCGCGGCACATCTCTGGTTTCTGCCAGCGACAAGCCGTTGATCGACCGTATGCTGCGTAAAATTTAATCATTTAGGATACCGAGGAGACTGATATGGCCCGAGTTAAACGAGGCGTAACGGCGCGTCGCCGTCACAAAAAGATTCTTAAACTGGCAAAAGGCTACTACGGTGCCCGCAGCCGTGTGTATCGTGTAGCGTTCCAGGCAGTCATCAAAGCCGGGCAGTACGCGTACCGTGACCGTCGTACCAAGAAGCGTGTATTCCGTTCGCTGTGGATTACGCGTATCAACGCGCAGTCACGTGTTAATGGTATGACCTACAGCCAGTTGATTGCTGGTTTGAAGAAAGCCAACATTGCTGTTGATCGCCGTGTCATGGCCGATCTTGCTGTGCACGACAAAGCAGCTTTTGCAGCGCTGGTGAACCAGGCGAAAGCCGCACTGGCGTAAGTAAAAACGGTACCTTTTGCAGAGCCGGTCCGGGTTTTCCTATCTCCCGCGCCGGCTCTGTGCTTTCATGGTATAAGCGGATTGATCCATGACTGATACAGCCATTCTGTTAGACACTGCCCTGCAAGCCATTGACGCGTCGCAAGACGAACGCGCCCTGGAACAATTGCGGGTTGATTATCTGGGCAAAAAGGGTCAGTTGACAGATCTGCTCAAAGGTCTGGGTAAACTGCCAGCCGAGCAGCGGCCTGCTGCCGGAGAATCCATCAATGTCGCCAAGCGCCGTATACAAGAGGCGCTGGATGCACGTCGTCATGTTCTGGTCGATCAGGCACTTGCGGCGCAGCTGGCACAAGAAACAATTGATGTCACCTTGCCCGGCCGACGCCAGTCCGCCGGTGGCCTGCATCCAGTCAGCCGCACAATGGACCGGATTCAACGTTTGTTTGAATCGGCCGGTTACAGTGTCGCGGAAGGCCCGGAGATCGAAGATGATTACCACAACTTCGAGGCGCTCAACATCCCCGGTCATCACCCGGCCCGAGCCATGCATGATACTTTCTATATCAATCCGTCCACCGTGCTGCGCACACACACCTCGCCAGTACAGGTTCGGGTGATGGAGCAGGGCAAACCCCCGTTTCGCATGATTTGTCCGGGCCGGGTCTACCGTTGTGACTCCGATCTGACGCACACGCCGATGTTTCACCAGGTGGAAGGCTTGCTTATCGCGGAAGACGTCAGCTTTGCTGATCTTAAGGGCACGCTGGAGGAGTTTTTGCGCGCCTTCTTCGAAGCCGACCTGGCCGTGCGATTCCGTCCTTCCTATTTCCCCTTCACGGAACCATCTGCCGAAGTCGACATGAGCTGTGTCATGTGTGAAGGCAAGGGCTGTCGTGTCTGTAAACAGACCGGTTGGATTGAAATACTGGGTTGCGGCATGGTTCATCCGTCGGTGCTGGAAGCCTCTGGCATAGACAGCGAACAGTATCGCGGCTACGCCTTTGGCATGGGTGTAGAGCGCCTGACCATGCTGCGATATGGCGTCAACGACCTGCGCCTGTTCTTCGAAAACGACCTGCGCTTTCTGAAACAGTTCAACTGAACCGTGTAACTAAAGCGGCACTGCAATCAAAAGAGCATTAAGACATGATCTTCACACAACAATGGATTCGTGAGTGGCTGGGCGCAAGTGTTGACTCGGCGATCCTCACGCCGGGCAGGCTGGTATCCCAACTTACCATGGCGGGCCTTGAAGTAGATGCGCACGGACCGGTAGCCGCGGCATTCAGTGGCGTTGTTGTGGCTGAGGTCGTTGATGTGCAGCCCCACCCGGATGCTGACAAATTGCGCGTATGCACGGTGAACGATGGCAGCCAGACATTGCAGGTGGTGTGCGGTGCGCCCAATGTACGTGCCGGATTAAAAGTACCTTACGCGACCATCGGCGCAGAATTGCCGGGCGCCGAAGCCGACAAATCCTTTCGTATCAAAAAAGCAAAATTACGTGGTGTCGAGTCCAATGGCATGTTGTGCTCGGCTGCAGAGTTGGGATTGTCCGACGCTGCAGACGGGCTGTTCGAGTTGCCGGCGGATGCGCCGGTGGGCACCGACATACGCCAATACCTGGATCTGGACGATGTTTTCTTTGAATTGGATCTGACGCCGAATCGGGGCGACTGCCTCGGTATTCGTGGCATAGCCCGGGAAATCGCTGCGCTCAATGGCTTGCAGGTGTCCGCGCCTGACATGTCAGTGGTCCCGGCTACGATACAGGATACCTTTCCGGTCAGGATAACTGCGCCTGACGCCTGCCCACGTTACCTGGGACGCGTTGTGCGCAATATCAATGTCAGCGCACAGACACCGCTGTGGATGCAGGAGAAGTTGCGGCGCTGCGGGCTGCGCAGTATCGATCCGGTGGTTGATATCACCAATTATGTACTGCTCGAACTGGGGCAGCCCATGCACGCCTTCGACCTCGCTCAGCTCAAGCAGGAAATCTGTGTGCGCCTGGCGACAGCGGATGATGAACTTGTCCTGCTCGATGGCAAAACCGTTCAGCCCGACAGTGACACCTTGCTGATTACCGATGCGACCGGACCTCTGGCGCTGGCAGGCATCATGGGTGGCGAACACAGCGGTGTTAACAGCAACACCCGTGATGTGTTCCTGGAATGTGCGTATTTTGCGCCGTTGGCAGTTGCGGGCCGTGCCCGTCGATATGGTCTGCATACCGATGCCTCGCATCGATATGAACGCGGTGTGGATTTCGAACTGCAGGCCCTGGCGATGGAGCGGGCGACGGCGCTGCTGTTGGAAATATGTGGCGGCGAGGCTGGGCCAGTCTCGCAAGCACTTGGCGAGTTGCCAGTCCCACGCGAGGTGTCACTGAAACCGGCGAATGTCTCGCGCTTGCTGGGCATGGCCATGAGTGACGCTAAAATAATCAGTATTCTTGAGGTGTTAGGCATAAAATCTCTGGCAAATTCTCAGGATGAGATGCGCTTCGCAGTACCCTCGTTTCGCTTTGACATCAGTATCGAAGCCGACCTGATTGAGGAGCTTGCCCGCGTCCACGGTTATGACAAGCTGCCAGTGACGAGGCCTGCGGTCCGTATGCAATTGCCTGAGCAACCAGAGTCCGTGGTCAGTATTTCCCGTCTGCGTGAGCGGCTGGTGACACTGGGGTATCAGGAGGTGATCACCTACAGTTTTGTTGAACCCGGTCTGATGGCGTTGGTGCAGGAGAGTCCGCCCCCCGTGCCTCTACAGAATCCGATTTCAGCAGATATGTCTGTTATGCGTACCAGCTTGTGGCCTGGCCTGCTCAGCACACTCAAGCACAACGTCAATCGACAGCAAGCCCGTGTGCGTCTGTTCGAGACCGGCCAGGTCTTTCTGCGCCGTGAGGGCGACCATGAGCAGACAATCCGTCAACCCGAGATGCTGGCAGGGCTGGTTTACGGTGGGCGACAGCCTCCGGACTGGTCGCAGGGCAAGGAGTCAGTTGATTTTTTTGATCTTAAAGGTGATCTCGAAACACTGCTGGGACTAACGGCGCGTGCTGACGAGTTCATCTTCGAAAGCGCTGAGCATCCGGCATTACACAGCGGCCAATGTGCCAGGATAGTGCTTAACGGGCGCCATGTGGGTCTGATGGGCGCCTTGTCACCACGCCTGCAGCGTGAGCTGGATTTCAATAACAGGGTCTATGTTTTTGAGATTGAACTAGGCGCGGTTCTTGCCACAAAAATTCCGAAATTCAATCCCTTGTCGCGCTTCCCTGAAGTAAGCAGAGACCTTGCCATTGTGGTCGATCAACAGGTATCAGCGCAGGCACTGCGGCAGGTATTGCAGGCGGAGGCGGGTGAATTCCTTGTCGGGTTGCGAATATTTGATGTTTATCAAGGCGATGCATTGGGTGAAAACAAAAAAAGTGTCGCCCTGGGCTTGACCTGGCAGCATCCTTCGCGCACTCTAGGCGACGATGATGTCAATGTGATAATTAAGCGTTGTGTCAAAGGCCTGGAAGACAAATTTAATGCAGAGTTAAGGAAATGAGCATGGACAAGGGCGCACTGACAAAAGCTGAAATGGCTGAACGCCTGTTTGACGAGTTAGGCGTCAATAAACGTGAAGCCAAGGAGCTGGTTGAGCAGTTTTTTGAAGAGATACGTCTGGCATTGGAGAGCAGTGAGCAGGTTAAATTGTCCGGATTCGGCAATTTTGATCTGCGGGACAAGAAACAGCGCCCGGGTCGAAACCCCAAGACCGGCGAGGAAATACCCATCAAAGCACGGCGTGTTGTCACATTCCGGCCAGGCCAAAAGCTTAAGGCGCGGGTAGAAAAGTATGCTGGAACCCAATAGCAACAAGGAGTTGCCGCCAATACCGGCCAAGCGCTACTTCACTATTGGTGAAGTAGGGGAGCTGTGCACGGTCAAGCCGCATGTGCTGCGCTACTGGGAGCAGGAGTTTCCTCAGCTTAAACCAGTCAAGAGGCGAGGCAATCGCCGGTATTACCAGCGCGAAGATGTCCTGCTGATCCGCCAGATCAAATCTCTGCTGTACGAGCAGGGATTCACCATTGGTGGGGCACGCCAACGTATGAATGGTCATCAGGAGGCTTCGGCAGGTACTTCCGTGGAAGCGGGGGAACTCAGGCAGATGATCAAAGAATTAGAGGAGGCGCTATCGTTGTTGTAGTTGCAACTGCTACTCCATTGCGCACCAACATGGTGCCATATCGAACATTCGTCCTATCAAAAGTTCTCTATTTGTTACTCCCCGCCTTTACATCATTTTCTCCAGTGATATAGTCCATAAGCTACTCAACAGGGCCTTTGCCTTGTTGGGTAATTTAAAAGGCAAAAAATATTGCCAATTAGTGTCGTGCATCCCATCTGCATGACAGACCTAAAATCATAATAAGCTTTAAGAGGTCTATGGATGAAATCACAATCTGTTTTTAATTACAGAGTCAGTCTGCTGTCCGCAGCAATCGCCGCAAGTCTGCTTGTTCCCACCAGCGCCGTTATGGCGCAACAAGAGCCCGAAGTAGAGGAAGTTGTTGTAACTGGCTCTTTTATACGTCGTACTGAAGGTTTTCAGGCGGCATCTCCGATTCTTCAGTTTGATGCTGAAGATATCGCCACCGAAGGCACGCCCAATATGGGTGATGTCATCAATAGTCTGAGCTTTAATCAGGGCTCATCTATCACCCAGAACTCGCTGACCGGTGCGTCCAGCACAGCAACTTCAATCAATTTGCGCGGGTTGGGGGCAGGTGCAACACTGAACCTGGTTGACGGTATGCGTGTCATCGGGACCAATGTTAATACCTTTCTGCCACAGATTGCGATCGGTCGCATGGATATAGTGACAGACGGCGCCGCAGCACTCTACGGTTCTCAGGCCGTAGCCGGTGTGGTCAACTTTGTGCCGCGCAAATCATATGACGGTGTTCGTGTTGAAGTGTATCGGCAAGGCGATGACCGTGGTGATTACACCGACGATCAGGTCAGTCTGCTGGCCGGTACCGAATGGAATGGTTTCGACGTTGTTGTCGCCGGTGAATACCGCACCAACGGCCGCCTGCGCATGATTGACCGGCCGGAGCAGATGAACGCCGGCCTGACGTCGTCAAGTACACCCAATCCCGGTCGTTATCGCGTGCCGCTGCGTGATGAGAATGGTGAACTGACGGGTGATACGGCAGTGCGGTCAGACCCCAATTGCGGCGGGGTACGTCAGGACCCGACTCAGGTCGGCAATAATCCGAACGGGTTCACGTTTGGTGGTCAGTGCTGGTATGACTTCGGTGAGTTCTGGGATTACCGCGCCGCGCAGGATTCTGCCCAGGCTTTTACTCACCTGACTTATGATGTCAGTTCGGACCTGACGCTGTCGGGGCAGTGGAGCTACTACAAGCGCTGGACAGCCAACCGTGGCTCACCTTCCAACCCGGGTGGTCGTACCGGAGAGTTGCCGATTATCCGTGGCGAACTGCCCGGCAACCCTTTCCCGGCCCGTGATGCCAATGGCAATCAACTCTATGCACTGGACTCGAATGGCGACGGCGTGCCTGATCGCGATCAGAACGGTCAGGTGGTGCGAGACCCCAATGGTATCCCGTTCAATGAAGATGTCGCGTTTTCCGCATGGCGTCCCTGGGGTAAACACGGCACCTTGCCATCCCAGCTTGGGCCCGATGGTGCCACCATTGGTTCCGGATTGTTGTTCGGGTGGCGAACGGCGCTAACGGCCGATTTCACGGTTCCTTTTGTTGACGGCTGGGACGGCAGTGCGACGTACATGTACGCCCGCTCTACGGACAACAGCAGAGCCAACAACTTCAGTCTGGGCATGTTGACCCAGGGTTTGAACTGCGACGTCGTGAATGATCGTGATGCCTGTTTTAATCCGTTTGTCTCCCCGGACGGCAATAACCTCAATACCCAGTCGGTAGCCGATTCCACCTACGTGCAGAATCGTGTCGATGACGTTGAGACCCTGCAGACAGTGGATCTGGTGTTTAACGGCACTATCGCACCGGGTGGGTTTGCGTTGCCGGGTGGCGAAATTGGTGCCGCGGTTGGTTATCAGCGCCGTGAAGACCGCTTTGACAATACGCCCAGCCTGCACAGCCTTACGGGTGACGTATTCATCGGCACCCAGTTGTTCCCGTTCAGTGATGGGCGTTCAGTCAATGCCTTCTTTGGTGAGCTGGCGTTGCCGGTACTGGATAACCTGGAACTGCAGGTTGCGGTTCGTAATGAGGAATACAGTACCGGTCAAAGTTCAACTGATCCCAAATTCGGGCTGATTTACCTGCCGACTGACTGGTTATCTGTGCGGGCAACCAAGGGCACGTCCTTTATTGCACCGTCGTTGAATCAGTTAAATGCGCCGCAATCCTGTGGCCTGACCAACGTGGCGGACCCATTCACCACATTCGCTGCCTTTACCGCCAACTGCTCGCAGGGTAACCCTGATCTGGTGCCGGAATCAGCGGATACCATGGGCGTAGGGGTAACACTGAACCTGCTGGAAGGCATGACGCTGGATATTGACTACAGCGAAACCGACTTTACTGATCGTATTATATCGTCGACGACTGCCGATATCCTGGCATCTGACTTCTTTAACTTCCGTCAGGCCACTGGCTATTCTGGTACCGGTACGCCACCGATTGATATGGTCCGGAGTTGGGTAGCCAGTCCGCAATCTGATCCGCGCATCCAGCGTGATCCGAACAATGTTGCTCAAATCGACCGTATTATCAGCAGCGATACCAATGCATCCAGCATGCTGGTGGAAGCGATTGATATCAAGTTCGACTATCTGTTCCCAATTGCTGATCTGGGTATGTTTAATGTTGGCGTCGATGCGACATTCGTCGATACCTACCAGTACCAGCTGTCACCGGATCGGGACGTCGTGGAGGCCGTGGGTAACCAGAACGCCCTCACCGGTGCTGTGCCCCCGATGCCGGAGTGGAAGGCCAACGTCCGTCTGGGCTGGTCGCGTGATCAGCACAGCGTCAATGTCATTGTCCGTTACCTGGACGAGATGACATTCGATGCCAGCAAGTTCGAGTTCCAGCGCTTGCTACCATTCAGCAACTACCGCGATGTTGACGTGTTGCGGGCATCAACCATTACTGATGCCAGCTACAACTATCGCGGCCTGCAAGCCTTCGGCGGTGAATTCTCGTTCACTGTAGGTGCCCGTAATCTGTTCGACAGGCTGCCACAGAAGGTGCCATTGCTCGGCGGCATGGAATCATTCCTGTATGACCCGACAGGGCGCATGGTTTATGGCCGGGTAACATTCGAGATGTAAGCGCCGATGTGCCGACACGGACGTTGGCAAGTTAACGAGCGTGTTAAATAAGGAAGGCGGCCAGGTTCCCCCCGGGCCGCCTTTTTTATTGCCCGTCAGCTTTATCTCTCGTCAGGCTTGCAAGCCGACGCAGGGCAAGTATAATGCCCGCTCGATTATTCGGGGCGTAGCGCAGTCTGGTAGCGCACTACACTGGGGGTGTAGGGGTCGCAGGTTCAAATCCTGCCGTTCCGACCAATTAAGGGCTGGCAGTTCGATAAGCACAGCCCATGAAAAGAGAGCATGTCTTTGGCTGCTCTCTTTTTTTATGCCACGCTGTTCACTCTGCGAAAATTTATTGTCTGTTGTTTCAGGTGCTTGCCCGCTGGCGTTGGGCGCCGATCCATCGTAAACTCGGTCCATGATTCAGTCTGCCGAAAAGCCTTTAATGTGAAAGCCAAATCTGACCACAGCTCCAAATCCACGCCCGATCCATCCCCGGGTTCCGCTGAACCGACGGATAAGTCGACGGTGTTGCCTGTGCTGGATCCGGTAGAAGCTTTGCAGGTGGAAAAGCTTTACCGGGCCGGCGAAGTCATTATGCGCCAGGATGAGCCCGGTGATTGCGCCTACTTTGTTCAGAGCGGACGTGTCGAGATCACGCTGCGGCGCCCGGATGGCAGCGAAATGGAAGTAGGCCGCCGTGGTCCGGGCACATTGATTGGCGAGATGGCGATAGTTGATGACGGTCCCCGCAGTGCCACCGTGCGCGCCCTGGAAGACTGCCGGCTACTGGAGATATCAAAAGCGGATTTCAGCCGTGCTGTCCAGAACGCCAATCCTATCGTAGGCCTGGTGACCAAGCTGATTCTGATGCGTTATCGGGATATCCTGCAACGCTCGGAAAATGTCCGGGAGTTTACCGGCGTCACGACCATGCTTGAGCAGCAGGAACGTTATCATGCTGAAGAAAGCCAGGTTCTGGACGCCGTCCGCATGGCAAACGAGTTCAAGGTGGCTGTCGGCAGAAAAGAGCTGTTTCTTGAGTATCAACCTTTTATCGAGATCGCCAACGGTCGCATCATTGGTTTTGAGGCGCTCATGCGCTGGCATCACCCTACCAAAGGGCTCATGCGACCAGACCTGTTTATTCCCATGGCTGAAGATACCGGACTGATTATCGAAGCGACCCGCTGGGCGTTCCGTGAGTCATGCAAGGCTCTGAAGCGGATGATCACTCAGAGTGGAGATTCGTCACTGTTCATCAGCGTCAACTTCTCTGCCCAGGATTTCGATGACCCTGCGTTTCTGGATGAGATGCTGTTCATTCTCCACGAAACCGGCATTCATCCCTCGCAGATACATCTGGAGATCACGGAGCGATTGCTGTTGCGACAATCGGAGCACGTGAGGAAAGTTCTGCTGCAATGTCGGGATCATGACATGCAGATCGCTATCGACGATTTTGGTACCGGATATTCGTCACTGAGTTATCTGCACCAGTACCCGGTAACAACGCTTAAAATTGATCAGAGTTTCATTCGCAATATGACCACCGACAAAGGCGCCCTGGGCCTGGTCAAATCAATCCTGTCCCTTAGTGAAAACATGGGGCTTTCCATTATTGCCGAGGGCGTGGAAACCCGGGAACATGTCGATATGTTGAAGTCATTGAAGTGTCAGGTCGCACAGGGATATTTTTTCGCGCGCCCGGTACCCGAGCATGAAGCCGCCAGTCTGCTGGCCGCTCAGGCAAAGCGCGTGCCATGACCGAGCTAAGTATCAGGCTGCTGAGCACTGTTCCCGGCCTGCCTCCTGTGCTGCAAACCATTCATCTTCTGGGCCTGGCCATGCTGATGGCGTCGGCGGTGATGATGAACCTGCGTTTGCTGAACCTGGCGGGTCGGCGTCAACAGGTAGAGGAAATGTTGCAACGTCTGTTTCCGTGGTTCTTCTGGGCATTACCGGTGATGCTGGTCAGTGGTCTGCCATTCCTGCTCGCCCGTCCGCAGCGCTACCTGAATAATCCGGTGTTTGCCATCAAGGCCGGTTTTCTGTTGTTAGCGCTGTGTACCATGACGGCACTGTGGTTGGGATTTCGTCGTGGCACAACGCAACAGCAAACGTTGCTGATAAAAACGCTGGCACTGGTGTCTTTGTCCGCATGGTTGATGACGGCAATGTCCGGCCGCTGGATTGCGTATTCTGACTATCTGTTCTGGCCAGGGTGACATGATGCTGCAACACGAATTCTGGCTCAATCTTGAGTATCTGTGGCTGGCCGAGCAGATCGGCGCAACGTGGCTGTTTCCGTTGTTCAATTCTTTGCACGTGCTCAGTATTACGTTGATGCTTGGCGCCTTGCTTATGCTTGATTTGCGTCTCACCGGTGTTGCCGCAAAAATCTATCCGTACAGAGTCCTGAGTCAGGATTTTCTGCCATGGATCTGGGCCGCGTTTGCCATAGCCATCGTAACCGGTGCAGGTCTGTTCATTACCCGTGCCAGTGCGCATGTGCTCAACCCTGCCTTTCAATGGAAAATGGTGCTGATGCTGCTGGCAGGGTTGAACATGCTGATTTTTCATCGTCGCCGGGTGCGCATGGCTGTCGGCTGGGATCAATCCGGGCCCATGCCATGGTCAATGCGTCTGACCGGCGTTGCTTCCTTGGTGCTGTGGGCCGGTGTTATGCTGGGTGGGCGCTGGATGGGACATATAATTTAGTTTGGGAGAACGACATGGGCGAAGCATACATTGTTGCAGCGGTCCGTACCGCTTGTGGCCGCCGAAACGGACGACTCAGCGGTATTCACCCGATCGATCTGGGCGCAGCGGTGGTGGATGAACTGCTGGACAGAACCGCATTGCCGGCCAATGCCGTCGATGATGTAATATTTGGCTGTGTCAGCCAGGTCGGCGCGCAGGCGGGCAATCTTGCGCGGAATGTGGCACTTGCATCACGCCTTGATGTCTCTGTTCCCGGTGTTACTGTTGATCGTCAATGCGGGTCGTCGTTGCAGGCCATACATTTTGGCGCACAGGCGGTAATGTCAGGCA
The DNA here is from genome assembly GCF_040877505.1 of Pseudohongiella sp. NCBI lineage: Bacteria > Pseudomonadati > Pseudomonadota > Gammaproteobacteria > Pseudomonadales > Pseudohongiellaceae > Pseudohongiella > Pseudohongiella sp. The sequence continues at coordinate 301,593 of NZ_JBBDNQ010000006.1, forward strand.
CCCAGGATCTGGTTATCTGCGGCGGTGTCGAAAGCATGAGTCTGGTTCCAATCGGCTCCAATATCAATGACACGCTCGACAAGGGCAGAGGCGTACCTCGCGGTGAGCGTATTGATGAGTTATACCCTGGCATTGAATTCAGCCAGTTCGATGGTGCCGAATTACTGGCACAAAAATATCATATCAGTCGCAAGGAACTGGACAAGTTCGGTGTGCTCAGCCATCAGCGCGCAGCAGCGGCAACCAACAATGGTCATTTCCGCCGTGAAGTGGTGCCGGTGGAGGTCACGCTGCCTGATGGCAGTCTTGACACCCATGTGCTTGACGAGGGCATTCGCTATGACGTCAGCCTGGAATCCATGCAGGGTCTCAAGACGCTGTTCGAAAATGGCGTGATTACGGCGGGCACCGCCAGCCAGATTGCCGATGGTTCGGCCGCGCTGCTGATCGCCAGCCGCCGCGCGGTGGAAAAATACAATCTGCCGGTGCGGGCGCGCATCCATACGCTGGTCGTTGTGGGCTCGGATCCGGAGATTATGCTGGAGGGGCCGATCCCGGCTACCGAAAAGCTGCTCGATCGCGCCGACCTGACGATAGACGACATTGACCTGTATGAAGTTAACGAGGCGTTTGGTTCAGTACCCCTGGCCTGGGCCAAGGCGCTTGGCGCTGATTTGCGCCGCTTGAATGTCAATGGCGGTGCGCAGGCGCTGGGACATCCTCTCGGGGCCACGGGTGCAAAACTGATGACAACTCTGCTGCATGAGCTGGAAAGGCGAGAAGCACGTTATGGACTGGTCGCCATCTGCGAAGGTGGCGGTACCGCCAATGCCACCCTGATAGAGCGAATAGACAGTCTTGACTGGTAAGCCCTGCGGCCTGGATCAGTTGCGTTTCAGTAATCGCTTCAGCCGGGAACTGCCCGCCGATCCGGTGCCCGACAACTACTGCAGGCAAGTCAGTGGTGCCTTGTTTTCCAGGGTTCTGCCAACACCGGTTAAAGCGCCTCGTCTGCTTGCATTGGCTGATGAGGTGGCAACGCTGCTGGGCTTGTCTACTGCAGACTGCGATCCTCGCCGCCTCGCCAGTGTGTTTTCAGGCAATGAAATTCTGCCAGGCATGGACCCCTTTGCCAGTGTTTACGGTGGTCACCAGTTTGGCCACTGGGCCGGTCAACTGGGCGATGGCCGCGCCATTAACCTTGGCGAGGTTGTCGGCCCGGACGACAAGACCTGGACGCTCCAGCTGAAAGGCGCCGGTGCCACGCCGTACTCAAGACAGGCAGACGGCAGGGCCGTGCTGCGCTCCTCGGTGCGTGAGTTTCTGTGCAGTGAAGCCATGCATCATCTGGGCGTACCAACGACACGTGCGTTAAGTCTGGTACTGACCGGTGATACGGTGGTGCGGGACATGTTTTACGATGGCCATCCGAAAGCAGAGCCAGGTGCCATTGTATGCAGGGTGTCGCCTTCCTTTGTACGATTTGGCCATTTTGAGTTATTGGCCGCGCGTGGCGACATGGCTTTGCTCGAGTCGTTATTACAGTTTGTTGTCAAAACTGATCGGCCGGACCTTGCTGCGCAACTGACAGGTAGTACCGAGGCTGGCCGCAGCGCAATATATCTGCAATGGTTCGCTCAGGTGTGTCAATTGACACAGGACATGATTGTGCACTGGATGCGTGTGGGATTTGTCCACGGCGTCATGAACACTGATAATATGTCAGTGCTGGGCCTGACCATAGATTACGGCCCCTATGGCTGGATTGATGACTACAACCCGGACTGGACACCCAACACCACTGACTCAGAACAACGCCGTTACCGGTTCGGACAACAGGCTGCAATCGCACGCTGGAATCTTTTTCGACTGGCCAATGCTCTGTACCCTGTCATCAAGGACGCTGATGCCCTGCAATCCATAGTTGATGGTCTGCCTGCGTCATATGAAAGTGCCAGATACAAGATGATGGCCGGCAAACTGGGCCTGGCTGACGATGTGATCACGCAGCCACAATTCAAGGATTTACTGGACAATCTGGAGACCCTGCTGTGCTGTCAGCCCATCGACATGACAATCTTCTTTCGTTGCCTGATTGAGTTCGCCTGCCAGGGAAAACGGGAAGACGGAACGTTTGTTGCGCTGGCGGATGTCGTCAGGCCGGCTTTGTATCCCCTGGATGGAAGTGGTGTGAGCCAGATCCAGGACAAAAACCTTCCGTTATTTCAACAATGGGAAAAACTGTACCGACAGTTTTTGGCTGTGTCCGCGTTTAATCACGAGAACAGGCAAAAGTGCATGGCTGCGGCGAATCCGGTTTTTGTCTTGCGTAACTACCTTGCCCAGCAAGCGATAGATGGCTTGGAGCAGGGTGACAGGACCGAGTTTGACGCGCTGCTCAGGCTGTTGCGGCAGCCGTATGCACCCGTGTCGGGACCTGATCAGCGCTTTGCTGAGCGGCGGCCGGCCTGGGCCAGCAACAGGGCCGGTTGTACGATGTTGTCGTGCAGCTCATGACGGGTCTGATCTGCGGTCGGGCGCCTGTCGTAACTACTACGTTGTTTGCCGCAAAAGCGGGGTTTGGTAACACTTTGTCACCGTTGTATCTTGCTTAGAACAGGGCTTTCACGGAAGCTACGCCATATTTGGAATTTACCTTCAACCCCGCTGAATTAGTGCGGCCTCACCGGCCCGGGAGCTGGACCTTGCGATTTATCTTGCGCCATCCGTTATTGATCCTGTTCGTTGTCGCTGCGATAGCGTTGTCTTACGGCGTTTACAGCCGACTTGCGGGAGGCCCTGTCGCTGGCGGTGGCCCGGGCATGATGGGCGGCGGCGGCATGGGGCCGGTGTCAGTCACCGTTGCCGAGGTTATCCGTCAACGACTCGCCGATGAGGTTGAGTCGGTGGGCACAGCGCAGGCCAACGAGTCTGTCAACCTGACGGCCAAGGTTTCCGATACGGTGACGGCTGTCCACTTTGAAGACGGCGATCTGGTAGAGCAGGGCGACATTCTGGTCGAACTGACCAACAGTGCAGAAGCGGCTCGCTTGAGCGAAGCGCGGTCTGAAATGGAGGATGCCAGGCGTCAATATGAACGTCTGGAAAGCCTTATAACCACCAACCTGATTTCACAGACAGATCTGGAAACGGCCCGAACCCGGTTCCAGACCGCAGAAGCGAGACTCGAGGGGGTGATTGCCAACATGGACGATCGCCTGATTCGTGCCCCATTCTCCGGCATGCTCGGTTTTCGCAATATCAGTGAAGGCACTCTGGTAACGCCTAATACCGTCATCACCACACTCGATGATATTTCAACCATCAAACTGGATTTCAATATTGCCGAAGTGTTTTTCGCACAACTTCAGTCGGGTTTGACGGTAAAAGCCAACAGCATCGTGTATCGCGGACGTGATTTTGAAGGCGTGGTTCAGAATATTGGTTCACGCATTGATGAGGTAACCCGGTCGGTTCAGGTACGTGCTGAGATAGATAACAGCGACCGTGTTTTGCGCCCGGGCATGCTGCTGACAGTCGGATTGACGCTGAATGAGCGCGACACCGTGGTGGTGCCGGAAGAATCGTTGATACCCAGCCAGGGACGTCAGTATGTTTTTGTTGTTGACGAAGAAAACATTGCGCGCCGGGTTGAAGTAGAGATCGGGCGCCGCCGCCCGGGGCTGGCTGAAATTGTGTCCGGCGTAGTGCCCGGCCAGCGTGTAGTGACTCAGGGTATAGCACAAGTCAGGCCTGGCCAGCCAGTGCGTATCATGAATACAGGTGAGTCCAGTAACAGTGCATCCGGCAGTTCCACGTCCGGTGAAGGTCAGTCTTGAGTGCAGGTTTGTACTGATCCAGCGGATCAGTCCCGGGCTCATTTTAGAGGGTAAGGCACCATGATATTGTCTGACGTTTCAGTTAAACGGCCGGTTTTCGCCGCAGTGATCAGTCTGCTACTGGTAGCGTTTGGCATCCTGTCGTTCATGGAGCTGCCGGTTCGCGAATACCCTGATACCAGCCCCCCTGTGGTCTCGGTCAGCACCAGCTATCCGGGTGCGTCGGCAGAAATCGTCGAGGCACAGATAACCCAGCTGATCGAGGATCAGATTAATGGGGTTGAAGGCGTACAGACCATCAGCTCATCAAGCAGCGATGGCAGTTCGCGTGTGTCCGTGGAGTTTGCCGTCGGTCGCGATATTGATCAGGCGGCCAACGACATTCGTGACAAGGTGTCCCGGGTCACCCGGCGCCTGCCTGAAGGTGTGGATCCGCCCGAAATAGCCAAGGCAGATGCAGATGCACGTCCGATGGCGTTTTACAATCTGCAAAGCACTCAAATGAGCTTTATTGAGCTTAACGATTACGCCGAACGCTACGTAGTCGATCAGTTCGCTGTGATTGACGGTGTGGCCAGTGTTTCGGTTCGTGGCACAGGTGGTTATGCCATGCGGGTCTGGCTGGACAGGGTTGCACTGGCCGCCCGCGGTCTCGCAGTGACCGATGTGGAATCTGCCTTGCGACGGCAGAATATCGAGCTGCCAGCCGGGCGTGTTGACTCGCTGGAGCGCGAGTTCAGCGTCCGTGTCGATCGCGTCTATCAGACGCCCGAGGACTTCAGAGGACTGGTTATCAGTCGTGGTGAAGATGGTCACCTGGTGACCCTGGGAGAGGTCGCGCGGGTGGAGCTGGGCGCAGCCAGCAATCGGGCCGTGTTTCGCGGTAACGGTGTCGACGCCGTAGGTCTGGGCATCGTGCGCCAGTCTACCGCGAACAGTCTGCAGATACTGAGGGATACGATCACGGTGGCAGAGCGGGTCAATTCGACTTTGCCCGATCATATGACCTTACAGCTGTCGAACAGTGATGCAGAGTTCATTGAGTATGCTATCGATTCGGTGTACAGCACCATCATTATGACTGTCATTCTGGTCAGCCTGGTTATCTACATGTTTTTGGGCTCATTCCGCAGCATGTTGATTCCCGCCGTCACCATTCCTGTGTGTCTGTTGTCGGCATTCATGGTCATGCTGCTATTTGGTCTGACCATCAACCTGATCACCTTGCTGGCTTTGGTGCTGTGTGTCGGGCTGATAGTTGATGACTCCATTGTTGTGCTGGAAAACATACAGCGCCGTGTCGAGGCGGGTGAACCACCTTTGCTGGCTGCTTACAATGGCGCGCGTCAGGTCGGGTTCGCAGTTGTTGCGACCACACTGGTATTGCTGGCCGTGTTTGTGCCGGTTGTTTTCATGGAAGGCAACATGGGCATATTGTTCTATGAACTGGCGATCACCATTGGTGGTGCTGTCATCATTTCAACCGTACTGGCTTTGTCGCTGACCCCGATGATGAGTTCAAAGCTGCTTAACAGCCATTCTCATGAAAGTTTTCTTACCCGAATTGTTGACCGTGTATTCAGATGGTTGCAGCAAGGCTATCACTCAGCGCTGGAATTTGCGCTTGGCATTCGCTACGTCATTCTGGCCAGCCTGGTGCTGGTTGGTGTGGCGGTATATTTCCTGTGGCTACAGATCCCTTCTGAATTCGCGCCACAGGAAGATCAGGGTGTGTTCATGGCCCGGATCAGCGGACCCGAAGGTGCCAGCATGGCCTACATGCAGGAACAGGCCAATGAAATGCAGGAAAGTGTCACGCCGTTCCTGGAAAACGGCGAAATTAAAAGTATTGTCACTATCCTGCCCGGCTTTGGTGGTGGCAGCGGTGTCAGCGGTGGTATGGCTATTGTCGCGCTGGCAGACTGGGAGGTCAGGGAAAAACCGACACAGCAGGTCATGAACGAGTTGGCCGCAGATTGGCAGAATCTGCCGGGCCTGGAAATAAACATGTTCATGCGGTCCGGGCTTGTGCGCGGCGGTGGGGGTATGCCGGTTCAGTTCGTGATTGGTGGTCGCACCTACGAAGAGCTCACACAATGGCGTGACATCCTGATTGAGCGCGGTGAAGCCAGTGGTCTGTTCACGCGTATGAATTCGGATTTCCTGGAAACACGACCCAGTCTGACGATTACTGTCGACAAAACCCGGGCTGCAGATCTTGGCGTGTCAATTCAGGCTATCGGACGAACCCTGCAGGCCATGATGAGCGAGAGCCGGGTAACGACATTCGCCGACCGTGGCGAGGAGTACGACGTCATTCTGCAGGCCGAAGAGAGCCAGCGCGCATCACCGGATGACCTGACCAATATTTATGTCAGGTCGGAAAGCAGCGGACAGTTGATTCCCCTGTCCAACCTGATTGCTGTTGAGAACACATCATCGCCCAACTCACTGAATCGCTACATGCGCATGCGCGCCATTACTCTCAGCGCGGGCTTGCAACCCGGTGTCACACTGGAGCAGGGACTGGACTTTCTTGAGCAGGCTGTACTGACTGAGCTGCCGGAACACGCACAAATCAATTACAAGGGCGAGTCGCTTGAGCTGAAGGAAGCCAGTGGCGGACTGGCTTTCATTTTTGCCATGTCACTGCTGGTTGTGTTTCTGGTGCTGGCAGCCCAGTTTGAGAGTTTTGTGCATCCGATGGTGATCATGACCACAGTGCCTTTGGCAATTTTTGGTGCGCTGATCGGTTTGCTGTTGACCGGCGGCAGCTTGAATATCTATACCAATATAGGATTGATTATTCTGGTGGGTATCGCCAGCAAGAACGGCATTCTTATTGTTGAATTTGCCAATCAGTTGCGGGATGAAGGCAAGGCCTTTCGTGAAGCGCTGGTTGAAGCCTGTGATATGCGTTTGCGACCGGTGCTGATGACAGCCCTGTCGACCATGATGGGTTCATTGCCCTTGATTTTTGCCACCGGTGCCGGCTCTGAAAGCCGCGTGTTGCTGGGAACGGTTATTTTTTCCGGTGTTCTCATGACAACCCTGATGACCTTGTTTGTCGTTCCGGTCGTGTATGATCTGCTGGCGAAGAACACCGGGTCGCCGCAAACAGTCGCGCGCTTGCTTAACAAGCTGCAAAGCAAATACACTGAGGATGCTAAGCCTGCGACAGCCTCAACCGCAAGTGGTGCAAACCAGGCCGTCAGTCAACGCCTTGAAGACATCTGATACTTTGATGTGGACCGGCAGTTGACGGTGGCCGTCAATGCCGGGCAAGGGAGTAACAGTGTATGGAAGTGACAACAATCGTAGTGCTGGTCGTCGTTGCGGTGCTGGCTTTTTATGGCATCGGTATCTTCAACAGGCTTGTAAGTCTCAGAAATCGGTATCAAAACGCATTTGCGCAAATCGAAGTCCAGTTGAAACGGCGCTATGACCTGATACCCAACCTGGTTGAAACCGCCAAAGCCTATATGGCGCATGAGCGCGAAACCCTGGAATCGGTCATCTCTGCCCGCAACGCAGCCGCTCAGGGCTTGAGTGACGCGGCAGCAAAACCCGGCGATGCCACTGCCATGCAGGCGCTGGCAGCGCAGGAAGGCGCACTGGGCGGGGCACTGGGGCGGCTTAATGTGGTAATGGAGGCTTATCCGGACCTGAAAGCCAGCCAGAACATGATGCAATTAACCGAAGAGCTCACCAGCACAGAAAACAAAGTCGCCTTCGCGCGGCAGGCGTTCAATGATCAGGTGATGGCCTATAATACCTATAAGCAGAGCTTCCCGCCGGTCGTTTTTGCCGGGATTTTTGGTCACGGCGCGGACGCTTCATTATTGGAGTTTGCTGATAGCGAGCAGATACAAGACGCGCCCAAAGTCAGCTTCTGAGTCTTACCGGAGCCACGTCCATGGATTTTTTCCAGGCCCAGGATATCGCGCGCCGCAAGACCGGGCGTCTCGTTCTGCTGTTTGTGCTGGCCCTGGTCAGCCTTATCGTGATTACCAACCTGCTGGTGATTGTCACACTCGGTCTGGCGTCGACCGAGGCAGGAAGCGGCGTAGCGTTTTCTGCTACTGATCCTGGCTTGTATGTTGTCATCAGCCTCGCTGTCCTGGCTGTTGTAGGCTTTGGCAGTCTGTACAAAACTGCCAGTCTTCGCGGGGGCGGGGCACGCGTCGCCGAGTCTCTGGGTGCGCGTCTGCTGGTCCCGGGCGGTGGCGATATTTACGAGCAGCGGGTACTCAATGTTGTTGAGGAAATGGCGATCGCTTCTTCCACGCCGGTACCACCGGTCTACCTGATGGAAGAGGAGGCCATTAATGCTTTTGCTGCCGGTTATTCGCCCGCTGACGCCGTGGTGGGAGTCACCCGTGGCGCCATTACCAAATTGCAGCGCGAAGAACTTCAGGGTGTCATAGCCCACGAGTTCAGTCATATCCTGCACGGTGACATGCGGCTCAATATCCGGTTGATTGGCTTGCTTCACGGTATCCTTGTGCTGGGCATGATGGGGTACTATCTGATGCGTACCGCTGGCGTGAGTCGTCGTGGAAAAAACGGCAATGGCATCGTTTTTCTGGGATTGGGACTGATTGTCATAGGCGCCGCAGGGACGTTTTTTGGCAATCTGATCAAGGCTGCTGTCAGTCGGCAGCGCGAGTATCTCGCCGATGCATCGGCGGTGCAGTTTACCCGCAGCGCCGAGGGTATCGCCGGTGCCCTGAGGCGAATAGGCGGTGACAGCGCAGGTTCACAACTGGCAAATCCCGGCGCTGCCGAAATCAGTCATGCCCTGTTCAGTCAGGGGGTTTCGACCTCATTCGCTGCGTTGTTTGCAACGCACCCACCGTTGCAGCAGCGCATAAAACGGTTACAGCCGCAATGGAACGGAGATTTCTCCATGGCGCCAGCGCCTGATCAGGATGGCTCTGGCAGTGACCGGGCCAGCAACGCTGCAGCGGGTGTCGACGATCGTCAGCGTAGTGTCTCAATGCTGGATGTAGCCGTCGTGTCCGCCTTGCAAAGAGCCGGTTCTCCCGATTCGGCAGATCTGCGCGAAGCGCACCGGGTTCGCAGCCAGTTGACCCCGGTTTTTCTGCAGGCGGCACACGAGCCTCACGGTGCGCGTGCCCTGGTCTATTTTCTGCTCCTTGATTCGGCAACAGATGATGCATCGCGCACTGGATTTCACGCGCAGCTCGCTTACCTCAAAAGCAATGCTGACGCTGGCGTCTACCAGGAATTGTCGAGTCTGATTGCACAAAGCGATCGGCTGGCCGGCGGTGACCACCTGGCACTGATCAACATTTCGCTCTCAGCTTTGCATCAACTCAGCTCCGCGCAGTACAAACTGTTTGGCAATAACATGCTCGCGATTCTGGAACTGTCGCATGGCTGCAATCCCATGTCATGGCTGTACCACTACCTTGTGCGCAAAAATCTGGATGTGGTGTTTGCTGCCGCTGCCAGGAACCGCCGTGCGCGTTCGCGCCGGTTGGCCGAGTGCGGCGATGCCTGTCAGGTGACACTGTCGCTGATGGCGCACGCGGGACAACAAGGTACAGCGGTGCCGACCGCCTTCACCGCCGCCTGTCAGCAACTGCGGGCAGACCTGCCTGGCCTGGTGGATACTTCATTGCGGCCGATTGACCAGTTGAACCGGGCGGGGCTGTATGTTGCGCTTGATGAGTTGTCGTTGCTGAGCGCACCGGAAAAGAAAAAATTCCTGCTTGCGGTAGCGGCCTGCATTCAGACCGATGGTGCTGTGACGGTCGCAGAACAGGCGTTATTCCAGACCTTTGCCGAAATACTGGACTGTCCTGTGCCAGCCTTGTTTTGAACCCATACCTGACATCGATCGGCAGCACCGACAGCACCGACATGAGCGTCACGCAAGCGCTCAGGACTACATGCCCGGTACCACCACCTGATCAATCACGAGGCACGGGCATGATGGCAAGCACATGCATCTGCCCATCGGGATGTTGTACTGAGTCCACAATTTCGCGGCCCTCAGGCAACTGCTGTGAGTTCGACAGTGCCAGATATGCCAGGCGTTTTTTGGCTTCGGCCCGGTAGTACATCCGCGCCACCACTTCCTGGCCGGTATAGCAGCCTTTCTTGAAATCGATAGTGCCATCGATGTCATAGTTCAATAACTGAGGTGTATACAGATCCTGTTGTCCGGGCCGGATATGGGCAATACCCGCGCGTATATCCGCGATACGCCAATCCTGCTCAGAGCCTGACTGACACCCTGATGACAGTGTCGATGCAAGCTCTCCATGGCTGGCGCTGAGGACACAGTAAAATCTTGCCGGCGACTCCTCAATACGAATGACGGCAGCACCCCGGGCCACGGTGCAGGCATCCCGGGTCTCTGGCGCGTGGATGCCGGCTGCGCTGAGAGCCTTTGCTGCCTCGTTACCAACAAGGCCCAGGACCACAAATTGCTCGCTGACTTTCTGTAGCTCGGTTTTGAAGAAAACCTGATATTTTTGTAAGGTGCCAAGCACGATATCAGCCATACCGGCACTGCATAACAGGAGCAATCGATCATCATGCATGACCACCCGAAGGTCGGCCACCACGCGGCCTTTCAGATTGCAAAGCGCAGCGCGCAAGGTCCGGGTCGGGGATAATCTGTCCATGTTGCAGCTTAGCTGACCCTGCAAAAAGCGCTCGCTGTCCGGGCCGCTGACGGCAATGATGTCGAAATCGTCAAGCTGAGTCAGCCATGCCCGATTTGCTTCATCTGCTATCGGGCGTTTCAACTCTTTATCAGCATTGGAATTGTCTGACGGTTTGACAGGCATAGTATCTAAATCCGGTAAAACTCGATAATTTCGGTTAAAATCCCTGCATGGCCAATGTTCTGGCTTAGCAGACAGGAATCACTATGTTATCAGATATCAGGTACAAGAAAATGCTCTGGCACAGTCGGCGCGGGATGTGGGAGCTGGATATTTTATTGCTGCCATTTGCAGAAAACCTGCTTCCGACACTGGGCCTTGATGAACAGCAGCTGTACGAGGAGCTGTTGACAGAAGAAGATCAGGATCTCTTTGCCTGTCTGGTCGAACGTGCAACCCATCCTGATCCGAAGATTCAGGCGCTGGTATCCAGAATCCGGGAATATGCTGCATCGGGCGTCCGTCGGCCGCACTGATGGGGTTGCGATTTTGTCCGGAACCGTCCGGCGCGCTGACCGGGTTGTATTGCGCGCTGCACATGACGGCCGCTCTGGCGGTGGTTACAAGTGCCGTTCCCGCAGCAGGCAAGGTGCTTCTGGCTGTGTTGCTGGTGGTGCAGGCAGTCGCCCAGCTGCGGCACGCAACTCTGCAGGCTGACACAGCAATTGTCGCTGTTGATTTTGATGTAAACGATTCTTTGCTCGAGTTGGCAAACGGGCGCCGGATACCCGTTGTTGTCAGCCAGATATACTGTGTTCCCTGCCTGCAAGTGGTCCGGCTGCAGCGCAGGACGAAGCAGGCGGATTCATTTTTCAGTTTTGTGGTATTCCCTGACAGCGCTGATGCTGATACCCGTCGTCTGTTACGGGCCTGCCTGTTGAAGTTGTCGTTGCGGCCACCGGATGACCAGAGAACCTCTGAATAAGTCCATGTGCACTCTGGCAACGTGTCAGACAACAGGGCGGTAAGCGGCCGGTGTTAACACTGTGTCCTTTGCCTGTTCAAGCATGTCCGGGTAGTCGAGCGTAAAATGCAGGCCCCGGCTTTCTTTCCGCATCAAAGCTGACTCTATTATAAGACGTGCCACGAGCACCAGGTTGCGCAGTTCAAGCAGATCTCTTGATATCATATGATGCCGGTAATGCTCATATATTTCCTGTTCCAGCAACTGAATGCGTTTGTGGGCAAGATGCAGGCGCCGGTCACTTCTGACAATACCCACGTAGTCCCACATCATGCGACGAAGCTCATCCCAGTTATGCGAGACCACCACCTCTTCGTGTGAGCGGGTCACGCGACTGTCGTCCCAGTCAGGAATGTTATCCGGCGCGGGCATCGCTGAGTCCAGGCGTGCGCGAATATCGTCTGCAGCGCCAAAGGCCAGTACAAAACATTCCAGCAGTGAATTACTGGCCATCCGGTTTGCTCCATGCAGACCGGTGCAGCTGGTTTCGCCGATGGCGTATAGATTGTCAATACTGGTGCGGCCAAGTTTGTCGACAATGACGCCACCGCACGTGTAGTGTGCAGCCGGCACCACGGGTATGCGATCCGTGGTTATGTCGATGCCAAAATCAAGGCACCTGGAATAAATGGTCGGGAAATGTTCTTTGACAAATTCTGCTGGTTTGTGCGTTATGTTCAAATAAACACAGTCGCATCCCAGTCGCTTCATCTCATGATCAATGGCGCGCGCGACGATGTCACGCGGCGCCAGTTCGCCGCGGCTGTCAAAGGCCGGCATAAAGCGGGTGCCGTCGGGCAGCTCCAGCGTAGCGCCTTCACCACGCAGCGCTTCGGTAATCAAAAATGAGCGCGCGTGTGGGTGATACAGACAGGTGGGATGGAACTGATTGAACTCCATGTTGGCAACCTGACAGCCAGCGCGCCATGCCATCGCGATACCATCGCCGGTCGCGCTGTCCGGATTGGTTGTGTACAGATAAGCCTTGCTTGCGCCGCCGCTGGCGAGCACCACGAAGCGGGCGCGGAACAATTCTACTTTTTCCTGTTCCTTGCAGTAGACATAGGCGCCTACACAGCCAGTGCCGCTGAGGCCGAGTTTCTCGCGGGTGATGATATCGACCGCCAGCCGGTTTTCGAACAGGGTGATGGCAGGATTGCTGAGGGCGCGATCGCGCAGTGTTTCAAATACGGCGCGGCCTGTTGCGTCGGTAGCATGAATAATTCGGCGCTGGCTGTGGCCGCCTTCCTGAGTCAGGTGCAGCGGTTTCAGGTTGTCCCGGTTCAGAGGTCTTGATGCGGCCCCCGTGCCGGCCTCTTCAGCAGACTGCAGCGTGAAGGGGACTCCCTGTTCTACCAGCCAGGCAATCGCATCCTCACTGTGCTCGACGATGTGTCTGACCATCTCCTCGTTGCACAGGCCGGCACCCGAGTCCAGTGTGTCGGCTATGTGGGCATCAATACTGTCGTTCTCATCCAGCACGGCGGCAATGCCGCCTTGCGCCCAGTATGTTGCCCCCTGGCTCAAAGTGCCCTTGCTGAGAACTGCAACACGGGCGAAACCGGCGGTCCTGAGCGCAAGACTGAGTCCGGCGGCACCACTGCCAATGATGAGAATGTCGAAGTCGTGCACGGTGGCGGGTTCCGAGTGGTGCGAGGGAGTAGAATTCTATAGACTCTGAGAACTTTTGCAAATCCCTGCGGTCTTCTGTTGCTGTGGTTTATAATGGGCGGTGTTTGCAGCGACGATAGTGTCGAAGTTCCAGGAGCCGGGAATTTTCAGCGGTTTGATTTTAGGCTCGTAACGGACGTATGAAAAATCAGGATTCAGATAACCAACTGGTAGAGCGTGTTCTTCAGGATGACAAACAGGCGTTCACGTTGCTGGTGCTTCGTTACCAACATAAGGTATTGGGCCTGATCAGCCGCTTTGTGAAGGACCCCCATGAGGCTGAAGATGTGGCTCAGGAGGCATTCTTCAAAGCTTACCGGGCGTTGCCGAGCTTTCGTGGTGACAGCCAGTTCTACACCTGGCTTTATCGGATAGCCGTGAATACTGCCAAGAATTACCTGGTATCAAAGGGACGGCGGCCGCCCAGCACCGATGTCGATATGGAAGATGCACAACAGGTCGACGATAGCAGCATGCTGCGGGAAATGGATACCCCGGACGCTAACCTTGAGAAGGAGGATATGCGGCGGGTGATCAACATGGCGATTGAAGATCTGCCGGAGGAATTGCGAACAGCATTTACCTTGCGTGAATTTTCCGGACTCAGCTATGAAGATATTACCGAGATCATGGGTTGTCCGGTAGGCACTGTCAGGTCACGGATTTTTCGGGCCAGAGAGTCAATTGACAAGCGTATCAAAGAGTTATTAAGATCTTGAAAATATGGAATTTATCTGGTTTTCGTCAGTTTTCTGACAGATTTCCGGCCGGATCGGGAACTCGGCGCAGGCTTTGTGGTCAAAGACCCATAGCAAGTTAACTGACAGGGCGATATTGGCAAGGTGGGCTTTTGTATGAAGCACAACGAAGAAAATACGCAGGACCGGTTGCTGGACCGCGAGGCCCTGTCGGCCTTGATGGACAATGAGCTCAGCGATTTCGAATTGCGTCGTTTGCTGCAGCGTGTTGAGCAGAAGCCAGAGCTGCTGGCGGAATGGGAGCGATTGAGCCTGGTTCGTGCAGCTCTGCAACCCGATCCATTGCGATTTCCGTCTTCTCCTGATTTTGCCAGTCGGGTCATGGCAGACATTGATCAGTCCATCGCACACGCCGGACCGTTGTCTGCATCTGTAGACAGGGTGTCCTCGCCGCGCCAGCCCGGCTCGGCGAACTGGATACGCAATACCTCGCGATTTGCGGTGGCTGCATCAGTAACCTTTGCTGTCTTCATGGGCATGCAGGCAGTGCTGCAAAACCCGGGCGCAGGGGACTCAATGCCGGCCGTGGCATCGGGCGACAGTGCTGACAGTATTCAGACTCAAAATCAACAACTTGCTGTTGATGCTGACGCACAGCAGCGACTCAATGATTATATCCGCAGCGTGACTATTCCTGCACGTGTGGAGTCACAATCCGCTCCGTATAACGTTCTTCTGGACTCGCCTCAGTTGCGGCCGGTGTCAGACCGCGAGTTGGTGGAGCAGGTCGAGCGTGACTCCCGGCAGCCTTGAACCCCCGGCCGCCCGTTAATGTAGAAACAAGAAAGCTGGTAGAAAAAAGCTGATAGAAAAGCTGGCAGAAAGCCAGCACGGATTGACTTGAACACAAAACAGTCCCGATCGGGTCTTTGGTTGAGATGGCAGTGCCCACAACCGAAGACCGGCCGGGACTTTTTTGTGCCCCTCAGATTTTGCTGATTGAACCCCCGGGCGCAAAGCGGTATGTTTAGAGCATTATTCTTTCCTGGTCAGGGTGATTCCCATTTACCCTCAGGTCTGTAAGTGGAGTGTCTGGAATGAGAACGTTGTTGATGATGTCCGTGCTGTTGCTGTCGGCCACACTGAGTTTGCAGGTCAGCGCAAATCTGCCTGATTTTGCCGAACTGGTGGAGGAGAATTCGGTCTCTATCGTCAATATTACGACCCGGCAGCAGGTGCCAGCGCGATCCGGCGCCGAGCAGCGGGACCTGGAAGAACTATTGCGCCAATTGCGGCCGGACGGAATTCCCGATTTGGAACCAGAGAGCGTGCCCGGACGTCCGCGTAGCGGGGTAGGTTCAGGTTTCGTGATGAGCAGCGATGGTTTCATCATTACTAACCATCATGTGGTTGCCAATGCTGACTCAATCACCGTAACCCTGACCGATCGCCGGGAGTTCACCGCAGACATCATAGGAACCGATGAGCTGTCTGATATTGCATTGATCAAGATTGATGCAGAGGGCCTGCGAGCGGTGCGATTCGGTGACTCAGAGGGTGTCCGGGTCGGCGAATGGGTACTGGCCATTGGGTCGCCGTTCGGGCTGGAATTCTCTGCTGCAGCGGGTATTGTCAGCGCCAAATCGCGCAATGTGCCGTCGCGTGGTCCGGCCAACTATGTGTCATTCATTCAGACCGATGTCGCCATCAACCAGGGTAATTCCGGTGGCCCGCTGTTCAATCTTGAAGGTGAAGTCATTGGTATAAATTCACAAATTCTCAGCAGCACGGGTGGCTCCAACGGTATCTCTTTCGCAATACCCAGCAATATGGCACTTAATGTCCTTGAGCAGTTGCGCGAATCCGGTGCAGTCAGCCGGGGCCTGCTCGGCGTTCTGATCAAGGACGTTGATCATGCCCTGTCCATGGCGTTTGACATGCCCCGACCCTATGGCGCATTTGTAGACGACGTGCAGCCCGGCAGTCCGGCTGAAGATGCGGGGGTTCAGAACAATGACATTATTCTCGCGTTTAATGGCATTATTATCGAGCAGTCCTCGCAGCTGCCGTTCTACGTGGGCCAGGTCCGGCCCGGCAGTTCAGCTGATTTGACGGTGATGCGCGATGGCGACACGCTGGAACTGCCGGTCATTGTGGGCGCCTTGCCCGCGAATGACCAGGCCTTCGGCGGCGGACAACCGCCGGAACCGCGTGGCAACAGTCTCGCGTTGAGCGTTGGTGAGCTGGACCCCGGTTTGCAGCAGGAAGTGCCTACCCTGGCGCAAGGCGGGGTGCAGATAGAACAGTTGCGTGACGGCCCGGGCCGCAGCGCCGGGCTGGCGACAGGGGATGTTATAGTGTCGTTGAATCACCAGCCTGTGCGCAATGTCCGGGAGTTCAACCGGATCATGGAGTCGCTGCCTGAGACCGGGTTTGTGCCCATCAGAATCGTTCGTGATGGCCGGGGTACAACCCTGGTGTTGGAGTTGCAATAACCCGCGCAGTGCTCCCTGTTTACACCGTGATACTGCTCGAAACCTCCTGACAGCGCACGGCAGATCATGTAGACTTGGCGCCTCTTGATTGACTGGTGATTCCCTTACGTGACTGATTTAAGCCGCATCCGCAATTTTTCCATTATCGCGCATATTGACCACGGCAAATCCACCCTGGCAGACCGCTTCATACAACATTGTGGCGGTCTGACCCAGCGTGAGATGGCTGAGCAGGTGCTGGACTCGCTGGACATCGAGCGTGAGCGCGGGATTACCATCAAAGCGCAAAGCGTGACGCTGTTCTACGAAGCCAGGGATGGGCAGCGTTATCAGCTGAACTTCATCGATACGCCCGGCCATGTCGACTTCTCCTACGAGGTTTCCCGCTCCCTCGCTGCCTGCGAGGGTGCCTTGCTGGTGGTAGATGCCGGGCAGGGCG
Organism: Pseudohongiella sp.; assembly: GCF_040877505.1. NCBI lineage: Bacteria > Pseudomonadati > Pseudomonadota > Gammaproteobacteria > Pseudomonadales > Pseudohongiellaceae > Pseudohongiella > Pseudohongiella sp. Next base: position 318,400 of record NZ_JBBDNQ010000006.1, read on the forward strand.
TTGAAGCGCAATCAGTTGCGACCTGTTATACCGCCATCGAACAAGGCCTTGAGGTCATTCCGGTGCTCAACAAGATGGATTTGCCGCAAGCTGATCCGGACAAAGTGCGCAAGGAAATCGAAGAAATTATCGGTATCGATGCTTCCGCTGCCGTGAGCGCCAGTGCTAAAACCGGCATGGGTATCACTGATATTCTGGAAGAACTGATCCGCCTGGTGCCCGCGCCCGTGGGTGATCGCGACGCTCCTTTGCAGGCCTTGATCATTGATTCCTGGTTCGATAATTACCTGGGCGTGGTGTCGCTGGTTCGTGTCAAACAGGGAAGCCTGAAAAAGGGTGACAAGATCATCACCAAAACCATTGGCAAGGCGCACGTGGTTGACCATGTGGGTTACTTTGACCCCAAACGTCACGACATGCCCATGCTCCAGGCAGGCGAGGTCGGCTACATCATTGCCGGCATCAAGGAGATCCAAGGCGCACCGGTGGGTGACACCATCACCCATGCCTCAACCCCTGACGCACCCATGCTGCCCGGCTTTCGCCGGATTCAGCCACAGGTTTACGCTGGTTTGTATCCGGTATCAGCGGATGATTTTGAAGATTTTCGTGATGCCCTGGCCAAACTTACCCTGAATGATGCTTCGCTGTTCTACGAACCGGAAAGCTCTGATGCGCTGGGTTTTGGTTTCCGGTGTGGCTTCCTGGGCATGTTGCACATGGAAATCATTCAGGAGCGGCTGGAGCGTGAATATGACATCGACCTGATTACTACCGCACCAACCGTGGTTTACGAAGTAGTGATCCGCAATGATGAAGTAGTGCGTGTTGAAAGCCCGTCGTCACTGCCACCGGTAGCCTCAATAATCGAAACCCGCGAACCTATCGTGCTGGCAAGCATGCTGGTGCCTCAGGAGTATCTGGGCAATATCATCAATCTTTGTGTCGCACGCCGTGGCGTACAACGGGACATGCAGTTTATCGGTAACCAGGTGTCGCTGAGTTATGAGTTGCCGATGGCTGAAGTGGTCATGGACTTTTTTGACAAACTGAAATCTGCCAGCCGCGGTTATGCCTCGCTGGATTATCATTTCATCCGGTTCCAGACCGCCAGTCTGGTGCGACTCGACGTCTTGATTAATGGTGACCGGGTAGATGCACTGGCCCTTATCGTGCATCGTGATCAGGCACAGGGCAAGGGGCGGGCACTGGTCGAAAAAATGAAGGAACTGATCCCGCGGCAGATGTTTGATGTTGCCATACAGGCAGCGATTGGCGGGCAAATTGTGGCGCGGCAGACAGTCAAAGCCTTGCGCAAGAACGTCACCGCCAAATGTTATGGTGGCGACATTACCCGTAAGAAAAAGCTGCTGGAGAAACAGAAAGCCGGTAAAAAGCGCATGAAACAAGTAGGCAATGTTGAAGTCCCTCAGGAAGCTTTCCTCGCCGTTCTAAAGGTGGACAGTTAATGGATATCGATTTTTCGTTAGTATTGGTTGTGCTGGTTGCCATCTGCGGTTTTATCTGGCTGCTTGATGCGCTGCTGTTTGCCCGCGCACGCAAGGAAGCAAGCGAACCAGGGGAGCCGGTGATTGTCGAGTATGCCAAATCCTTTTTCCCGGTGCTCTTTATTGTCCTGATGTTACGCTCCTTTTTGGTGGAGCCGTTTCAGATTCCCTCCGGGTCGATGATCCCGACGCTGGAGGTGGGCGATTTTATTCTGGTCAACAAATATCATTATGGTCTGCGGCTTCCGGTTGTGGGTACCAAGATTGTTGCCAATAACGAGCCTGAGCGTGGTGAGGTGATGGTGTTTATCCCGCCCCACGATGATTCCTACTTCATCAAGCGCGTTGTCGGTCTGCCCGGTGATACCATTGAATATGAGGACAAGGTGTTGCGCGTAAATGGCGAACTCGTTGATGTGGATATCATTGATGAAGTGAACATCGAAACTGCGGGTGGTTTGCGCCCTGGCGTCCTGTTCAATGAAACACTGGGCGATACTCCACATCAGGCTCAGATAATTACCCAGGGTAATCGCAACAGCAGAACACAATGGGTGGTGCCGCCAGGGCACTATTTCATGATGGGCGATAACCGTGACAACAGCGCAGACAGTCGCGTCTGGGGTCCGGTTCCGGAAGAGAATATCGTCGGTAAGGCCTTTGCCGTCTGGATGCACAAGGAGCCGGGGTTGAACCTGCCCACATTCAGTCGCAATCAGCGCATACACTGAGCAGCGATACCAATCTAGTTGCAGCGTAGATGACACGGTGAAACCTATGCGAATCCCTGAGCACGCGCTATCGGATCTCCAGATCAGGTTGGGCTACAGTTTCAACAATAACGACTTGTTGATTCTGGCATTGACCCACCGCAGTGCGGAAAAAAACCACAATCAGCGCCTTGAATTTCTGGGCGATGCCGCTCTGGGTTTTGTGGTGGCTGACGCACTGTATCACTTATACCCCGATTTGCCCGAGGGCGACCTTAGCCAGCTCCGAGCCGCACTGGTAAACCGCGACACCTTGTCTGAACTTGCACGCAGCCTTGCGCTGGGCAATCTTGTAGTGCTGGGCCAGGGTGAGCGCAAGAGCGGAGGGCAGAGGCGTGATTCCATCCTGTGTGATGCCATGGAGGCGATATTCGGCGCGGTATACCTGGACGGTGGTGCTGAGGCCTGTCGTCGGTGTATTCTGGCACTGCTTGACGACCGGATTCAGCAAAATCCCGCAGACGGTGCCAGCAAGGATCCCAAAACCCAGTTGCAGGAAATGCTGCAGGCAAAGGCACTGGCATTGCCCGATTATCAGGTTGTCGCGGTCACGGGTGAAGAACATAATCAGGAATTCGAGGTGTCATGCAATATAGCCCTGCTTGCCCGGAATACCACCGGCAGCGGCCGTACCCGTCGTCTGGCAGAACAACAGGCGGCCCGACAGGCACTACTGGCGCTCCAGGGCATGCAATCAAAGGATAAAAGTTAACGATGGCTGAGCACGAATTGACCCGATGTGGTTTTATCGCAATAGTAGGGCGCCCCAATGTCGGCAAGTCTACCTTGCTGAATCACCTGCTGGAACAAAAGATCAGCATTACCTCACGCAAACCCCAAACCACCCGTCACCGCATTACCGGTATCAAAACCGAGGGTGATACACAGTTTGTATACGTGGATACGCCCGGGTTGCACAAAAATCAGAAAAAAGCGCTGAATCGTGCCATGAACGCCACCGTTACCGAAGTTCTGAAAGATGTTGATGTTGTACTTTTTATGGTAGAACGGTTGGTATTCAACGAAGAAGATGAGATGGTTTTGCAAGCCCTGGAGCACGTGAAAGGACCAGTATTACTGTTGATCAACAAATGCGATCAGATTGAAAATCGTGAGCGCCTGTTGCCACATCTTCAGAAACTTGCCACGAAGCGTGATTTTGCCGAAATCATCCCCCTGGCAGTATTGACCGGACACAACATGTCGACTGTCGAAAATTGTGTCGCGAAATACCTGCCTGCAGGTCCTTTCATGTTCCCGGAAGACCAGGTAACAGATCGAAGCTCGCGCTTTCTTGCCGCTGAACTTATACGCGAAAAAATTACCCGTCAATTGGGTGATGAACTGCCATATGAAGTCAGTGTGGAGATAGAGAAATTCGCGCAGGAGGGAACTGTTTTACATATTCACGGCCTGATTCTGGTCGATAAAGCAGGACAGAAACAGATCATTATTGGTCATCAGGGAGAACGCCTGAAGACAATTGGCAAAGCGGCACGCCTGGACATGGAAAACGCATTTGACAGCAAAGTTATGCTGAATTTATGGGTCAAAGTCAAATCTGGCTGGGCCGATGACGAGCGTGCACTGCAAAGTCTCAATTGAAACACACGGCAGGGATGCTAAATACACAGAGCGATCAATACCGGGGGCGAGCGCTGTGAAACGCATTGATCTGCAACCGGCGTATATTCTGCACAGCCGGCCTTATCGCGATACCAGCCTGCTGATTGACCTGTTGACGCTCGACTACGGACTTTTGCGTGCTGTTGCGCGTGGTGTCCGCGGCCGGGCATCTCGAAAACGCACGGTCATGCAAGCGTTTCAACCCCTTTTAGTGTCCCTGGCCGGCCGGGGGGAATTGCTCAACCTCAATCAGGCGGAGCATGCAGCGCCCGGTTTTCACCTGACCGGTGACAGGTTGTTCAGTGCCATGTATCTCAATGAGTTGTTGCTGCGGTTATTGCAGGCTCAGGAGGCACACCCGCAGATTTACAGACTTTACCAGCAAGCACTGGTTCGCCTCCAGCAGCGGGGTTCTCTGGAGGCCGGTCTGCGCAGTTTTGAGTTCAATCTTTTGCAGGAGCTGGGTTATGGCTGGGACCTGCATCAAGATGTCACCAGCGGCGCAGAGCTGGCCGCTGACCAGTGTTACCTGTTTGACCCCGAATACGGCTACGAGCAGGTTATGGCGCCAGCTGGCCACTGGCCTCCAGCGTTGTTTACCGGGGAAGCGTTGCTTGCATTTGCAGCAGCGGTACAGTGCAGTGACCCGGATGAGCCAGGGACCGACGACATCGACTCGCCGGAAAGTGCTCAGGGCGATGCGCGCAGCGCCGCCAAAAGACTGATGCGGCAAGCGCTGCGACCACATCTTGGTGCCAAACCTTTGCTCAGTCGAACGCTATTTGCTGCCAAAACAGCGACTGATCGGCGCCCTGAGCATGACAGTACCGGTGGTGTCCTACCCCCGGAGCACAATACAGGGTAAAATTGCGCCACTTTTAATTATCGGCAACGTGCATATTTGAATCCATGAGTCATTCCAACACCGATTCCCGACCCCAAAATACGTCCCAAACTTACCCTGCTGTGGACAGCCAGATCGGTAATACGCCTTTGGTGCGTTTGCAGCGCATGGCAGGCGATACCAGCAATACCATTCTGCTGAAGCTGGAAGGCAACAATCCGGCAGGTTCGGTCAAGGATCGTGCTGCTTTCAACATGATATCGCAGGCAGAGTTGCGCGGGGATATCAAACCCGGCGATACGCTGATTGAGGCGACCAGCGGCAATACCGGTATCGCGCTGGCAATGGTGGCTGCAATCAAAGGTTACCGCATGATCCTGGTGATGCCGGAAACAATGTCAGCAGAGCGCAAGGCGTCCATGGCGGCCTATGGCGCCGAGCTGGTGCTGGTCAGTGATGAACAGGGCATGGAAGGTGCGCGCGACCTGGCCGACAGGATGAGCCGTGATGGCAAAGGCAAAATTCTTGACCAGTTTGCCAACGCTGATAATCCGGCGGCGCATTATCTGACTACCGGTCCTGAAATCTGGCGTGACACCCATGGCACAATCACGCATTTTGTCGCTTCAATGGGCACCACTGGCACTATCATGGGAGTTTCACGCTATCTCAAAGAAAAAAATCCCGAGATCAGTGTTATCGGTTTGCAGCCGCGTGATGGTTCCAAAATACCGGGCATTCGACGTTGGCCACAGGCTTATCTGCCACGCATATTCGAGCCAGCACGCGTTGACCGCGTGATAGATATTGAGCAAAGCGACGCTGAAAATACGATGCGGGCGCTGGCCAGAGAAGAGGGCATTTTCTGTGGCGTTTCATCTGGTGGTTCGGTATTCGGGGCACTTCAGCTTAGCCGGGAGCTTGAAAACTCGACTATTGTCGCGATCATTTGCGACCGTGGTGACCGCTATCTTTCTACCGGCGTATTTTCCTGAGTTCACATTATGACTAAATCTCGTCGCCGGCGTCAGAGACTGCCTGCCGAAGCGGTAACCGTTATGATTGAGCGTCTGAGCCACGAAGGGCGAGGCGTGGGCAGAATCGACGGTAAAATTGCATTTGTTGATGGCGCGTTACCGGGTGAAGAGGTAACCGCACGATATACTGCTCAGCGCAGCCAGTACGACGAACTCAAGGTGCAGGACATTCTGCTGGCCTCCCCACAACGTGTGCAGCCGCCCTGTGCGGTGGCGTCAATCTGCGGTGGCTGTGTGTTGCAGCACCTTGCGCCCGAGGCTCAACTTGAGCTCAAGCAGCAGGTGTTGGTTGATCAACTCAAACACACCGGGGGTATTACCACGTACCAGATGCTGAGCCCCATGGCCGCTGACACTGTGTTTTATCGACGCAAGGCAAGGCTGGCGGTTCGTTATGTACACAAGAAAGCTGATGTGCTGGTCGGTTTTCGCGAAACCGCCAACACCTTCATCACTGACATGCAGCATTGCTCTGTTCTGGTCAAACCCGTAGCAGATCTGATCAGCCCCCTGCGCAGCCTGATCCTGTCGCTGGATGCTTGCCGTGATATTCCTCAAATTGAAGTGGCTGTCGGTGAAACACACTGTGTTCCGACTGAAAAAATGTCAGAGGTATTGCGAGTTGCTCTGGTATTACGTCACCTTGCTCCGCTGGGTGACGCCGATTTGAAACGCCTGCAGGCATTCGCGGACATGCATGAAATTGAATGGTTTCTGCAATCAGGTGGTCCGGATACTGTGGAGAAACTCTGGCCCGCTGACGGCCAGACATCGCTCTTTTACTATCTGCCGCAGAGCAGCGATGAATCTGCAACAAAACCGGCGCCAATTGCCATGGAGTTCAAACCGGGTGATTTCACCCAGGTCAATGCCGAGATCAATCGCCGAATGATTGATCAGGCACTTGAATTGATGGATTTGCAGCCACAGGACACTGTGCTCGATCTGTTCTGTGGTCTGGGTAATTTCACGCTGGCCATGGCACTGCGCTGCAAATCCGTCACCGGGGTGGAAGGCAGCCAGGACATGGTGGAACGTGCCGCCCTCAATGCAAAGCGTAATGCAATCGATAACACACAATTCCATGCGGCGAATCTGTTTACCGACTTTGACAGTGAAACCTGGGCCCGGCCAGTCTATAACAAGCTGTTGCTGGACCCGCCACGTTCGGGCGCAATCGAGATCGTGATGCGTATCCGGGAGTTGTTGCCAGAGAAAATTGTGTATGTTTCCTGCAACCCGTCGACGCTGGCAAGAGACGCGGCAGAACTGCAGCGACAAGGCTATGAGTTGATCAGCGCAGGCGTCATGGATATGTTTCCACACACTGGCCATGTAGAATCCATGGCGCTCTTTGTTCTCAAGACGTAAGACAGCCTATGGTCCAGGTACGCGAAGAATACTCCTTTAACTCCGACGGCAGCGTCAACTTCGAACAATGGCTGGCGCGTCTGGAGAGTTACGTCAGCCTGTCCAGGCATGAAGACATTCGCCGTGCCTGTGATTTGAGCTGGGAAGTGGAAAGTCAGACCATCGCCGCCAGAAATGCCTGGTCACCGGGAGTCAGCGCTTATCGCACGGGACTGGAAATGGCCGAGATCCTTGCGCAGCTGCACCTGGACAGTGAAGCGATTATCGTGGCACTGCTCTATCGACCGGTTCGTGAGTCCCGGTTACCGTTGGAGCAGGTGCGCGAGGTATTCGGAACAAACATCGCAACCTTGCTTGAGGGCGTGCTGCGCATGGCGGCGATCAACGAGACCGACACCAGCAAAACCCGTGTACTGGGTCAAAGCCAGGATCAGATGGAGAATGTGCGCAAAATGTTGTTGGCCATGGTCGATGACGTTCGGGTAGCGTTGATCAAACTGGCGGAGCGAACCTGTGCCATTCGCTCCGTCAAAACCGCCAGCAATGAAAAGCGGCAGCGGGTAGCGCGGGAAGTGTTTGACATCTACGCGCCGCTGGCGCACAGGCTGGGCATTGGTCAACTCAAGTGGGAGTTGGAGGATCTGTCTTTTCGTCACCTCCAGTCGGACAACTATAAACGCATAGCCGGCCTGATCGACGAACGTCGGGTAGACCGTGAGCGCTTCATTACGGAAGTTACTGAAGAGTTGCGTCGGCAGTTCAATCGCGCCGGTATTGATGCCGAGATTAACGGTCGCGCCAAAAGCATCTACAGTATCTGGCGTAAAATGCAGCGCAAGCAGCTGGACTTCTCGCAAATTTTTGATATCCGCGCAGTTCGCGTTCTGGTGCCTGAGGTTCGTGACTGTTACGCCGCGCTGGGTATCGTGCATAACCTTTGGCGCGTCATTCCCAATGAATTCGATGATTATATTGCCAACCCGAAAGAAAACGGCTACCAATCGCTGCATACCGCAGTCATTGGACCTGAGAACAAGGTGTTCGAAATTCAGATTCGTACTTTCGCGATGGACGATGATGCCGAGCTGGGGGTTTGCGCTCATTGGCGCTATAAAGAAGGCATCGATGACCCCGACTACCGTGATGGATTCGATGAAAAAATCGAATGGCTCAGACAGGTTTTGGCCTGGCATGATGAAATGGGCATGGTTGGCGGCCTGGCAGAACAATTGCGCAGTGATGCCAGTGCAGACAATCGAATCTATGTATTCACGCCCGAAGGGCATGTGGTTGATCTGATGGCCGGCGCCACACCGCTGGATTTTGCCTACTACGTTCATACTCAGGTAGGCCATCATTGCTCTGGTGCGCGCGTCAATGACAGGATTGTGCCGCTGAACTATCAGCTGAAAACCGGTGATCGGGTGGAAATCCTGTCCAGTGAGCTGAACGAACCAAGCCGCGACTGGCTCAAGCCACATCTGGCGTATGTTAATACGCCTCGCGCTCGCGCCAAACTGGTGCAATGGTTTAAAACCCAGGATCGCGAGCAAAACATCATTTATGGCAAACAATGGCTGGAGACGGAACTGAGCCGACTGGCAATCCGGAACCTGCCTTTTGACGAAGTATCACGGCGCCTCGGTTGCCGCAATGCAGAGGGCCTGTTTGTCTCGATTGGCACCGGCGCGCTCAAGGTACATGAGGTCATTGATACGGCACAGCAGCTGTCTCTGTTGACCAGGAAGCGTGACCTGTTTGCCGACGAGACGCCCGAGCTACCGATAGGCCCGGACAGCCCGGTAAATGTCCACGTTCTGGTCACAGCACGCGACCGCGCCGGACTGTTGCGGGACGTGACAACAATTCTGGCCAACGAGGCGATATACGTGCTGGCGGTCAACACGCGTAGCGACAAGCGCGCGGCAACCGCCTCAATTCAGCTGGAAATAGAAATCTCATCATTCCACAGCCTGTCCCGGGCACTGGATCGTCTGAACGACCTGGACAGCGTAATTGAAGCACGACGCCTGGAGGATGAAGACCTGTGACTGACCATGACAGCAATAGCGGCAAACACGCAGATTCAGTGACGCAACTTGTCAAATTGATGGCCTGCCTGCGCGATCCTGTGCATGGCTGTGCCTGGGATCGCAAACAAACACTGCCTTCCCTTACCCGGCACACGCTGGAGGAGGTTTATGAGGTAATCGACGCGGTAGAGCAGGGTAGCCCGGATAAAATCTGTGATGAGCTGGGTGATCTGCTGTTTCAGGTCGTTTTTTATGCACGTATTGCAGAAGAATCCGGGCAATTTGATCTGAGCGCAGTGGCAGATGCAATTGTCAAAAAACTCCTGCACCGTCATCCGCATATTTTCCCGGATGGCAATCTGGCGAGCTTCGGACAACCTTCCTTGCTCTCTCCCGAGGAAGTAGAGCGTAATTGGGAGAAAATAAAGAATGCTGAACGCGAAGCAGCTGCGCCTAGTGGTGAATCCGTCAGTGTGCTTGATGACGTCGCAAGTGCCATGCCCGCTATCGAGCGAGCCGGTAAACTACAAAAAAGGGCAGCATCGGTTGGGTTCGACTGGCCGCAAATCAGCCAGGTTCTGGTTTGTTTGCAGGATGAAATAGCGGAGCTGCAAGAAGCCATCGCAACGGCTGACACGCAGGAACAGATACATGAATTGGGTGATGTGCTGTTTACTTGTGTTAATCTCGCCCGTCATTTAAAAACAGATCCGGAATCAGCTCTGCGCCAGGCCAATCAACGTTTTGAGAACCGGTTCCGGAAAATCGAGGAGAATGCGCGCCAGGCGGGCAGCAGTGTCGCGGACAGCGACGCTGCTACCCTGGAGCAGTACTGGCGGGCCGCAAAAGAATCTGAAAATTGAAAATCACTACCCACACCTTATCAATATGAGTCTGGAAACTGGAGTAACTATGCGAATTATCTTATTGGGTGCGCCCGGCGCTGGCAAAGGCACGCAGGCACAGTTCATCACATCGGAGCTTGGCATCCCTCAGATTTCCACGGGAGACATGTTGCGTGCTGCGGTCAAAGCCGGCACGCCGCTTGGCAAAAAAGTCGAAGACGTCATGAACAGTGGCGGCCTGGTAACTGATGAAATCATCATTGCCTTGGTCAAGGAGCGTATTGAAGAACCCGATTGCGCCAATGGTTTCCTGTTCGATGGCTTTCCGCGAACCATCCCGCAGGCGCAGGCAATGGTCGATGCAGGCATCAGTATCGACCGGGTTATCGAGATTCGCGTTGCGGATGAAGAAATAGTTTCGCGCCTGAGCGGAAGACGCGTTCATCCGGGTTCAGGTCGTGTCTATCACATTGAGCACCAGCCTCCTGCGCAGGCCGGCATTGACGATGTAAGCGGTGAAGCACTTGTTCAGCGTGACGATGACAAAGAAGTAACCGTACGCAAAAGACTTGCTGTTTATCACGAGCAGACACAGCCGCTGGTGCAGTTCTACAAAAATCTGGAGGAAGAAGGCGCGGGTGTAAAACTGGTCAGTATCGACGGTCAGGCTGATGTGCAGAAAATCAGAAACAGACTTGCTGAAGTACTAAACAGCTAACTGGATTTTTTTACCGGACGATTCCAGTAAAAAAATAGTTAAAATTAATTGCATATTGCTGTATAGCAATATTTTTTTGTGTTATCGTGCGGCTCAAACGTGGCCCAATTTCGCGTTGAAAGTCGAAGGTGGTTTTTTTCCACAGTCTTGGAGAGATAAAAGTATGGCCAAAGTTAAAGCGAAAAAGAAGACGTCTGCCACATCAGCGGTCAAAAAGATTAAAGACGCTGGCCTGGCAAAAGCTCAAGCATCTCTGGCAAAAATAGAGAAAGATGTAGCGGCAAACAAGAAGAAGCTTGAGGCGGCTGAAGCAAAAGCGAAAGCGGCTGCTGCCAAAGCGTCCAAGAATGCCACTGCTACCAGCAAAAAAGCCAAGGCAAGTGCCCAGGCTGCTGCCAAGAAAGCGGGTGCCAACCTGACCGCCGTCAACGCTAAACTGAGAACGGCCCAGGCCCAGGCCAAAGCAGCTGCAGCTGCTGCACGTGCCAAAGCTGCAGCTGAAGCCAAAAAACAAGCTGAAGAGAAGCGTAAAGCTGATCTGGCTGCCAAGGCAGATGCTGATCTGAAAAAAGCTGTTCAGGCATTTTCAACCCAGTGGATGAAAAAGCGCAAGAAAGCGGATGCCGCTAAAGAAGCTGCCCGAATCAAGAAGCAGAAAGCCAAGGAACGCGCTGCCGCCAAAAAAGCTGCAGCTAAAGCCCAGGCCGCTGCCAAGAAGGCTGCCATCAAGGCCAGAGCTGCGGCAAAAGCCAAGGCTGCCCGTGAACGCACTGCTGCCCGCAAAGCTGCAGCTAAAGCCCGCGCTGCGGCGAAAGCAAAAGCTGCACGCGAGCGCGCTGCCGCCAAACGTGCTGCCGCAAAAGCCAAGGCAGCAGCATCCAGGTCAAAGGCTAAAGCCAAGCCCGCTGCCAAAAAAGCTGCTGTAAAAAAGACAGCTGCAAAGAAAGCACCGGCTGCCAAAAAGACCGCGCCTAAAAAGGCTGCTGCTAAAAAGGCACCTGCCAGAAAAGCCGCTGCCAAAAAAGCACCGGCCAAGCGCAAGAAGACAGCTGCCAAAGCCTGATCTGCATCTGAAAAGCGTGCCGATCACCTGATCGGCACGCTTTTTTGTTCTGTGTGACTTGTCGATTGCCCATCGTGGCGGTGCCTGTGCATATGTCAAACCTCTGCCTCTGCCTCTGCCATCTTTCTCCCTGCCATTCCGCATTACGCTTATGACTGCCTTACTTGCCATAGATACGGCGGCTGACATTTGTTCCGTTGCTGTTCATCATGGACGCCGGAAACTGCAACTGAAGAGCCCGGCGTCACGCAGACATGCGGCTGAAGTGTTGCCAATGGTGCAGTCCCTGCTGGATGAGTCCGGGCTGACACTCGCGGAACTGGGCGCAATTGTTATGGTCAGCGGCCCAGGGTCCTTCACCGGCTTGAGAATAGGCACGGCGGTAGCTCAGGGATTGTCTTTTGGCGCCAACATTCCCATTATCCGGATTTCGTCATTGGCGATGCAGGCCCGCACTGCGTTGCGCAGTAGTACTCAACAATCAACAGCTGCAAACATGTATTTTGTCTGTCTGCACGCCCGTGAAGACGAATTTTATTTCGCCTGCTATCTTGATGACGGGTTGTCATCCCCCCGGATATTGCTGGAGGACCAGGTGTGTGATGCGGCAACCGTTCTTCGCAGTCTGGCAGCCGCAAAGTATGGTGAACGTGTCGGAAACGCTGAATGTTACCGTGCCGGCAGCGGTTGGCTGCATCCTTTGCTGCAGCAGGTGGAGGAGAGCGATAGTTTCCCGGTGCCGCTGATAGCTCAACTGGACAGTGATGCCAACATACTGTGTGAGCTGGGCGGACACGCATTTTTGGAGGGCCGGACCGAACCGGTTGACGGCGCCTTGCCCGTTTATCTGAAAGAAGATCTAGCGTACCGGAAGTCATAGTGAACGAATTGGCCGTCCAGTGGGATCGGGGGGATGACAGGGGCGAGCAACTGGCTGAGCGCTTGCAACTACCGCTGGTAAGCGCGCCAGAACGGCATCCCGGGTTATTGCTATCGTATGAGCAACACCGATTGACCCTGAGCCTTCCGTCCGATCGCGGTGCTGGCTCTGTCTGCGTAGATTTTACCGATGCCAGACTCCTGTTCAGGCTCGCTCAGCCTTTGTCGCGGGAAGCCGCGGTCAAGGCTGTCGGCGGCTGCGTTTCGCCTCAGACCGGGGCCACAGCGGCAAACAGGGTGATCGATGCAACGGCGGGGCTGGGACTGGATGGATTGATACTGGCAGCAGCCGGTTGGCAGGTCGATCTGATCGAACAGTCCCCAGTGATACACGCTTTGCTGGAAGATGGTTTGTCGCGCGCACGGCAGGCAGTGGCGCTCCGGGATCAACCATCACAAAATGTCAGGCAAATGTCATCGGGGCTGACGGGAATTCTTGAGCGACTGCATCTGTGTGACCCTGGTGACAGCGCCGTGGTCATGCCAACCCTGGCGCCGGCCAGGGTCATTTATCTGGACCCCATGTTCCCCGACAGGGACAAAGCCGCGCGCGTCAAGAAAAACCGTTATCTGCTACAGCAACTTCACGGTGCCGAAAGTATTGGCAGCGGCCTGTTGCCGCTGGCACTGACTCTGGCGTCCAAAGTTGTTGTCAAACGACCGAGACTTGCGGAATGTCTGGACGGAATCAAGCCTGCCTCCAGTCTGAATGGTAAAACCAGTCGCTTTGATATTTACGTTGGTGCCGCCAGGGAACTCAATTGAGTAGCAGGCGCCGCAGAATACCTTCGTACATCAAGGACAGTTGATCCAGGTCGCTCAGACGAACATGTTCATCGATTTTGTGGATGCTGGCATTGCAGGGTCCAAGTTCCACAACCTCAGCGCCCGTAGGTGCAATAAACCGGCCGTCTGAAGTGCCGCCGGACGTTGATGGCTGCGTTTCCACACCGTTTACCTCGCGCACACTGTCTTTGACGGCTTCAATCAGGCGATCATTGCCGGTCAGGAATGGCAAACCCGACAATTTCCATTCGAGGCTGTAGTCAACCTCATGCGCATTCAGAATAGCTTCTGCACGTTCGCGGATATCGGCTTCGCTTAGCTCGGTTGAAAAACGGAAATTGAAAGTGGCTGACAACACGCCGGGTATGACATTGTCTGCACCGGTACCCGATTTTATATTGGAAATTTGGAATGTTGTCGGCGGAAACGCAGCATTGCCGTTATCCCAGGTTTCCCGCGTCAGGGCCGCAAGCGGCAACATGGCGTCATGGATAGGGTTTTTTGCCAGATGAGGATAGGCAACATGCCCTTGTACGCCATGCACAGTCAACAAACCGTGCAACGAACCCCGGCGGCCAATCTTTACCACGTCCCCAAGTATTTCGGTGCTGCTGGGTTCACCGACGATGCACCAGGTGATTTTTTCTCCCCTGGCTTCCAGCGTTTCAATGACTTTTCGGGTGCCATCAACGGCGGCACCTTCCTCGTCGCCGGTTATCAGAAATGCAATTGATCCCCTGGGCTGTGACCCTGTGGATTCGCAATGCGCAGCAAAGCGCTCGCAAGCGGTAACCATGGCAGCCAGACTGCCTTTCATATCAGCGGCGCCACGAGCGTATAACAAACCATCCCTGAGAACAGGATCGAAAGGCGGGGACTGCCAGCTTTCTTCCGGACCCGTGGGTACCACATCGGTATGACCGGCAAAACAGATGACTGGACCTGCATCTCCAGATCGGGCCCAGAAATTGTTGACCTCGCCAAAACGCATGACTTCATTTTTGAAACCGATGGCCTCCAGCCTGTCCATCATCAGCTTATTGCAGCCCATGTCGTCAGGGGTGACGGAAGGAATTTTCAACAGCTGGATAGCCAGCCGGGCAGTGGGGGTCAAGGTCTGGCTTGCCGGATTCTGACTCATTCGTTCATGCTCTGTGTCTGTCGTTGACGTGCGTTATTGAAGTGCTGCTCAATTGTTTGAGTGCAGCTCCTCATTAAGTGCGATTCTGGTTTTGTTGCTTTTGCATTCCACAGCGCCGGTCTGGGAGTTGCGTCTGAACAGAAGATCATTCCTGCCCGATAATTCTTTTGCCTTGAGCAGCTCAACAAGCTTGTTTTCGTTATCAAGCAGACTGACCTTGGTGCCGCCTGTCACATACAGACCAGCTTCAACGATACAACGGTCACCCAAGGCTATGCCTATGCCGGCATTGGCCCCGATAAGGCAATCGCGACCCACTGCGATAATAGCCGTACCGCCGCCTGACAGAGTACCCATGGTAGAGCAGCCACCGCCCAGATCGCTGCCCTCACCAATCATGACACCTGCCGATATACGACCTTCGATCATCGCAGTACCTTCGGTGCCGGCATTGAAATTGATGAATCCCTCATGCATTACCGTTGTGCCTTCCCCGACATACGCACCCAGCCGGACCCGGGCGGTATCAGCGATTCGCACGCCCGCCGGAACAACATAATTGGTCATCTTGGGGAATTTGTCGACTGACATGACATCAATCAATTCACCCCTGGCACGCGCCTGCAACTGCCGGGCGGGCAGGTCTTCCAGTGTAATGGCACCCTGATTGGTCCAGGCGATATTGCGCAATACACCAAAAGCGCCTTGCAGATTCAGCCCGTGCGGTTTGGCCAGCCGGTGCGACAGCAGTTGCAACTTCAGGTAAACCTCAGCAATGCTTGTCGGTGATGTATCGTCAGCGATAAACGTGGCAACGATGCTCTGATTACTGTCGGCAACTGTATCAAGGACATCAGCGAGTTTGCTGTCCGCGGTTATATGCGGATCGCTTTGCAAGGCGCCAAGCTGCGCTCTGGTTAGCGTGATGCATTGATTGCCGCTGGTATACCCGCAGGCACGGACAATGGCAAGCAGGGCGTCTGTGGCAGGGTCTATCGCCAGATAAGGGTAGTATACTTCGATGATTTCCTGCCGGACATCGGTTGTCGCGACCCCCAGTCCGAAGCTGTGCAATTGCGGTGCGCTCATGGGTAAAAAATTCTCCTTGGTATGTACTGTTGCTCGAGCAGGCCAGACACATTCGACATCCGGCGACTGCAAATCAGGGTTTCATCACGATGCCAGCGTCAACAACTGGTCATATCCAATCAGCCAGTCGCGGGAGCCGGTGAAGGCGATAGGGCGTTTGATCAGCGCCGGATAACTCATGATCAACTGGGGCGCCAGAGCCGGATCGGTCAGTTTCTGTTGCAGCTCCGGTACCAGTTTGCGCCAGGTTGTTCCACGCTTGTTGATCAGGTCTTCAATGCCAAATACGGATACCAGTGTCTCTGCCAGGTCGAGATCCAGACCCTGTTTGCGATAGTCGTGCAGTACCCACTCGATATCCTGTGAATCGAGCCATTTCCCTGCTTTACGCATGGTGTCGCAATTACTGATGCCATATAAAGTAATCATGTTTTTATGTCGCCAGTTCCAGTGACAAGGCCTGTCGCAGGCGTTCTATCTGTTCCGGGTCGGTAATGGGCTTGTCATTGACGTCGGCGATGAAAAACAGGTCCTCCACGCGCTCACCCAGCGTGGCAATGCGGGCATTCAGCAATTGAATGTCCTGCTCTGCGAATACCTTGCCGATCGCTGCCAGAATACCGGGTTTGTCAATACAGTTAAGCTCCAGCGTAGACCATGGCAGCCCATCCTGATTGATAACATCAATTTCCACCTGCTGACCGAAATACTGCAACTTGCGCGAGGCACGCTTTTTGGCAACACTCAGATGCGCCGATGGCTCAGCGAGATACTGCCGCAGTATTTTTTTGATTTCCTCGATTCGGCGCGGGTTATCACCGATGGAGGTGCCATCACCCTCAAGCACAGAATACGTGTTCATGCAGTAGTTTTTGCTTGAGGTAAAAATTCGCGCATCCTGAATGTTAAGCCCAAGTTGTTCCATGGCCGCCGCACTGCTGGCAAAAAGATGATTGCGGTTGATGGTATAGATGAAAATATGTGTGGCACCTTCAGCCAGGGTGTCAGTTGTGTCCTGTACCAGCACCAGTGTATCTTCACCGTTTTTGGAGGCTTTGTGTCGGGCAATGGATTCGGAATGCCAGGCAATATTGGCAGCGGATTCGCGCACAAAATATTCGTCGTCAGTATTGTCCCAGATCGCCAGCACATCAGCGTCCCTGATACCTCTGAGGCGTAGCTTTTCGAGGGCGCTTTCCTGCTTGTCTTTAATGCGATCAGCGCGATCTATCGGGTTCTCAAGCCCGCGGCGCAAGGCCTTTTTAGTACTCAGGTACAGTTGTCGCAGCAGTGAGGCTCGCCAGGCGTTCCATAGCGTCGGGTTTGTGGCATTGATATCCGCAACCGTCAGAGCATACAGGTAGTCCAGATGCAATTTGTCGCCGACCTGCAGCGCAAAATCGTGTATCACTTCCGGGTCGGAAATGTCTTTGCGTTGCGCGGTCATGGACATCAACAGATGTTTGCCTATCAGCCAGGACACCAGTTTGGCATCCCATGCGCTCAAATGATGGCGCTGGCAAAACAGCGTTGCATCCTCCATACCCAGCGTCGAGTGATCACCGCCCCGGCCCTTGGCGATGTCATGGTACAGACCGGCAATGTACAGCAGCTCAATTTTGGGCAGTTTATTGACAATATGTGCGGCAATCGGAAAGTTTTCTTCGGCTTCCGGCAGACGAAAGCGGCGCATATTTTCGACGACCTGAAGTGTATGCGCATCAACGGTATAGATATGGAAGAGATCATGTTGCATCTTACCGGTGATGGCGCCAAATTCCGGCAGATACCGGCCCAGTACGCCGTAACGCGCCATGCGCCGCAATTGTGATGTCAGGTCGTGCGGGGATCGCAACAGCTCCATGAATAAGGAGGTATTGCGGATGTCATGCCGGAACTTGTCGTCAATCAATACCCTGTTTTCACGAATCAGCCTGATGGTGGAAGCGCGCACACCCTTGATTTCAGGGTTTTGAGCCATCAACACAAAAATCTCCATCATGGCAAAGGGGAATCGTTTGAATACCTCGCCACTACGCACTTCAATGTAGCTGTTACGGACCTGAAAGCGATTGTTGATTTCCGTTACTTCGGCTTTCTCGCCGGCCCGCAGAATGGCTTCGTCAAACAGCTGTAAAAGCATATCGTTCATTTCGCGCAACGTTGCGACGGCACGATAATACTCCTGCATTAACTTTTCTATTGCCAGACTCTTTTTATCATCTGCGTAGCCAAACATCGTCGCCAGTTCGCGTTGTTTATCGAATAAAAGACGATCCTCCTTGCGACCGGCAAGCAGGTGCAGACCATAACGCAGCTTCCATAAAAGCTTTTCACCCTTGATAAGTTGTTCATATTCCGAAGGCAGCAGGAATCCCAGTTTTACCAGGTCGTCAAGGTTATTGGCGTCGTAATGTCGCTTCGCAATCCAGCCTATGGTCTGGATATCGCGAAGACCACCGGGTGAGGTTTTGACATTGGGTTCAAGGGCATAGTCAATATCATAGTATTTATTGTGCCGCGCGATTTGCTCGTCGCGCTTGGCGGTAAAAAAGTCGCGCGCTGGCCACACTTCATCAGCCTGGGTAACTTCAATCATCTCCTGGCGCAGGCAATCCGGATCATTGTCAGGCCCGACAATGGTGCGTGACTCCATCAGACTTGTGGTCACCGTGATGTCTTTGACGGCCTCGTCGCGACATTGTGCAATCGTGCGCACACTTTGTCCGATCTCCAGATTTATGTCCCACAGAAAGGCGAAAAAGCCGCTGAGTGCATTGCGGTTTGCCGCTGCCTGGTCATCACGCATCAAGAACAGCAAATCGATATCCGAGTGCGGGTGCAACTCGCCGCGTCCATAACCACCGACCGCAAGCAGGCTCAGGTCATTGGCATTGACCCAGTCAAATTGGCGCCAAGCGCGCTTCAATATCTGGTCCATGAACCAGGCACGGCCCAGCACAAGACTTCGGATATCGGCCCCGGCCCTGTAACGTGCATCCAGTTCATCGCGGGCATGCATCAGTGCGTCCTTGAAAACCTGCACCGCAGGTTCACCGGACTGCAGTCTCTGCTCGACCGCATCGGCATCGAACAGTTGCTGGTCCGCAGACGAACCAGCATCGACCATCTGGGTTTCACTCATCAATCACTACCTCGGAAATTTGGCTGATGTCCTGCTTCTGTGTGGCTGCTTTAGACCCGGTATGGCGATCGTCAGAAGGGCTCTTCGGGGCGTCGGGTCAACACCTCCACACCGGTCGCCGTCACTGCCAACGTATGCTCCCACTGTGCTGACAGCCGGCGATCACGTGTGGTCACGGTCCATCCGTCAGCTTTGGACAATTTTGTGTGGCGCTCGCCCAGATTGATCATGGGTTCAATGGTAAAGGCCATGCCCTCTTCCAATTTTATGCCGGTACCGGGCTTGCCGTAATGCAGTACCTGAGGATCTTCATGAAACACGCGGCCGATACCGTGGCCGCAATACTCCCGGACCACCGAGTAGTTGTTGGCTTCTGCGTGCGTCTGGATAATATGGCCGATATCACCGAGCTGAACGCCCGGTCGCACGATCTCAATTGCCTTGTAAAGACACTCCTGCGTGACTTTGACCAGGCGTTTGGCATGGGATGCAGCGTCGCCAACAAAGAACATTTTGCTGGTATCGCCATGATATCCGTCTTTTATGACCGTGATGTCGATATTGAGAATGTCACCATTTTTCAATATTTTGGCGTCACTGGGAATACCGTGGCAGACAACCTGGTTCAGGGAGGTGCAGATCGATTTCGGGAAGCCGTTGTAGTTAAGCGGGGCAGGGATGGCCTGCTGCACGTTGACAATGTAATCGTGACAGATACGGTCCAGCTCGCCGGTGCTGACACCGGGTGTGACGTGCGACCCGATCATTTCCAGCACTTCCGCTGCCAGGCGACCGGCGATGCGCATTTTTTCGATTTCGTCCGAGGTTTTTATGCTGACAGGCATTGCGCTCTCTCTAAAATGTACAATCAGACCGGGTATTGTAAGAGCTAAGCTGTGCCAGAGCAAACCAGCTGCACTGGCACACGGGTGGCCGGTTTCAGCGAGCAAACAGGCCATCGCTCAGGCCATCGCTCAGACCATCGCTGCCAAGCGCCGTGAAGTTCTGCGTTAAAAATGTTAGTATATATCAACTCCAGTATAGGTATTCCCAACAGGAGTGATAAATGAAGAAAGATACAAGCAAAGGTTATGTCGCATTATTGGGTTGGAGCCTGGCCGCCGTTGAGGCTGCAGAGGGCTTTGACCGGCGCTATGTTGTGGTCGCGCCTGACTGGGCTCAGGAGTATTGTGACAAGCATGATATTCCTTACATCCCATGGAATTTTGAGCGCCTGAATGATCGCTCAATGGAGATAGCACAACTGCTGCAGGACAAGGGTGTGGATGTTGCGATCCCGTTATTTGAAGAAACGGTTGAATGGGCCGGTGCTATCAATGCGGTGCTGATGGACAATCCCCGCCTGTTTGGTCAGTCCATCCTGTTCCGTGATAAGTCACTGATGAAGCGTAGGGCCCAGCTGGGTGGCATTCGTGTCGGCATCTTCGAGGAGGCTCACGAAAAAGAAGACGTTGTCCGCTTTCTCAAGCGCGTCAACCAGACCCTGCTCAAGCTCGATGGTGACCCCAATGACCCGATTCACCTCAAGGCTTTCGACAAAGCTGGTTGCCTGGGGCACAGAGTGGTCAGAACACCGGACGATGTCTACTCCATCCCCGACGAAGAGTTTCCCATCCTGATGGAAAGCCACCTCGATGGCTGGGAGTTTGCGGTCGAGGCGTGGGTCCACAACGGCAAGATCAGATTTCTGAACATTTCAGAATACGTGACTCTTGGGTATTCCGTATTTGTGCCGGCAACACCGGATCTGGAAAAGTACCGGCCACAGATTATTGAGCAGGTGGAAAAACTGATCAAGACCTTCGATATTCAGTTTGGTTTTGTTCATCCGGAATATTTTGTCACCAGTGACAATGAGATGTACTTCGGCGAAGTAGCGTACCGGCCGCCGGGTTTCAAGGTTTTTGAGTTGCTGGAGCGGGTATATGGCTTTAATGCTTATCAGGCACTGATTTTGTCCTTTGATCCAAAAACAACGGATGAAGAAATCACCGCGTACTTCCCGAAAGCAGTTGAAGATGCCAAATGTCACGCCGGTTGTTTTGGCGTGTACCCCCGTCGCCGGGTGGTCAGCCGCATGGAGCTGCCTGAGGAAACGGAAAACCACCCTTACTTTGAATCGCATGAACTGACGCAACCGCTGGAAGAAACTGTGACAAAACGTACTGCTTTCGGCACCCACTGGGGACTCCTCTACTTTACCGGGGATGATCCATACAAGATGCGTGATCTGCTGAAACAACAGGAAGAACTGGATTTTTATGTCTGAAACGCAACTGGCAGATCTGCTGCCACGCATGGATGAAGCGTTGCAAGTCATGGCGGAAACGCCTGATCTTAGCAAATCCCTGAAAATACGCCGCGTTCTCGATACCGCACGGCGTGTTCTCATGCTACCCGGGGGCTGCGAAGCACTTGAACAGCGCGCTCAACAGGTAGACGCAAGCGGGGTATTTCTGGGCACAGACTGGGCTGACCCGCATATACTGGTAGCGTCGCTGACAAGTTATGCGTTCCAGACCCGTGACCCTGACGTACTGGTGCTTGAAGCCTTGAGTGAGCTACGGCTGCTGGCCGTAGCACGTGGCGACTATGCCCATGCGTCGATCTCTTCGGTACAGGCGCATCATTTCCTGACTCAGGTGCTCGCCCTGAATCTTGAGCTGATGTTTCAGGGTATCGATGAAGCCCGGCGCACGGCGCAGGGGCGGGCGGCGGTGATTCCCGACTTTCTGCTTCGTCACCTGGCCGAACGCATCGGTTACGAGCACATCATCGACAGTCTAATTGAGGAAATCTGGCGGGTGTTGAAACAACGTCCCATTCAGGTTGACACCGTCAAGCAGATGATCACACAGATCGCAGTCTGTCAGCTTAACCCGGAGATAGAGTTTCGCAGCAGCGGGCAGGGTGCCGACCGGTTGGTCAGCGCCCTGTTTGGCCCCACCGAAGCGAGCCGTGAGGATCCCGGCCTGCCGGTGTATCTGGAACGTCTTGAACATATGGACCAGGGTGCACTGCAGTCTGAAGCAACCGGCATGTCGCGGGCGATGCATGACACGGGCCTGGTATCTGCCTACCACGTTGTGTTGTTGAGGCACCTGTGCGCGGAGGAGGGCTTCGCCCACCTGGTGCACGATGCCATGGGTTTATCCAGCACCGGTCGTGAATGTCTTCTATGTTATCGGCCACTGGTGATGGAGCTGATTGACCAGGCTATCCACCCGGAGACAGCTCAGGCTCTGTATGGTCTGACCCTGATGCTCGAGCGTGGCATTTTGTATCAGTCGCCGGTGGCGCCGGCTTTATGGCGACAGTTGTCCCTGATTCTGAACCCTGCTGCCCAGCAGCGACTGAAACTGGCCTATGGGGACGCGCAACCACCGCGCGTTCGCCTGCTGGAAGGGGTGCTGTGTATGCTGGGTCTGCCTCTGGGCGTGGGGCAAGGCAACAACCCTACCTGCCAGTCTGCCCGTGCCCTGTCGATGTGGGCTTACAATGATCCGGATTATCTGCTGCAGATGGTAGTCTGGGCAGCCCGTGATGATGAAATCATGATGCATTTTGAAGGCCAGCCCATTTCTTCCAGTGACAGCCAGGCCGGCCTGGCCTCGGGTCTGGTGCTGGATCTTGATCCGGTGTCGTTGTTGGTGGTACCCCACCTTGACCGGATTTATGCTGAAATGGGTCGGCGCTGCGTGGGGCGTGACGAAGACCCGCACCGTTGGATCAATCCGGAGTTTCATGGCTGGTGGACCGGTCGCGGGTTTCGTATAGCCGTTGATGTAGCCACCGGATTTTTGCAGCACTTTGACGAGTTTCTGCGTTATTTCTACGCATCGTATCATCCCTACTTTAATGACAACCAGCCAGTCATTCATCCGCAACCGGCCGGAATTGCTATCACCGATACCGCCGGGCGCTTTATTGGCTGGCATGCGATAACCATTCAGCGCGTAGGGCTGGACCCCGATCAAATCATGCGCGTGTATTTTTACAACCCGAACAACGATAGCGGGCAGGATTGGGGACACGGCGTTGTGGTCAGCACCGCTGGCAGTGGCGAAAGGTTTGGCGAGGCTTCACTGCCCTTCGAACAATTCGCCTCACGCCTGTATATCTTCCACTATGATCCGCTGGAGCCAGGCAATCCGACTGCGGTAGAGCAAAAGCTGCTTGACGAAATCACTGTGATGGTTCATGAAAGCTGGGCGTCGGCGAGAATTCCGGAATCCTGACCGTTCCTGGTGTATGATAGCCACCTGCTAAACAGCAGTAGCTGATTGCTGTCAGGGAACGGTCGTGCATATGCGGAACACAGGAAATGGCATGTCAAAAGCACAAAGCATTGCGTGGCTCATGCTTGTGCTGACGACATGTGTCTTGTTGCTTCCCGGGTCAGCGATAGCTGCTATCGCGGCCCTGCTTGAGCCCGCATTCGACTCGCTTCGGGCCTGGAAAAGCACTTGGTGGCCATGGCCAGTGTCTGACCCGGGCAGCAGCGGTCTTGCGCTTGACAAGGTTTCTCATTTTTTTCTGTTTGCTCTGTGTGGCGCGCTTTTCTTCCGGGCCTGGCAGTTTAATCTTGGATTGGTCAGGATTCTTGCAATATTGCTCGCGTTCGGTGTCGCGACTGAAATAGCACAGTATTTCATACCGGGCCGCAGCATGAGTGTGGGCGATATGATTGCCGATGCCGTTGGACTTGCCACCGGTATTTTTATTTATGCCAACATCCGGCGAATAAAAGCCGCCTGATTCAATTTACTAAGGATTAAAATGAAAATTCTTGTTACCGGAACGGCGGGGTTTATTGGGTCACATCTGGCAAAACGCCTGCTGGCACGAGGCGATGAAGTTGTCGGCCTTGATAGCATCAATGATTACTATGATCCGCGAGTCAAATTCGGCAGACTCGAACGGGCCGGCGTGACTGACACGGATATACCTTTCGATTTGCCATTTAATGAAATGCTGCAGTCGACTTCGTTGCCGGCTTATCGATTTATCCGAATGCAGTTGGAGGACGCCGAAGCAATGCAGGCCCTGTTCAAAGCAGAGCGCTTCGATGCCGTGTGTCATCTCGCTGCGCAGGCGGGCGTGAGGTATTCACTGGAAAATCCGCGCGCCTATATTGACGCGAATATTGTGGGTTTCCTGAATATTCTGGAGTCATGCCGCCACCACGGTGTGGACAACCTCTGCTACGCATCCAGCTCCTCTGTTTATGGCCTCAACGAAAGCCTGCCATTCTCAACCAGTGACAGTGTTGACCATCCGATAAGTCTGTATGCTGCCAGCAAAAAATCCAACGAATTGATGGCCCATACGTACTCACATCTGTTCGGCATTCGAACCACGGGGTTGCGGTTTTTTACCGTGTATGGCCCGTGGGGGCGTCCGGATATGGCTCTGTTCCTGTTCACCAAAGCCGCGCTCGCGGGAGAACCAATCAAGGTTTTTAACAACGGTGAAATGCTGCGTGACTTTACCTATATCGATGACATTGTTGAAGGTCTGGTGCGTGTTATCGACAACCCCGCATCCGGCAATAACAAGTGGGATGCAAAACGCCCTGAACCCGGCTCGTCATCGGCGCCGTTCAAGATATACAACATAGGCAACAACAACCCGGTGAAACTGATGGACTTTATTGAAGCCATCGAAAAAGCGATTGGCAAACCGATAGAGAAAATCATGTTGCCGTTACAGGCTGGCGATGTGCCTTCAACCTTTGCCAACGTTGACGACCTGGTTGAAGACCTGGATTACAGGCCGGCCACGCCGGTGCAACAGGGTATCGATAATTTTGTGGTCTGGTACCGCGATTTCTTTAAAGTCTGACTTCACGGAGTAAAACATGATTACACTGCATCACCTGCGCATAGGGCGTTCGATTTTTACAGTTTGGCTGCTCGAAGAGCTGGGCGTTGAGTACGATCTTAAGGTCTATCATCGCGACCCTAAAACCATGCGTGCGCTGGACGACCTGAAACAGATTCACCCCCTGGGTAAGTCTCCGGTAATTGAAGATAACGGCCTTGTCATATCCGAGTCCGGCGCAATTACCTCCTATCTGCTGGAAAAATTTGATCGTGAATTCAAATTTTCACCACCACGTTCCGACCTGGAGCAGTGGGGCAGGTTCACGCGCTGGCTGCACTATCCGGAAGGGTCTGTGTTCACGCCGTTGCTCATCCGAATGTTGCTGTTACGCAGTGGTGCATCACATGAACTACTGCAGGGATTCAGTGACAAGGAAATAGCATTGCATATGAATCATATTGCCGACCAGTTGGCTGGCAACAAGTACATTCTGGGGGACACGTTCAGCGCCGCCGATATCGGTATTTCGTACATGATCTCCATGGCCAGGCGCCTGGGCGTTTCTGCTGATTATCCGACGCTGGAGGCCTATCTTGCACGTAATCAGAGCCGTCCGGCCTGGATATCTGCCACAGAAAGAGCGGTAGAGTAAAATGGCAAAAAATGATTTCGCGTCACTCCAGCTAAAACCAGAGCTGTTTGCCAATCTGGAAACGCTGGACTACACCCGCATGACTCCGATTCAGTCCCTGAGCCTGCCGTCGGTGCTTGCCGGCAAAGACGTCATCGGGCAGGGTAAGACCGGATCCGGAAAAACCGCAGCCTTTGGCCTGGGCCTGTTGCAAAAACTGGACCCTAAACGTTTCCGCATTCAGACATTGGTGCTGTGTCCCACCCGCGAACTTGCCGACCAGGTTGCAGTGGAAATACGCAGACTCGGCAGGGGTATGCACAATGTTAAGGTCCTGACCTTATGTGGCGGGGCACCGATTGGTCCGCAAATTGGCTCGCTGGAGCACGGTGCACATATCATTGTGGGCACGCCCGGACGTATTGAAGACCATCTGCGTAAAGGCACGCTTAAGCTTGATCATGTGGATACCCTGGTTCTCGATGAAGCTGACCGAATGCTGGAGATGGGTTTCCAGGAAGCGCTGGAAGCCATTGTTTCGCAAATACCCGCTACCCGTCAGACGCTGTTATTCAGTGCCACATTTGCAGATGATATGCAGCGCATTGCCAGGGGCATGATGCGCGATCCGGTCATGGTTGAGGTCGATGCGGAGGAGGATGCATCCAGCATCGACCAGCGTTTCTACAAGGTGGGAGGGGATGTTGACCGGTTCACCGCACTGCGACTGTTATTGCAGGACATCCGCCCCGAGTCCGCTCTGGTCTTTTGCACCACAAAACGCGATGTAGATGATGTGTGTCAGCAGCTACAGCGCAGCAATTTCAGCGCCATGGCGCTGCATGGTGATATGGAACAGAGAGACCGGGACCGGACCCTGATACTGTTCAGTAACAACAGCGTGTCCGTCCTGGTGGCAACGGACGTGGCGGCACGAGGGCTGGATATTGATGCACTGGATCTTGTTGTCAATTATCATCCGGCCCGGGATACGGATACTCACGTACACCGCATTGGCCGTACCGGCAGAGCCGGCAGCCAGGGGCTCGCGTGTACCCTGTTTGATGCGTCGGATGCACATAAAATTGCGCGATTGGGGGTGACAGGTGATCCGGTAAAAAACCCACGACTACTGCCACCACTGACCCTGCTTGATCAGAAAACACCATACCCGCCAATGCAAACCCTGCAGATAGACGGTGGCAAGAAGCAAAAATTGCGCCCCGGCGACATTGTCGGCGCTTTGACCAACAACAATGAAATCACATTTGAGCAAATCGGTAAAATCAATGTAACGGACAACAGTGCCTATGTCGCAGTACGGCAGGCGGTGACAAAACTGGCACAACAAAAGCTGACCGACGGCAAACTCAAGGGGCGTTCTTTCCGCGTTCGCAAGCTTTGACGGGCGATGAGCACCCGAGCAGCAAAGGCTTGGTGACTGGTGAATGTTTCGCTACAATCTGAGCCTGAAATCATTTCCAGCAGAGGTCACAATGATAGACGCAAACAGTTTCTTGCAGCAGTTCATGGGCGGCAATACCGGCGCCGGCCAAGGCCAAAACAAACCGTCATCGGGTACCGGTAGTTTTGCCAAAGGCGCTTTGACTGGCGGTGTGCTGGGGCTGCTGGTAGGCAACAAGAAGGTCCGAAAAATGGGTGGTGGCATGCTCGCCTACGGCGGTGCCGCCGCTGCTGGTGCACTGGCCTTCAAGGCCTACCAGAACTGGCAGCAGGGCAAACAGGTTGCCACGGCGCCGGTTGCGACCGATCGCGACATGCAGCACGTAGATTCGCGCTTTTTACCTCAGCAAACCTCTGCGACGGCAGACTCTGGCAATTTCGCGCTGACGCTGGTGATGGCAATGATCGCAGCGGCCAAGGCTGACGGTCATATTGATGCCAAAGAACAAACCCACATTTTCGAACAGGTCGAGAAAATGTCGCTGGATTCGGAAAGCAAAGGGTTTGTTTTCGACGCTCTACGCCAGCCTGCCGACATGGCGCAGCTCGCCAGGAATGTACAGGGTATCGAGCAGGCTGCCGAGGTCTATCTGGTGTCCAGGTCCGTGCTGGATATTGATCATCCGGCTGAGCGGGCTTACCTTCAGGCGCTGGCTCACCGACTCGACCTGCCCGCAGACCTGGTAGCTCACCTGGATCACCAGGTCACTGGTTAGCGCATAAGCGTATTCATACAAACAGCCATCATTTGCGCAAGGAAGCGCCGCGACCGATGGCATAGTAGGTCAGACCGGCGGCGCTGACTGTCTCCGGGTCGTAAACGTTGCGGCCATCAAAGATGACTTTATCTGCCAGCGTTTCCGCCAGCCAGTCAAAATTGGCCGCGCGGAAATGCTGCCACTCAGTACACACTATCAATGCATCCGCGCCTACCAGCGCTGCGTCTCGAGTTCCTACCAGGCGCAGGTCGCTCCGTTGACCATACAGGCGCTCTACCTCCTGCATGGCCTCCGGGTCATACGCCTGAACAATGGCACCTGCCTGCCACAAAGCTTCCATGATCACCCGGCTGGGCGCTTCACGCATGTCGTCTGTTTTGGGCTTGAATGACAGCCCCCACATGGCAAAAGTCCTGCCTTTGATGTCCCCCTGATAATGGCGTTTGATCAGGTCCACGATGCGCTGCTTTTGCAGGTTATTGACGCTCTCGACGGCCTGAAGAATGTTCATCTGCATGCCGTGTTCCCTGCCAGTGCGTTCCAACGCCTGCACGTCCTTGGGGAAACATGAACCACCGTACCCAATGCCGGGGTAGATGAACTGATAACCAATGCGTGGGTCAGAGCCTATGCCGTGCCGTACCTGTTCTATATCCGCACCAAGTAACTCGGCCAGGTTCGCGATCTCGTTCATGAAGCTGATCTTGGTCGCAAGCATGGCATTGGCCGCATATTTGGTCAGTTCAGCGGCCCGGATATCCATGAATATCATACGATCGGAGTTGCGATTAAACGGCGCATACAGCTCGGTCAGGTGTTTGCGTACTGTCGCTGAGTCGGTGCCCACAACAATACGGTCCGGTTTCATGAAGTCGTTGACTGCCGCGCCTTCTTTCAGAAATTCCGGGTTCGAGGCGATATCCACCTTCAGGCCGGAGCTGCGCGCATCCAGTTGTATCTGCAGGGCTTCACGAACTTTATCTGACGTACCCACGGGGACTGTCGATTTGGTAATAACGGTTTTGGGTGTTGTCATCAAACGTCCGACCTCGGACGCCACGCTGAGAACATATTTCAGGTCAGCTGAACCGTCCTCGTCGGGCGGGGTACCCACAGCAATAAAAATCAGATCTGCAAAGTTCACGGCTTCAGCAGCATCCGAGGTGAACCTGAGATTACCCAGCTTGCTGTTTTCCACCACCATAGGCTCCAGGCCAGGTTCATAAATGGGTATGCTGCCCTGACGCAGTTTTGCAATTTTATCGCTGTCAACGTCCATGCACATGACCTGGTGACCTGAGTCAGCCAGGCAGGTGCCCGAAACCAGACCAACGTAGCCGGTGCCAAAAATTGTGACCTTCATATATCCCGGAATCCTTGAACTAAAAGTGACTTGGGGAGTTTAGTGCACCAACGGTGTCACTGTCATGACATAATCAGAAATCCCGGTCAGCCATGGAAAAAGGCTCTGATCTGTTCACGTTTTGCCAGTGCATCAGCGATGCCCAGATCCATCAGTGCCTGACAGTAGTCCTTTTCAAACATCAACAGACTGGCAATAGAGCTGGCGTTGGTATCACGTATGAACAGTCTGATTGAGCGGGGCAATGAACTGTAATGATCCTCCGCAATCCTGTTCAGATCCAGGCTCGGCGTGATATCCAGCAGTTCCACCGGACGCACATCGAGATCTGCCGAGGGCAGGCATTTTGGAATCATGGCGTTGTAGCGGCGCAATACCGCCATGTCACTCTCCAGCGTATCAACAAAGGCACTGTTCAGAACATGCCCTATGATCTGCGACAACGACGGGTGGTTCACCTGGTCACCTTTTGCCGGACGCCGGGTACGACTGCCACTGACCCCGATGGCGAGAATTTTTGTGGCGCCCATGTGAATAGCCGGGCTCAAGGGAGCGAGCTGCCGGATGGCGCCGTCGCCGAAAAACTCCCTGTTGATGCGGACCGCTGGAAACAACGTTGGTATCGCGGTTGAAGCCAGCAAGTGCTTGTGGCGCAGATCCGTGCGGATACCCAGTCTGTGAGGCCGATGCCAGTTCGGTATGTCGCGGGTGCTCTGGAAAAAGGAAACCGACTCACCGCTGGTGTAACCGGACGCAGTCACGACCAGACTCTCCAGGTGACCTGCAGCCATGTTGCTGTTGATGCGCTCAAGGCGCAGCACTTCCTGTAGCAGTTCCTCCAGAGGTGAATTGTCCAGCAAAGAGGCTGGCGTGCGGCGCCTGCGATTCGACAATACCGAAAACACCCAGTTTGATGCACTGCTGATGAGCCCCACCGAATCAAGTTTGTAAACCTGATCACTACGCATATTGCCCCATACGTATTCCAGCATCCTGATGCCTGTGCGAAACTTGTGGGCCTGGGTGGCAATGCCGATGGCATTCAGGGCGCCCGCCGAGGTGCCGGAAATGATACCAAAAGGGTTGGGCGCATCCTTGCCCAACACCGTTGCAATTCCTCGCAGGGCCCCGACCTGATACGCTGCCCGGGCGCCTCCGCCGGATAGCACAAGTGCGCTTTGGGACTGCGTATTACTGGCCGAATGCGAAACCTGCATAGCTTGCTAGTTCCTTGTCAGGCAATTTTGCCTGCGCGATGATTCCAGCGTAGAATTCTACCCCGCCGGGGCTGAAATACCAGTGTCGTATAGGGATAGGCTACATGTCTGACAAAAAAAATATTGATAAACTGGTCATCGCCATATCATCCAGAGCACTGTTCGATCTTGATGACAGTCACCGGGTGTACCAGGAACAAGGCCTGGAAGCGTACCAACAGTACCAGATAGCCCATGAAAGTGAACCGCTGCAGCCAGGCGGTGCTTTCAGCCTGGTGAAAAAACTGTTGCACCTCAATGCACAGCTGGATACGCAGCGCGTCGAAGTTATCCTGTTATCCAGAAACAGTGCCGACACCGGTCTGCGTATATTCAATTCTATCGAACACTATGATCTGGCCATCACCCGTGCCGCATTCTCGGGTGGCGCCAGCCCTTATCGCTATATCTCCGCATTTAATAGCCATCTGTTTTTGTCCATGGATGGCGCGGATGTACGGCATGCTCTGGAGCAGGGGGTGGCGGCGGCGACCATTCTGCCATCGGCGACGACAATGGCCAGTGATGACAAGTTAAAATTTGCCTTCGATGGCGATGCAGTCCTGTTTTCCGATGAGGCTGAGAGAATATATAAAAGCGAAGGTCTGGAGGCATTTGCCCGCAGCGAAAAGCAGTCGGCAAACCATCCCCTGTCAGGCGGTCCCTTCAAACCTTTTCTGGCCGCACTGCAACAGCTGCAAATGGAATTTGCCCCAGGCGAGTCACCTATCAGGACCTGCCTGGTGACGGCCCGATCTGCGCCTGCACATGAGCGGGTGGTACGCACTTTACGGGCCTGGAATATTCGTATCGATGAGTCTCTTTTTCTGGGCGGAATGGACAAGGGTGTGTTTCTCAAGGCATTTGACGCTGATGTGTTCTTTGATGACCAGGAAGGGCATTGCGATTCAGCCCGGCATCACGTGGCAACGGGCCATGTTCCCCATGGTGTTGCCAATGAAGCGCCGGCGCAGAATAACCCCGGCGTTGACAACACTGGCGACAAACCGGGATAAACATGAAACTTCAGCAGCTGCGTTATATCTGGGAAGTGTCCCGTCAGGGTTTGAGTGTATCAGCGGCTGCCCACCGCCTGCACACGTCACAATCCGGCATGAGCAAGCAGATCCTGGCTCTGGAAGAAGAGCTGGGCGTGAAGATTTTTGTGCGCAATGGCAAACACCTTGTTGGCATGACAGAAGCTGGCCAGGCGATAGTGGAAAAGGCAGGGCAGGTACTTCTGCAGGCTGAGAATATCCGCCGCACTGCAGCAGAATTCGCGGATGAAAGTTCGGGCAGTCTTGCCATCGCAACCACGCATACACAAAGTCGCTATGTGTTGCCGCCCGTCATCTCCGCGTTCATCGAGAAATACCCCGGGATATCACTGCAGCTTCATCAGGGCACCCCCTATCAAATAGCCGAAATGGCAGCCAAAGGTTCTGCTGACTTCGCCATCGCTACCGAGGCCATGAACAAGTTCAGCGACCTGCTGATGATTCCCTGTTACCGTTGGAACCGCGCTGTGCTGGTGCCACGCGGTCACCCTCTGACCGGGCTTGGCCGGCTGACGCTGGCCGATGTGGCTGCGTATCCGCTGGTAACCTACGTGGTTGGTTTTACCGGACGCTCACGACTTGATGATGCGTTTGCTGTTCAGGGTCTTAGCCCCAGGGTAGTGTTTACCGCGGCAGATGCGGACGTTATCAAAACCTATGTTCGTCTTGGCATGGGGGTAGGGATCATTGCCAATATGGCGTACGACGCTGACAAAGACAGTGACCTGATCGCTCTGGATGCCAGCGGCCTCTTTGACTACAGCGTAACCGGTATCGGATTTCGGCGCGGTACCGTGCTGCGGGCTTACATGTTTGATTTCATACAGATGTTCGCTACTCACCTGACGCGTCCGTTGGTTGAACGCGCGATTCAAAGTAAAAACCAGGCAGACGTTGACGCGTTGTTTGCCGATACCGCACTTCCCGAGCTCGGCTAAAGTTCTGCTAAAGTTCTGCTAAAGAAAGGGCCGACGCTATTCAATGATGTTGATTTTGTGCAAACCGCATTCTTTCGCGGTGGCTTCCTCCCACCACCAGCGACCCTCGCGCTCATGCTGATTGGGACCAATGGGTTTCGTGCAGGGCTCACAACCTATGCTGACAAAACCCTGATCGTGCAGCGAATTGTAGGGCAGATCAAACATGCGGATGTAGTCCCAGACATCCTTTGAGCGCCAGTTCGCGAACGGATTGAATTTCAGCAGTGTCTTGCCCGGCGCAGCGAAGGTTGTATCCAGCTGGGCAATGGGAACATCGCTGCGGGTAGGGCTCTGGTCCTTGCGTTGTCCGCTGATCCAGGCATCTACAGTGGCCAGTTGTCGACGCAAAGGCTCGGTTTTGCGGATGGCGCAGCATTCTTCGTGCCCGTCTTCATAGAAGCTGAACAGGCCTTTGGAGCTGGTCAATTTTTGAATGGCGGTTGCATCCGGATAAAGAAAATCCAGATCCAGTTGATAGTCTCGCCTGACTTTGTCAATAAAACGGTAGGTTTCCGCGTGCAGGCGTCCGGTATCAAGTGTGAACACCTTGATGTCTTTTTTTAATTTCCAGGCCATGACAACCAGCGCGACGTCTTCGGCGCCACTGAAAGAGACTGTGACCCCGGGAATATCCGCCAGCACCTGACGGAGAATGTCCTTGGGCTCCATTTTTTGAAATTGTTCATTTAATTCAACAATGTTTTTAGCACTTATCATGTTTTACCTTCGTATTACCTCGGGTCGACTTGCGGTATTGTAGGGGGCAATGATGCTGCTTGCACGTTTTTGTCGGTCAGTAGCGTACCGGATACTGGCATGTGGGCCGGTGTAACTATAAAATTGCGCCTTTGCGACAACATCGCTGTCGTCTGACAACTGAACCAGTGAGAGGTATTTTGCGTGGAGATCGCCTGTCTTGATCTTGAAGGTGTGTTGATTCCGGAAATCTGGATTGATTTCGCGGAGCGCACAGGTATTGATGAACTGAGGGCTACCACGCGTGATATCCCGGATTACGACGTACTGATGCAGCAGCGCCTGCGCATACTGCGCGAACACAAACTGGGGTTACCCGATATTCAGGAAGTGATCTCGGGTATGGCGCCGATGCCCGGTGCGCGTGAATTTGTCGATTGGCTGCGCGAGCGCTTCCAGGTTGTCATTCTGTCTGACACCTACTACGAATTCGCTCAACCCTTGATGCGGCAACTGGGCTTCCCCACGTTGTTCTGCCATCGACTGGAGATCGACCAGGCGGGTATGATCGTGAACTACCATCTGCGCCAGAAAGATCCCAAACGTGAATCAGTAAAAGCCTTTCACAGCCTGAAGTATCGGGTTATCGCAGCCGGTGACTCATACAATGACACCACCATGCTGGCCGAAGCAGAGGCAGGCATTCTGTTCCGGGCCCCGGACAATGTCATCCGCGAGTTTCCGCAGTTTCCGGCGGTCCATGAATACGAGGATCTTAAACTGGAGTTTCTCAAGGCCAGCGCGCGGGCTCTTAGTCTCTGAGTAAAGCTAGTCTCTGAGTAAAGTCACAGTGCCAGCAGGGCAGCAACTTTGTCATACGCTTCCTGGTATTCGCGTGTCACGTCTGAGTCGGCGACGATGCCACCACCACCCCAGCAAAAGATATGGTTTTTGCTGCAAAGCAGGGTGCGGATACTGATATTGCTGTCCATGTGACCGCGATAGTCGCAGTAGGCAACACTGCCGCAGTAAATCGCGCGCGGCAGTGGTTCAAGTTCAGCAATGATCTGCATGGCTCTGATTTTGGGTGCGCCAGTGATGGACCCGCCCGGGAAACAGCGTTTGAGCAAAGTCAGCGGACTGACATTCGCCGGCAGTTTGCCAGTGACGGTACTGATCAGGTGGTGTACCTGGGAGAAACTGTGAAGCTTGAACAGATCCCGGGTTTTTACAGAACCTGTCTCGCACACACTGCCCAGGTCATTGCGCAACAGATCGACAATCATCAGGTTCTCCGCCCGGTCTTTTTCGCTGGCCTGCAATTCGTCACTGAGTCTTTTGTCGATCACGGGGTCTTGCGAGCGCTTGCGCGTGCCTTTGATTGGCTGGGTGATGACAAACTGCTCAGTCACAGATACAAAGCGCTCCGGGGACAGACTCAGAACCTGGGAATCGCCTGTGTCTATATAGGCGGAAAACGGACTGTGACTGCGCTGCCGCAAGCGCAGGTAGGCCATCAGGGGGGGGCCGCTGAATTGTGCGGCAAACGGGATAGCGAGATTGGCCTGATAACAGTCGCCGGCGTATATCCAGGTTTTGAGTCTGTCGAAGGCAATACGATACTGAGCCGCGGACAGCTGTGCCTGAAATGGCCCCGACAGGGCGAACTCGGCATATGACTCACACTGCTTTGCGCGCGTGTCACCACTCAGTTGCAGCAAAACCTGCTGGCGGATAACCTCCGGGCACTCAGGCAAAATGAACAACGTGGTGCTGCCAGTGTGGTGATCAACGATAATTGCCCACTGATACAGACCACAGTGGGAAACGGGTGTTTGTTGCAGGATAGCGCCAAGCTCATGCGTGCTGACAGCTCTGCCGTGTGTTGACGCTGAGTCATAACCCAGACACGTTATCACCCCGCCACAAAAGGGCAGATGCGCCAGTTGGCCCACATCTCGCTCTGATGGCCTGCTCGCCTGCAGCAGGTTTTGTGACTCGGTGAAGATACAGGTCCGCGCTGTCACGATCTGCCACGGGCTATCGAAATCACGCTGCTCCAGTATTAACTGATGGTTGTCTGCGCGCAGGCGTAGTTGACGGCTTGGCAGCGCGCTCAGGATATCGTAGCGGCCCTCAGCCTGATTGCCCAGGCCACTGTCCAGACAGGCTGCACCGGGCAGGGCAGCAACCCGTCTGATCAGTTCACTGCTATCGCGCTGATAAGGCAAAGACTGCAGTATGAGGTCTGGCATCAGGGGACTCTGTCGACCCGCACAGCCACTGCTTGCGGGATTGACTGCTCTTCGCTGTCAGCGCCAGTCAATGGTGGATTGATAACCTGCCATACCCCCAACGGCACGGTGATTATAAGACTGCCCATAATGCCAGTGACATTGTCCGGCACAAGGTTGACGGCAGCATTGCCATCGATGATTTCAGCCGCAATAGTGACACGCCGATTATCGCTGTTCCCGTCGCCTGTCAGTACACCGGCGACAAAGACGAGTTCTTCTCCTTCAATAGCCTGGCTTTCCTGGGGGCCCTGTTCCTGCAGATCCTGTAAACCGAGGTCTTGCTGATCCGATTGCAGATCGCTGCTGTCAGTTGTGTCGGACTGGTAGGCAAAATCGACACCGATAATCAGGCGTCGCGGTGGCACATCGGTGTCTGCAATCATCTCTTTCAGTTGCCGCAGGTTGGCCTCGGTCGTGGCAATGACAAGTTTGTTGTCTATCTGCCCGATACTGCCACGGGGATCCAGCGCAGAATCGACCATGTCACGAACCCGGGAAGGATCACGATGGATAATTGACAAAATTTCAATCACCGCACGCTCACCGGCGCTTTCCTGCGCCTCTGCAACAGGCAGCAGCAATGTCAGTGTCCAAAAAAGAGCCGAGGTAAAGAATTTCATAAAATGCCAGTGTCCATGTTTCGATGCTCAGCCAACGATCAGGCAACCTCGATTGTACAGTGTCAGCAACAACTGTGCTGCCTCTTCGTCACCATAGCAGGCTGCAACCACATCCGGATCCAGTGACTCGGTATGACCCGGCGCGCTCAATGCCTGCAACAGGCTGAGCAGACGCCAGTTACAGCGGTAACATTCACCATCAACAAACAACTCAGCCTCAGCGCTGCCAAGCGCATAAGCGTAGCGTGAGCCCGGTACTTTGAACACTTCAGCACCCTTATCAAGTGCCTCACGCAGCGTGATAATATCGGTGATGATGGTTGCACCTTCTTCGCTGTCATGGTCGTGATCATGATCTCCGTGCTGGCCGCAGCAGGGTGCCTGCTCATCCGTCGCATAGCGTGGTGTTGTCATGGTTTTGCCAAACCATTGCCGGATCAGCGCAGGATTGTCTACCATGCTTAACACCAGCTCACGCAGGTGCGTTATGACATCTGAGGATATTTCGCCAGGATGTAATGGCAGGTGAGGGCAGATATCAATATAACGCTGATCCTCGGTCAGGCCATCAAGGATTTCATCGGCCAGGCCGCTGACTATATCGGCATGTGAGGGCGCGCGGAAGCCGACGGAGTAGGTCATGCTGTTGCCGATCGCAACACCATAATGCGATACCCCGGGCGGCAGGTACAGAATGTCACCGGGGCCAACAAGCCATTCCTGCTGGGCTTTGAAGTCCTTCAGCAAACGCATGCCGCTTTCATCGCGGCGCGCTGTCATGCTGTTGCATACGGCGCCGGTCTGCCAGCGTTTCTGGCCCATACCCTGAATAAGGAACACATCATAATAGTCGAAATGCGGGCCAACATTACCTTGATCGGTAGCGTAGCTGATCATGACATCGTCTGTCCGCCATGTCGGGATGAAATCAAAGTCAGACAACAGGGCGCTTACCTCATCCACCCAGTGATCAACTGCCTGCACCAGCAGACTGTAATGCGTTTGTGGCAGCGCCTCAAATTCATCTTCGGTAAACGGACCTGTGCGCAAGTGCCAGGTGTCCTGCTCTGTATCAACTTGTATCAGTCGCGACTCAATCTCCTGTTCGCAAGCCAGGCCAGCGAGTTCTTCCGGTGTAATCGGGTCAACAAAGGCCAGTTCCCCGGCCCGAATTAGCAATGGTTTCTTTTGCCAATAGTCACGCAAAAATAGCTGCCGATCAAAATCGGCAGGCAGTACAGAATCAATCACGAATCACCCTCGTTGGAATATCGGCCTGGTGTCACACATGGCGGCGGTCAATTAAATGGATTTTGCCTGGGCAACAGCATTGCCGATATAATTTTCCGGGCGCAGCGTGCGTAGCTCTTTGCGCGCAGCTTCCGGAATGTCCAGGTTGTCGATAAATTCTCCAAGCACTTGCGCATCTATGGTTTGACCGCGTGTCAACTCCTTGAGTTTTTCATAGGGTTTTTCAACGCCATAACGACGCATCACGGTCTGGATAGGTTCGGCCAGAATTTCCCAGCTGTTGTCCAGGTCTGCCAGCAGTCGCTGTGAGTTCAGGCTCAGTTTGCTCAACCCCTTGAGGGTGGCGTGATAGGCAATCAGGCTGTGCGCAAAACCGGTGCCGACACTGCGCAGAACGGTGGAGTCCGTCAGGTCGCGCTGCCAGCGCGAAATGGGCAGTTTTTCTGCCAGATGCTGCATGATGGCATTGGCAATGCCCAGGTTACCCTCAGAGTTTTCGAAATCAATCGGATTGACCTTGTGCGGCATGGTCGATGAGCCTACTTCGCCGGCAATAGTACGCTGCCTGAAGTAGCCCAGCGAAATATAACCCCAGATATCGCGATCCAGGTCAATCAGAATGGTGTTGAAGCGGCAACAGGCAGCAAACATTTCTGCGATATAGTCGTGCGGTTCAATCTGGGTAGTGTACGGGTTCCAGTCCAGACCCAGTTTTTCCACAAAACTTTTTGCACTGGCCTGCCAGTCAATATCGGGATAGGCGGCGAGGTGGGCGTTATAATTACCAACGGCGCCATTGATTTTGCCCATCACGGGACTGTCAGCAAGCTGCGTCAGCTGTCGCTGCATCCGGTAAACAACGTTGGCCAGCTCTTTGCCAACGGTTGTTGGTGACGCGGTTTGACCATGTGTGCGTGACAACATCGGCTGTTCTGCGGTGTCGTGCGCGAGCTCACGAAGACGGTCCAGCAGTTGATGCATCACTGGCAGCATGACCAGGTCGCGGCCGTCACGCAGCATCAGGGCATAAGACAGATTATTGATGTCTTCCGACGTGCAGGCAAAGTGGACGAACTCCACCTGTTGCTTCAGATCCGGATGGTCAGCGATCTTTTCCTTGATGAAATACTCAACAGCTTTGACATCATGATTGGTTGTGCTTTCAATTGCCTTTACCCGTTGGGCATCGACTTCAGAGAAGTTCTTGATGATGCTTTCCAGAAGCTCATTGCCCGTATCGCTGATTGGCGGAGCTTCGCTGATACCCGGATGTGCAGTCAGATGTTGCAACCAGCGAATCTCGACTATGACACGATACCGAATCAGGGCATATTCGCTGAAGCATGCGGCCAGGGCCTCGGTTTTACCACGATAACGACCATCGACAGGTGAGATGGCGGTGAGGGTTGATATGCTCATGGGCCTGATAATTCCTTGCTTGAATGATGAATGTGACTGAACCTGACAACGGCGCCTGACACTGTCAGTTAATCAGTTTGCGCCTGATGCCGCTCAGGGTTTCACGAATGTGTTTTTTGTAAAAAAACAGATGCCAGCGCCGACCGCCCAACTGATGCCAAAGGAATGCCGAGCGGATGCCCGCCAGCAACAATGCACGAATCTGATCGGCGACCACGTGATCCCGCAAATGTTCAGGATTGCCGGCCACATGAATGCGAAAGCTCAGTTTGCTGATGGTGTCCTGGTAAAGTCGCGCCAGCGCCGAGCAGTCGGCATGCAGCGCCTGTATAGGCATATCTTCAGCCATAGGCTCAGCATCCGGCCCGTCAGGTAGCAGGCGGGTCAGACGATCCGCAATGGTCGCCTGCATCGCCTTTTCTCCCGACAGGCGCTGCTGCAGAACCAGCATACCAAGCATGTAACGCACAACTTCCGCGTTTTCCTTCAGACCGGCGCTGTCAAAGCTGTGTTGAAGTGTCTTGATGCCCTGATTGAGGTCAGCGATAGTCGGGTACACCTGAGCAACCGAGTCCGGGTTCATCAGATACACAGGCCGCAGGCAGGCGCGCATGGTATGGCGTGAGGCACTGCCCTCGGTGGCCAGTTCATGCACCAGTACCGCACACTGCGTCACGGCAGCCAACGCGATATTACGATATTCCCAATCCGAAAACTCAGCGGTAATACTGCTCAATGACGCCCCCTCCCAGACAGACTTCGCCCTGGTAAAATACGATTTCCTGACCCGGCGTGACTGCCCGTTGTGGTGTGTCGAAGCTTACCCGGATATAGCCGCTTTCAGCATCTGCTTCGACCAGGCAATCCTGGTCAGCCTGCCGGTAGCGTATTTTTGCCGTACACCGCAAAGGTAACGTCGGTCTTTGGCGATTGATCCACGCCACCTGGCTTGCCTGCAACTCGGACGAAAACAGGGCAGGGTGATCACTGCCCTGAGCCACAATCAGACGATTACGCGGCAAGTCCTTGCCAACGACATACCATGGGGCTTCGTTATGATCACTCAGGCCACCGATGCCCAGACCCTGGCGCTGACCGTAGGTATGATACATCAGCCCATGATGTTTGCCGATAATCTGACCGTCGACGGTCTCGATGTCGCCGGGCTGTGCCGGCAGATATTTTTGCAAAAAATCCTTGAACTTGCGCTCGCCGATAAAACAGATACCGGTACTGTCTTTTTTTGCGCTGGTGACAAAGGCATGTTCAGCTGCCAGGGCACGCACTTCTGATTTTTCCAGATGCCCGACCGGAAACAGGCTTCGCTCCAGGCAGGCCTCACTGACCGCACACAGGAAATAGCTCTGGTCCTTGTTGTTGTCCAGACCTTTCAGCAACCTTGTTTCGCTGTTGTTGCTCTGGCGGCGCACATAATGTCCGGTAGCGATGTAATCAGCACCCAGCTCAGTGGCATATTCAAGGAAGGCCTTGAACTTGATTTCGCGGTTGCACAGAATATCCGGATTGGGGGTTCGGCCCGCCCGATATTCGGCCAAAAAATGTTCGAACACACCATCCCAATATTCAGCGGAAAAATTGGCCGTGTGCAAAAATATTCCAAGACGGTCACAGACCGCCTGTGCGTCAGCAAGATCGACCTTTGCCGTGCAGTATTCGGTGTCGTCATCTTCTTCCCAGTTTTTCATGAACAGGCCTTCGACCTGATAACCTTGTTGCTGCAGAAGCAGGGCAGCAACGGAAGAATCAACACCACCGGACATGCCAACAATAACCTTGGTGTTGCTGTGATTGTGTGGGTTCATACTGCTCATGTTTGACTCAGGTTTCTGACCAGGCTCAGGGGGTAGACCTGGCCGTTTAAATAGTCTTCGATAACACACATGACGGCAGGGCTGCGCAGTTGTGCCTGCCGGGCCTGTAACTCTTCAAGGCTGAACCAGTGAGTGCGGATAATATCGCTGTCCAGAGGCCGGTCTTTGTCATGATAAAGTGCGCGGGCGGCGAAACAACTACGGATGTAACAGGTACTGCCATCTGTCGATTCGCTCTGGTACAGGCCAATAAAGCCGGTCAGTTCGACATGCCACGCGCTTTCCTCCAGCGTTTCACGGACAGCCGCCTGCGCCAGCGACTCAGCCGGCTCCAGGTGGCCAGCCGGCTGATTAAAAACCACCCGCCCGTCGCTGATTTCTTCGACGATCAGAAACTGCGGGGCGCTGGTCTCTCCGGAGACAGGTTTTTCAACCACAACAGCAACGGTTTTGTGGGGATGCCAAAGCATACGGGGGCTCTTGTTTAAGTGTTGCACCACAAAACAAGTCTTGCAGGCGACCAAACGAGGTCGGCATTGTACCCGAAAACACCGGATTATGCCTCCACTTCGTCGCCAATTCAGGTGATAATGGCCGCGCAGTGAAATAAACCAATAACAGGGAATACGATGAGTGAATTGACACACCTGGACGCACAGGGCAACGCCCGAATGGTCGATGTGGGTGGTAAAATCGTGACAACGCGTGTTGCAACGGCAGCCGCTGAA
Organism: Pseudohongiella sp.; assembly: GCF_040877505.1. Classification (NCBI taxonomy): domain Bacteria; kingdom Pseudomonadati; phylum Pseudomonadota; class Gammaproteobacteria; order Pseudomonadales; family Pseudohongiellaceae; genus Pseudohongiella; species Pseudohongiella sp. The sequence continues at coordinate 359,476 of NZ_JBBDNQ010000006.1, forward strand.
ATCAACATGAACCCCGAAACGCTGGCGTTGATTGCCGGTCATGGCCATAAAAAAGGGGATGTGCTGGCAGTAGCAAGGATCGCTGGTATCCAGGCAGCCAAAAAGTGTTCCGAGCTCATTCCGCTCTGCCACCCGCTAATGTTGACGTCCGTAGGTGTGGAGTTTGAACTGGACCACGCTGGCAGTCGGGTACTGATCCATGCCTATTGCGGCCTCGATGGCAAAACCGGGGTTGAAATGGAGGCACTGACAGCGGCATCTGTTGCGGCATTGACCATTTACGATATGTGCAAGGCCGTAGATAAGAACATGGTCATCGGCAATATACGCGTTCTTGAAAAAAAGGGCGGTAAATCAGGCGACTACACAAGAAAGGCGGAATAGTTATCATGTTCAGGGTTCATTATTTTGCCAGCTTACGGGAAAAGCTGGGCAGCGCCGGAGAGTCTCTGGAAGCCGCCGATGATATCAATACAGTAGCAGACCTGATCGCCGTCCTGACCCGGCGTGGTGGCGCATGGAACCTGCTTGCCGACAGCAGAGAGGTTCTTGTCGCCGTAGATCAGGCGGTAGCCGATCGCGACCAGACATTAAACGGCGATGAAGAGGTTGCGTTTTTCCCGCCCATGACCGGAGGCTGACGATGACAACAATGATACGGGTAGACGTGCAGCAACCGGACTTCGACCTGGCGGCAGAGTATTCCATGCTGCGAGACATAGCTGATAATCCCGGCGCAATCGCGATCTTCAGTGGCCTGGTGCGGGAGCTCCATGACAGTCCGGCAGCCGGGCAGAGTCTGACTCTTGAGCACTATCCGGGCATGACAGAAAAAGCATTAAAAGATATTGCCGAGCGCGCGGCCGATCGCTGGCCTCTGTCTGTGTGTCGTATCATTCATCGTGTCGGCACGCTGTTACCCAAGGAGCAGATTGTGCTGGTGGCCACTGCCAGTGCTCATCGGGATGCGGCATTTGATGCGGCCCGGTTCATCATGGACTATCTCAAGACATCAGCGCCATTCTGGAAAAAACAGGTGGCAGGGGCACAGGACTACTGGGTAGAAAGCCGGGCCTCAGACCATCAGGCTGCTGCCCGCTGGGAAAAGTAAACGTATCTCCCCGTATTGCGGCCCTTTATCACCACCTGTTAACACTATCTGTTATCACTATCCGATACCACAGCGTGTTATTACTATCAGCAGGTTATTGCCACCAGCGTGCCGGTAAAGTGATGGTTTTGTAATCGCCCGGCAACAGATCATCAAGCTGCCAGTTACCAATACGCTGGCGAACCAGACGCAAAGTCGGAAAGCCGACAGCGGCGGTCATACGTCGTACCTGCCGGTTGCGACCTTCGTACAAGGTCAGCGCCAGCCATGATGTCGGGATCAGCTTGCGCTCGCGAATGGGTGGGCTTCGTCCCCATATCGAAGGTTCCGTGAGCCTTTCGGCGCCGGCCGGCCGGGTGAGGCCATCTTTTAAATTGACGCCCTGGCGCAGTCTGAGCAAGGCTTCTTCAGTTACCTGGCCTTCAACCTGTGACCAGTAGACCTTGCCCAATTTGTGGCGGGGGTTGCTGATTCGTTGCTGGGTCTCTCCGCAGTCCGTCAGCAGTAGCAGGCCTTCTGAGTCTTTATCCAGGCGGCCTGCAGGATAGAAACCCGGCGCTTGCAGGTAGTGCGCCAGGGTTTCCTCGGGCACGGCTCCACTGAACTGGGATAGCACATTAAAAGGTTTGTTGAAGAGTATCAATTGTGGCATGCAGCTGATTATAGAGGATTTCGACAGCGCGCGTGAGACGCACGGGAAATGCAGGGCGCTGGGGGGAGTTGGGGGAGGGTAAAGCGACGGCAGCCGCGCCTGGCTGACTACCGCCGCCTGTTCAGACCGAAAACGTTAACCCCAGGCACTCAGGCCTGTTGCTGTTGTTCAGAGGGTCTGATATTGGTTGCGTGAAGGCCCTTGGGCCCTTCCAGAGTTTCGAATTCAACGGGTTGTCCCGCTTTGAGTGTTTTGTATCCATCCATACCGATAGCTGAGTAATGTGCGAACAGGTCGCTGCCACCGTCGTCCGGCAGGATAAAACCAAAACCCTTTGCGTTGTTGAACCACTTAACTTGCCCCGTAGCCATTGTAATACTCCGTTCTACGTATAATTTTATTTTAATTGTCGTACACGTCAGGCTCTTTGGCCCTAGTGTTGTCCTTAACGGTTTTTGCTTTCCCTGTCAAAGCGTATTATTCACCATTTTTGTCTAATTGCAACAGCTTGTAATGAAGCAGTAGACTAAAGTGCCTTGTGATAAGCTGTCTATGACCCCATATCAAGTTCACGCAGTTGCGAATTGGTAGTCAAAAGTTATGTCTGACGACAAACCGAACCACCCGGATGATGGTCGCGAAGGCGATCTGGCAACAGCTGCCAGCAAGCCCAAACTGGCCAAGCCACCACTTTATAAAGTACTCATCTTCAATGATGACTATACACCCATGGATTTTGTTGTTGTCATTCTGGTTGAGTTCTTCCATATGCCGACCGAAAAAGCCACTCAGATAATGCTCAAGATTCACACCGAAGGCAAAGCTGTATGCGGCGTCTTCAGCAGGGATGTCGCAGAAACCAAGGCGCAGCAGGTCAATGATTTCTCGCGAGAGAATAATCAGCCACTGCTTTGTCATGTTGAGGTTGATCAGTGAGTTCAGTTGGGCTTATGCTGACTATTAGGCGTGCATCAATGGTACCGCCGGGGAGAACTAAGCGATGTTAAGTCGGGATTTGGAAGTAACTCTGAACAGCGCTTTTTCCAGCGCTCGTGGCAGGCGTCATGAGTACATGACTGTGGAACATTTGCTGCTCGCATTGCTCGATAACGATGTCGCAGTTGACGTATTGCTGCACTGCGGCGCGGATCTGGCCCGGCTGCGTGCCAACCTTGTTGACTACATCGACAGTACCACGCCGGTGGTACCGGAAGAGGAATCCGAACGTGACACGCAGCCCACACTGGGTTTCCAGCGCGTTCTGCAGCGCGCCGTGTTTCATGTGCAATCCTCCGGCCGCCAGGAAGTCAGCGGCGCCAATGTCCTGGTTGCCATCTTCAGTGAGCAGGAAAGTCAGGCAGTGTATTTGCTGGGGCAGCAGGACATTGCCCGTCTGGACGTGGTGAATTACATAAGTCACGGTATCAGCCGCCATGCCGCTGGAGAAGGCGGTCCGGGGCAGGGTGCGCAGGAAGGACAGCCTCAGGACGGTCATGACGGGGAAGAGGACAGTAGCAGCAGTGCCAGCGCGCTGGACACCTATGCCACCAATCTCAACGAAATGGCGCGTCAGGGCAAAATTGATCCGCTTATCGGCCGTGAAAAAGAGGTCACCCGTGTCATTCAGGTGCTCTGTCGTCGTCGTAAGAACAATCCGCTGCTGGTGGGTGAGTCCGGTGTTGGCAAAACTGCCGTCATCGAAGGCCTTGCGCGTCAGATCGTGGAAGATCAGGTGCCCGATGTGCTCAAAGGCAGCGTCATTTACTCCCTGGATCTTGGGGCACTGCTGGCGGGCACCAAGTACCGTGGCGATTTTGAGAAACGTTTCAAGACCCTGCTGGCTGAACTGAAGAAAAAACCCGAATCTGTGCTTTTCATTGACGAGATCCATACCATTATCGGGGCTGGTGCTGCCTCAGGTGGCGTCATGGATGCTTCCAATCTGCTCAAACCCATATTGACGTCCGGTGATCTGCGCTGTGTCGGCTCGACTACCTACCAGGAATACCGGGGAATTTTCGAGAAAGACCGGGCATTGTCGCGCCGTTTCCAGAAAATTGATGTGGAAGAGCCCGACGTTGAAACCACTTACAAAATCCTCAAGGGCCTCAAGTCGCGCTTCGAGGAACATCACGAACTGCGTTACAGCGACAATGCACTGCGTGCGGCCTCGGAGTTGGCGGGACGTTATATCAACGACCGTTTCATGCCGGACAAAGCCATTGATGTGATTGACGAAGCCGGTGCCTGGCAGCGCCTGTTGCCGGAAAGCCGTCGCAAGAAACTCATACAGGCAACTGACATGGAAAAAGTGGTGGCTTCGATTGCCCGGATTCCGCCGCAACATGTCACCACCTCCGATGTGGAGAACCTGAAAACACTGGAAACCAATCTGAAGATGGTGGTGTTTGGTCAGGACGAAGCCATTGGGTCGCTGGCGACAGCAATCAAGTTATCGCGTGCTGGCCTGAATACGCCCGACAAACCCATCGGTTCGTATTTGTTCTCCGGCCCGACCGGGGTCGGTAAAACCGAGGTCAGTCGCCAGCTCGCCCGCATCATGGGCATCGAACTGCTGCGTTTTGACATGTCTGAATACATGGAGCGGCACACGGTGTCGCGCCTGATTGGTGCCCCTCCGGGCTATGTCGGTTTTGACCAGGGCGGCCTGTTGACGGAGGCGGTCACCAAACATCCGCACTGCGTGTTGTTACTCGATGAGATCGAAAAAGCGCACCCGGACGTGTTCAACATTCTGCTGCAGGTGATGGATCACGGTACGCTGACGGACAACAATGGCCGCAAGGCAGATTTCCGCAACGTGATTCTGATCATGACCACCAATGCCGGGGCGCAGGAAATGTCGCGCGCTTCCATTGGTTTTACGCACCAGGATCACAGCACCGACGGTGCAGAGGTCATCAAGAAAAGCTTTACTCCGGAATTCCGCAATCGTCTTGATGCAGTGGTGCAATTCGGCCCGCTCAACAAGGAAACCATTCGTACGGTGGTGGACAAATTCCTGGTTGAACTGCAAGTGCAGCTGGACGGCAAAAAGGTAACGCTGCACGTAGACGAAAGTGCACGTGAATGGTTCGCCGAGCACGGTTACAGTCCGGCCATGGGTGCACGACCGATGGGCCGCCTGATTCAGGAAAAACTGAAAAAAGCACTGGCAGAGGAAATTCTGTTTGGTCGACTCAGCAGTGGTGGCGAGGCGATCGTTTCTATCCGCAACAATGAGGTTGAGCTGGAGATTCGCGGTCGCGGTGAGAAAGCTGAAGGTAAGGAACTGAGCTCAGCGGATAGCTAAGCCCATAGCATTCGTGGGGGCTGATCCCGCACTGCCGGCGATTCGGGAATTAACGGGCGCGGTAGGTAATACGGCCTTTGGTCAGGTCGTAGGGTGTCAGTTCCACTTTCACCATGTCACCGGTGAGAATGCGAATGTAGTTCTTGCGCATTTTGCCGGAGATGTGTGCGGTCACAATATGACCGTTTTCCAGTTTTACACGGAACATGGTGTTGGGAAGGGTGTCTACCACTTCGCCTTCCATCTCAATCTGGTCTTCTTTAGCCATCTAAAAGAATATCTCACTGCGAAAATTAAGCGCGTATTTTGCCTGATTACAGCCAATTTGGCAAAGCATTAGTGTTTTTCCAGCACTTTATTGTCAAATACCCAGGGTGCAGACCGATTCCCGGCATCCCGCCATTTGTGAAGTACGTGCTGAAATTCTGCTCTCGACATTGTTGTGGCGCCCAGGCTTTGCAGATGATCCGTTGGCATTTGACAGTCAATCATCTCAAATCCCCAATCTTCCAGCTGTTTTGCCAATGCGACAAACGCGAGCTTTGACGCGTTCGGGGCCAGACTGAACATGGATTCGCCAAAAAACAACTTCCCCATGGCAATCCCGTACAGACCACCCACAAGCGCATCGCCCCGCCAGATCTCAACCGAGTGGGCGTGCCCCAGTCGATGCAAATCCGTGTATGCCACCTGCATCTCATCTGTGATCCACGTGCCTTCGCGCTCTGCCCGCAAGGCTGCGCAGTGGTAAATGACATCCGCAAACGCTGTATCCATGGTCACCCGGAGCCGTGTCTGCCGGATCAGCTTGGCAAGACTGCGTGCAACATGAACCTCTGTCGGCTTCAGAACCATGCGTGGGTCAGGTGACCACCACAAAATGGGGCTGCTGTTGTCATACCAGGGAAAGATGCCACGGGCATAGGCGGCAAGCAGGCGTTCCGGCGCCAGATCACCACCGGCGGCAAGCAGGCCGGGCGGGTCATCAAAGGCCTGACTGACCGGCGGAAATTCCAGATTGTCCGGTTTTAGCCAATAAATGGATGTCATAAGGCGCCGGTGCCCGGGAGTGTTTATTGATCCAGAAACTTCTCAGCATCCAGCGCGGCCATGCAGCCAAACCCTGCCGAGGTAATTGCCTGCCGATAGACGTGGTCGGCGATATCCCCGGCGGCAAAAACACCGGCAACACTGGTTTGCGTTGCATTGCCATCGGTGCCACTGTGGATTTTCAAATAGCCGTCTTTCATATCAAGCTGACCTTCAAAAATATCGGAATTGGGCTTGTGACCAATGGCAATAAACACGCCATCCACGGTCAGGCTTTGTTTGCCACCGTCCTTGGTGCTGACGATATCAATACCAGTGACGCCCATATCGTCGCCGGTGACTTCGCTGAGCGTGTGATCCCACAGGATGGTAATGTTCTCGCGCGCAAACAGCTTGTCCTGCAGAATTTTTTCGGCACGCAGGCTGTCACGACGATGTACCAGCGTCACGTGTGACGCAATGTTGGACAGGTACAGCGCCTCTTCAACGGCGGTATTGCCGCCACCAATGACTGCAACCGGCTTGTTACGATAGAAAAAGCCGTCACAGGTAGCACAGGCACTGACACCTTTACCCATAAAGGCCGACTCCGATGGCAGACCCAGATATTGCGCCGAGGCGCCGGTAGCGATGATCAGCGCATCACAGGTGAACACTCCGCTGTCGCCATGCAGGACAAACGGGCGCTGCCCCAGCTCAACTTTGTTGATGTGATCAAACACGATCTGGGTGTTAAAGCGCTCAGCGTGCTCTTTCATGCGCTCCATCAGCGCCGGGCCCTGAAGCCCTTCGACATCCCCCGGCCAGTTGTCAACATCCGTGGTCGTGGTCAGCTGGCCGCCCTGGACGATGCCCGTGACAAGCAATGGCTGGAGATTGGCGCGCGCCGCATAGACGGCCGCTGTGTATCCGGCAGGGCCGGAGCCCAGAATGATCAGGCGATGGTGTGCAGGTGCGCTCATAAATCAATGTTTCCCCGTGCAGTCTTGACAAGTTATTGCGCAGACCCTTCGCAGGGCAGCGCAAACGCGGCATTATACAGTCAATGGTGGCAGGGCGCTTGATTATCAAGGTATTGCTGATCGTGTGATCAGGGAGGCAGTTATTGCCAATCGCAATGTGATATTCTGACCCTGTTGCCTCGCATCCGGGGCCGCGATAATTTGACTGGCGCCATAAAACCATTATGATAGCGCTTACTTACCTTGAAAAAGATTTAAATTAACTACGCAGGCGACTGATAAATTTTGAAAAATGCCTCTAAACAGAAAACGGTAACGGAAGACCGGCTCAGTAGTCTGTCGCAGCGCATCGTGCGCGAAGGTGCTTTGATCAGCGCTTTTTTGCTCGGCGTAGTGCTGTTGGTGGCACTGCTCAGTTACTCGCCGCAGGATCCCGGCTTTACCACCACCGGATCGGGCGAGCCGGTGCAGAACGCCATCGGTAATATGGGCGCATGGCTGGCTGACGTGCTGCTGCACATGTTCGGATATTTTGCCTACATGTTTCCACTGGCACTGGGGTTCAAGGTATTTACTTTGTTCAGGGATGCTTCGCGCGCGCGGGAATTCTCCTGGCTGGTTGTCTCTCTCAAGGTTATGGGTATTGTGTTGCTGGTAATCGGTGCCTGCACCCTGGCGACATTGCACTTTGCCATTCCGCAGGACAATACCTGGCCGGCCGGGGGCCTTATCGGTTCGGCCATGGCTGACGCTAGTATGCCGGTACTGGCCATGTTCGGCAGCACCCTGGTTTATCTGTGTATTTTTCTGTTCGGCCTGACTGTCACCTTTGAAATCTCCTGGCTAAAGATGGTTGATCGCATCGGTTACCTGACCATGAACGGTGCCACTCTGGCGGCAGATGCTCTACGTGCCTGGCAGGAAAAGCGCGAGGAAAACAACAAGGTTCGCCAGGGTGTGGAAAAACGCAAAAAAGCACTGGACGTTCGTATTGAGAAAGACAAGACGCGCACACCGCCGCGTATTGAGCCGGTGATCAGCGCACCCGCGCAGCGCAGTCAGCGCGTGGAGAAGGAACGGCAGACCAGGCTGTTCACTGACAGTGCGCCCGGCGATCTGCCGGCAGTCGGCCTGCTTGATGAGAACAAGAGTGCTGGCAACAAGGGGTATTCCACAGAATCACTTGAGGCCATGTCCAGACTGCTTGAACTCAAGCTGCAGGACTTCGGCATCGAAATCGAAGTCACTGCGGTCAACCCCGGCCCGGTCATCACGCGTTTTGAAGTGCAGCCCGCGCCCGGCATCAAGGCCAGTCGCATCACCGGCCTGGGTCGTGATCTGGCGCGCTCACTGGCAATTGTCAGTGTGCGGGTGGTGGAAGTCATTCCGGGGAAAACCGTCATCGGCATTGAAATTCCCAACGAACACCGGGAAATGATCATGCTCAGTCAGGTGCTGTCATCACCTGAATTCGACAAGGCCCAGTCAGTGCTGAGCATGGCGCTGGGTCACGATATTGTGGGCAAACCGGTTATTGTTGATCTGGCCAAGATGCCACACCTGCTGGTTGCCGGCACCACCGGGTCGGGTAAATCAGTGGGCATCAATGCCATGATCCTCAGCCTTCTCTACAAGTCGACACCCGAACATGTGCGCATGATCATGATTGATCCCAAGATGCTGGAATTGTCCGTTTATGACGGTATTCCGCACCTGTTGACACCGGTTGTGACTGACATGAAAGACGCTGCCAATGCCTTGCGCTGGAGCGTGGCGGAAATGGAGCGTCGCTACAAGTTGATGTCTGCACTGGGCGTGCGCAACCTCGCTGGTTACAACAAAAAGGTGCAGGATGCGATCAAGGCAGGAGAGCCTATCATGGATCCCATCTGGCGCCCGGACCCAATGGCATTGCAGGACGACCAGCAGGCCCCGGAACTGGAGGCTCTGCCCCATATTGTGGTGGTGGTCGATGAGTTGGCCGACATGATGATGGTGGTGGGCAAGAAAGTGGAGGAGCTTATTGCCCGCATCGCACAGAAAGCCCGTGCCGCCGGTATTCACCTGATTCTGGCCACACAGCGGCCATCAGTCGACGTGCTGACCGGTCTGATCAAGGCCAATATCCCGACCCGCTTATCCTTCATGGTGCAATCTAAAGTGGATTCACGCACCATCCTGGGTGAAGGCGGTGCCGAGCAGTTGCTGGGCAATGGCGATATGCTTTTTCTGCCGCCCGGCGGCGGACTGGCCAAACGGGTTCACGGCGCCTTTGTCAGTGATGAAGAAGTACACCGGGTCGTGGCTGACTGGAAATCACGCGGCGAACCGGTTTATGTAGACGAAATCACCCAGGGTGTCGAAGAACGCGATATGAATATGGGCGGCAGTGCAAGTGAGGGCGGCGAAGAGGATGATGCCCTGTACGATGAAGCCGTGGCCTTTGTCTGCGAATCACGCAAGGCCTCCATTTCTGCCGTGCAACGCAAACTGCGCATTGGCTATAACCGCGCCGCACGCATGATTGAAGCCATGGAAGCAGCCGGTGTTGTGTCCGAAATGGGCAGCAACGGCAGCCGCGAAGTTCTCGCGCCACCAGCGCCACGTTGATCATCAGACGTGTCCAGTTACCGAGGTATGCCAGTGAAGTCGTATTTCCTGTCTTTTCTAATTAGCGTCAGCCTGACGATGGCGTCCTTTGCATTTGCAGATCACCTGTTGATAGCAGGTGCTTCCGAAAACCCGGACACAGCTGCGGAGCAAACCCCGGCTACACACCTGGACCCGTCCTCTGACGCCGGTCAGTTGACAGCTCTGCTCGCCGACCTGGAGACTTTTCGCGCTGATGTGCGGCAACTGATAACCGAGTCCAGTGGTGGTGTGCTGGAAGAGAGCGACATACTGTTCATGCTCAAGCGGCCTCATGGATTTTACTGGGAAACTCAAGCCCCGTTTCCCGAGCTCATTGTCACCAATGGCAGCACCCTGTGGAACTATCAGCCTGACCTGCTGCAGTTAACGATAGAGGATTGGGATCCCGATGAATCGGAATTGTCGGCGCAACTGCTTGGCGGTGACACTCGCGCAATCGTTGACGACTACAATATTGATAGGGTGCCGGTCGCCGATAATGGCCTGGAGTTCGTGTTGCGGCCACTGGATCCTGCCAGCCTTTATGAACGCGTCATACTGTTCTTCTCAGACGGGCTACTGGAATCGATACTGCTGATCAATACCAACGGGCAGCGCACCTTGTGGGAGTTTTACAATCGGCAGATCAATGAACCCATTGATGACGCAATATTCAATTTTGTAGCGCCAGACGACGATTTACTGGACGTGATCGACAACCGGTCACCTGCCAACCATGCAACAGACCAGCTTTGACGAACTGACAGACGGCAATGATGGCGAGTTGCTGACTCAGCCTCTGGCCGCACGCATGCGCCCGCGCACGCTGGATGAATACATCGGGCAATCCCATATCCTCGGACCAGGCAAACCTTTACGCGAAGCCATCAGTCGGGGATTGCCGCATTCCATGATTCTGTGGGGCCCGCCGGGCACCGGCAAAACCACGCTGGCACGCATGGTCGCTATTGCCAGCAAGGCCAGCTTCGAAAGTATTTCGGCGGTTCTGTCCGGGGTAAAAGAGATCCGGGCAGCTGTCGAGCGCGCCAGGCTGCGCAAGCGGCAAAACGGACAGGCGAGCATATTGTTTGTTGATGAGGTTCATCGCTTCAATAAAAGTCAGCAGGATGCATTTTTACCTCATATCGAAGACGGTACGCTGATCTTTGTTGGCGCCACCACGGAAAACCCTTCTTTCGAGCTTAATAACGCCTTGCTGTCCCGGGCCCGGGTCTACGTCCTGAAAAGCCTTAACGATCAGGAATTGACAGCTGTGCTGACCCAGGCCCTGCAAGACCCCGCCAGAGGGCTGGGTAAACGTCAATTGCATGTTGATGACCAGGCCATTGACCGGCTGGCCACGGCAGCAGACGGTGATGCTCGCAAAGCACTAAACCTGCTGGAAATCGCTGCCGACCTGGTAGGCGTCGGCGATGTTGTTGATGATGACATCCTGGAGCAGGTGCTACTGGGCAGTCCGCGTCGCTTCGACAAGGGCGGCGACCTTTTTTATGATCAGATATCAGCCCTACACAAGGCAGTTCGCGGATCCTCACCCGATGCATCACTGTACTGGTTACTGCGCATGCTGGATGGCGGTTGCGACCCCTTGTATGTCGCACGCCGGGTGGTGCGGATGGCCAGTGAAGACGTCGGCAATGCCGACCCGCGCTGCCTGCAGATGGCACTGTCGGCCTGGGATGCATTGACCCGTCTGGGCAGCCCGGAGGGAGAACTGGTGCTGGCGCATGCGGTCATATACATGGCGTGTGCCCCCAAAAGCAACGCCGTTTATGCCGCGTTTAATGCCGCCAAAGCTGATGTCGCCAGTCAACCTTCTCATGACGTACCGCCGCATTTGCGCAATGCGCCAACGACATTGATGAAAAACCTGAACCACGGCGCCGGCTATCGATATGCCCATGACGAGGAGGGTGCCTACGCTGCCGGCGAAAACTATTTTCCCGCCGCGATAAAAGACACGCGGTATTACTATCCGGGCGATAACGGCCTGGAACAAAAAATCAATGAAAAACTGAACTGGCTGCGTCAGCGGGATGCGGCCAGTCCAATCAAACGCTATCCGGATGAATCATGATGACCTATCTTGCCATCGCACTGGGCGGCGGTGTCGGCGCCCTGGCCCGTTACGGGCTGATGACATGGGTATCGACCCAGACAGACAGTCGCTTGCCCTGGGGCACGCTGCTGGTTAACGTCAGCGGTGCCTTGTTGATTGGCGTACTGTATGTGCTTGTCAGCGAAAAAATGCTGCTCTCCAATGAGGCCAGGGCACTGCTTGTTGTCGGGTTTCTGGGCGCCTTCACCACATTCTCAACGTTTTCGCTCGACACCATGCTGCTTATTCAACAGGGCTGGCTGATCCAGGCCGTGGGTTACATGCTGGCCAGCGTGATGATTTGTGTACTGGCCACGTGGCTCGGCATGGCACTTGCGCGCGTGCTGGCGTAAAATTGTCGTGTTATCAACTTCCTCAACCTTTAACCGAATAAGGACATCGACCCCATGTTAGATCCACGTCTGTTGAAAACTGATCCTGATCACCTGCTCGCCGCACTGGCCAAACGCGGTTTGTCGGTAGATCTGAGTCAGTTTTTGGCGTTGGACGAACAGCGTAAAAGCCTGCAACAGGAAACCGAAAAACTGCAGAATGAGCGCAACATCCGAGCCAAAACCATTGGTAAAGCCAAGGCGGCCGGCGAAGATGTCGCGCCGCTGCTGGCGGAAGTCAGCGGTCTGGGCGACAGACTGGATGCTGCAAAAGCAGCGCTGGCTGATGTGCAACAGGCTTTCAATGATGCCTGGATCCAGTTGCCCAATCTGCCGCAGGACTGTGTGCCGGCAGGCAAGAACGAAGCTGACAACGTGGAATTACATCGTTGGGGCACACCTGCAACCTATGCCTTCAAACCTCAAGACCATGTGGCATTGGGTGAGCATGATGCGGCCACAGGCCTGGCCATGGATTTCGCTGCCGCCACCAAGCTGACGGGCAGCCGTTTTGTTGTGTTACGTGGCAGCATGGCCCGTCTGCATCGCGCCCTGATTCAATTCATGCTGGATCAGCATACGCAGCAGCACGGCTACGAAGAAGTGTACGTACCGTATATCGTCAATCGCGACTCCCTTATGGGCACCGGTCAATTGCCTAAATTTGCCGAAGATCTGTTTCATCTTGAAGGGGAGCAGGATTATTACCTGATTCCTACTGCAGAAGTGCCCGTGACCAATCTGGTTCGTGACGAAATTGTCCCGGCAGAAAAAATGCCACTTAAATTTGTCTGCCACACACCCTGTTTCCGCAGTGAAGCCGGTAGCTATGGCCGGGACACCCGCGGCATGATTCGTCAGCACCAGTTCGAGAAAGTGGAGCTGGTGCAAATGGTACGCCCGCAGGATTCCAATGACGCACTGGAAGCCCTCAGTGGACATGCTGAACGCATTCTGCAATTGCTGGAATTGCCATATCGTGCCATGCAACTGTGCGGCGGCGACATGGGGGCCAGTGCTGCACGCACCATTGACCTGGAAGTATGGCTGCCATCGCAGGACTGCTATCGCGAAATTTCATCCTGCAGTAATTTTGAGGATTACCAGGCTCGCCGTATGCAGGCGCGCTGGCGCAACCCGGAAACCGGCAAGCCGGAACTGCTGCACACGCTGAACGGTTCGGGACTGGCCATCGGCCGTACCCTGGTGGCCATTCTGGAGAACTTCCAGCAGGAAGACGGATCAGTCCGTCTTCCGTCAGTGCTGGTGCCCTATATGGGCGGTGTCACTCACCTGTAAGTCGTTTGCCGTCAGAACATTGCGGACGTCAACACAAGGTAAAAAACACAATGGATTACCTACCGGTTTTTATGGATGTGCGAAACCAGCGCTGTCTGCTTGTCGGTGCTGGCGAGGTTGCCAGTCGCAAGGCGGCGCTGCTTGCGCGTACCGGCGCCCGTCTTATTGTTGTCGCGCCATTGATACGTGACGAAGTGCGCGAACTGGTGGCGCAACATCAGGGTGAAATTCATCAGCGGCCATTCCGGGATACTGATCTTGATGAGGTCAACCTGGTGGTTGCAGCGACTGACAATGACGTGGTCAATCGACATGTCTCCGAGCTGGCACGTGCGCGCAGGCTGCCGGTGAATGTGGTGGATCAGACTGATCTGTGCAGTTTTATTGTCCCCGCCATCGTTGATCGTTCCCCGGTTGTGATTGCCATTTCCACCGGTGGCAGTTCCCCGGTGCTGACACGCCAGATCAAGGAAAACATCGAAATCATGCTGCCGGCTGCCTATGGCCGTCTGGCATCGTTGCTTGGCAGCCTGCGTGATCGTGTCAAGGCAGGGGTCACTGATTTCAGCAAACGCACGCGGTTCTGGGAAAAACTTCTGTCTGGCCCGATGCCGCAACTGGTGCTGTCCGGACGCGATGACGAAGCGATGACGCTGTTTGAACAAAGCCTGGCTGATGCCGACCAGGACAGCCTGCAGGGTGAAGTTTATCTGGTTGGCGCCGGTCCAGGAGATCCCGACCTCCTGACCCTGAAAGCGCTGCGCCTGATGTACGCAGCTGATGTCGTGTTATATGATCGCCTGGTATCTCCGGAGATCATGAAACGAGTGCGACCTGACGCTGATCGCATCTTTGTGGGCAAGGAAGCCAAGCATCATCCGGTGCCGCAGGAGGAGATCAATGACCTGCTGGTGCGACTGGCACGCGAGGGCAAAAAAGTGCTGCGCCTGAAAGGAGGTGACCCCTTTATTTTTGGTCGCGGCGGTGAGGAGATAGACCGGCTTGCTGCTGCAGGTCTGCCGTTCCAGGTGGTGCCCGGTATTACGGCTGCATCAGGCTGCGCGGCATATGCCGGTATCCCGCTGACCCATCGTGATTATTCTCAGTCAGTACGGTTTGTCACCGGGCACATGAAAAATGATCTGCCCGATCTGGACTGGCCGGTACTGGCCAAAGAGGAGCAAACCCTGGTTATCTACATGGGGCTGATCACATTGGCTGTGATCTGTGAACAACTACAGGCGTATGGCATGGACGCAGCCATGCCGGTCGGCATCGTGGAGCAGGGCACCATGCCGCAACAGCGTGTGGTGACAGGTACTTTGCAGGATATTGCAGGCAAGGCTGAAGCCGCCAGCATCAAGGCACCCGCCATCATCATTATTGGCCAGGTGGTTAAACTGCACCGTGAACTGGCGTGGTTTGGTCAATGATGCTGCGCCGCAGTGCGGGCAGATAGTACCCGAGACATATCGCGCGCAGACAAACGTAAACAACAAAAGACAACCACAGACCGTGATTGTCCATCGCCCTGACCAGCAACACACTCAGCGGCAAAAATATCACTGTGGCGAGCAACGACGCGTTGCGCATTTCGCGGGTGCGGGTAGTACCGATAAATACCCCGTCCAGCTGAAACGCGACCACAGCCAGCAGAACATACAGCGCTGCCCAGGGGACGGCCAGCGTTACCTGCTGCCAGACCGCCTCGTGACTGCTGAGCAACTGCGCCACCGCGTCACCGCCCAACAAAATGCCGCCCGCCAGGACCACCGCCGTCGCCATGGCCAGTTCAGAACTCTTTCGCAGTGCCGCGTCAAAGGCGGGCAGGTTGTTGCCACCGGCGGCTTCGCCAACCAGTGCCTCGGTAACGTAGGCATACGCATCAAGAAAAAACGCAGAAAATGAAATCAGCTGCAACAGAATGTGGTTGGCTGCCAGGACATCATCACCAAACTGCGCACTGTAACGGACAAACCAGGCGAAGCTGAAAACCAGCAACAAGGTACGAATCATGATATGACTGTTGACGCTCAAGGTGTGCCGCATACGCGCCAGGTCACGAAGACGGCTGAGCGGCACAAAGGCTTCCTGATCACGCCCCTGACGGGCACGCAGTATGCGCAGAACCAGGAACAGGGCCAGGCCGACACTGCACCATTCGGCAATGGCGGTACCCAGTGCGATACCTGCCGCGCCCATGCCAAGGACGCCGGCAAACCAGATATCAAGTACAATGTTCAGACTGTTGAGTACCACCTGAACCAACAGCAGCGTTTTACTGTGACCCAGACCTATCAGACAGCCCATCAGCGCGAACAGAGCCAACGCTGCCGGCGCCCCCCATATCCGCATGGCAATATAGTCGCGGGTCAGGCTTTCGACACCGGCGCTGCCATTCATCAGACTCAGGGATAGCTCGGCTATGGGCCATTGCAGCACAATCAGCGTTGTGCCAAGGCCCACAGCCAGCAGCAATGCCCGCCACAAGATCACACGCACTTCGGCCTCATCGGCAGCGCCGACAGCCTGCGCCGTGAAGCCGGTGGTGCCCATGCGCAGAAAACCGAAACCCCAGTACACAAAGCTGAAAATGATAGCGCCAAAGGCGATAGCGCCCAGCGCTTCCAGCGACCCGGTGTTGCCAATGACAGCAGTGTCGGACAAACCCAGCAAGGGAACGGAGGCGTTGGCCAGCATGACCGGCCAGGCACGTTGCAAAATGCTGCGTCGGTCTACTGACACCGGTTTGATATCGCCGTTACTCATCGCCCGAGTCGGCGGCCAGACGTCGTTCTTCCGCTTCCTGCGCCTCGGCACGGGCGTGTTCGATGACCAGCAGGATTTCATCAATGTTGGCGTTTTCGGCACGGCGCTCAAACTGACCGGTCAGCGCAACACCGGGCCGCAGTCGTCCGCGCTCGTACAGGTCCCAGATTTCAGGCCCGTAGTAGGTATTAAGCAGTTCGGGGGCAAAGCGACCAAAATATCGCGTCATGTTTTCCACATCGCGGATCAGCATGCTCGCCGCATTGTTATTGCCGGATGCGTTGACGGCCTGCGGCAAATCTATAATCACCGGTCCGTCATCAGCCAGCAGTACATTGAACTCGGACAGGTCACCATGAATAAGACCGACGCTGAGCATTTTGACCACATCATCCATGATACGCGCATGGTAAAGCAGGGCCTCTTCGTGCGTCAGTTCAACGTCATTGAGTCGGGGGGCGACATCGCCAGCGCCGTCAACAATCATGTCCATCAGCAGCACGCCGTCAACAAACCCGTGGGTTTTGGGCACACGGACATCAGCCAGATGCAATCGGCGAAGCGCGTCCACTTCGGCGTTCAGCCAGGCTTCTTCATGGCCCCGTTGACCATATTTGCTGCGACGCCCCATGGCCCGTGCATCACGACTGTTGCGGACTTTACGTCCTTCCTGGTAGGTGGCTGCCTGCTTGAAGCTGCGATTGCTGGCTTCCTTGTAGATTTTCGCGCAGCGCAGTTTGGTGCCACAACGCACAACATAAACCTGTGCTTCCTTGCCACTCATCAACTGGCTGACCACCTCGTCAATCAGGCCGTCGTCCATCAGGGGTTGTAATCGCGCTGGTGTTTTCATAACGTAATTTGGTTCACTCTAGTGTAATCCGGGCAGAACAAGTTGTTGCGCGCACACCAGCAGACCATTGTTGTCACCATAAACAAATTGTCCTGGCACGAAAGTGACACCGGCAAAACTGACGTCGACATTCAGTTCGCCCACTCCTTTGCGCACAGTTTTAAGTGGATGGGCACCGAGAGCCTGTACCCCCAGGTCCAGCTGTGAGATTGCATTGACGTCACGAATACAACCGTAAACAATGACGCCTTCCCAGCCGTTGTCCACCGCTGACTCGGCGATCATGTCGCCCAGCATGGCGCGACGCATGGAACCGGCGCCGTCCACCACCAATACCTTGCCCACGCCCGGTTTGCCGAGTTGCTCTTTAACCAGGGAGTTGTCCTCACAGGCTTTCACCGTGACAATTTCGCCACCAAATGCTTCGCGCCCGCCAAAATTGATAAACATGGCTTCAGCAACCCTGACCTGGTCAGGAAAATGATCACAGAGTTCCGGCAGCAAATCGTGTATTGAATCCTTCATTGATAACTCCTGTTAACTGGCAACTTGACAGTCTGTTACGCAACAAGCCCATACCTGCTGCTCAGCACGTCGATAATCTCGGCCCTGGGGTTGTCGGGCAAGCGGATGTTGCCACCGGTAATCTTTTCTGCCATACCCACATAGGTGTCGGACACCTGCATCATGGCGTCCAGGGGCAGGGCGTTGTCGCGGGCCAGGGCAATACGTTCCGGCATGCGCGTCTTGTTCAGCAGGATATCCGGATCCGGAAAATGCTGTAGCAGAAACTGACGGAACGCTTCCTTGGACTGCTCGACTATTCTGCCTTCTCGGTAGGCAGGGCCGTCCCAGATGCGCGACGAGTCAGGCGTACCTACCTCATCCATGTAAATCAGCTTTTCAGCCCCGTTCTGGTCAGTGACATAACCAAATTCGAATTTGGTATCGACAAAAATCTGATCCAGGCTTGCCAGTGCGTTGCTGATGACATCGAAGCCTTCGCGCAACAGTTTTTCATAATGGCTAACATCGTCTGTCGACCGGAAATTGAATGCAGCATAATTATTTACAATATCCTGGCGACTGATATTGACGTCGTCGGCTTCCGGTACGCCCGCAATGCCTGTCAGAATGCCTTTGGTGGAGGGCGTCATCAGCAATTCGGGCAGACGCTGATCCTTGCGCAAACCATCGGGCAGGGTGATGCCACAGAACTCACGCTCTCCGGCGCTGTATGCGCGCCACATGGAACCGGTGATGTACTGACGACAAATGGCTTCTATCATCACCGGCCGTGCTTTTTGCACGATCCATACAAACGGGTGCGGTATATCCAGAATGTGGCTGTCGGCCAGGCCTTGCTCACGAAACAGGTTGAACCAGTGGCTGGCAATGGCGTTGAGCGCCGCACCTTTGCCCGGCACACCCGCCATACCCCCTTCAGCATGCCAGACACAATCAAATGCCGACAAACGATCACTGATGACCATGATGGCCAGAGGGGCGTCCGGCAGTACCGGGTAATTGTGTTCCTGAATCAGGCGTGCGCTGTCCTCATCTGTCAGCCAGTAGACTGAGCGTACTTTGCCGCTATGAACCGCTTGCCGGGTCCGGATGGGGAGGTCATTGTTGACCGCTAAAACGGTGTCGGCAGCACGCATACAAGAGAAGACCATATTGATAATTGACGTTGAGGCTTGAGAACAAATGTTAAGCCTGTTAATCGCAAATCATAACAGATTCGGCGACACTAAACATAAACCCGGCCGTGATTCAGAAGCAATTCGCGGGCCGGGGCAGGCCAGCCAGGCGACTGATGGTCAGCGCTGGTTTGCCACCAAACAGCTTCATCAGGTACATGCTTTTGCCCTTGTCTGCACCCAGGTGCAGAGACGTATATTTGACCAGGGGCCGGGTTGCGGGGGAAAGGCCAAATTCGAGGTAGAATTGTCGCACCAGATCGATGACCTCCCAATGCGCCGGGGTCAGTGTGATGTCTTCCCGGCCAGCCAGCGCGTCGGCAACATCAGCGTCCCAGTCGTTCATATTGCGCAGATAACCGTCCTTGTCCAGCGCCACGCATCGATTGTCCGGCAACACTAGTGCAGACTTATCCATGACTAAGGCTGTTCCTGTGCTCACATACCAGGACCACGAAACCGGCATAATCCGTGGGCCGAATGCCTGCGGCCGCCACGCTCAGGCCGCGCGCAGCCAGGTCTTCGGACAGGGCGTAGCAGCGGATACCTTCCTCCAGGGCTTTCAGGTCCGGGGTCAGCAAATTGACACCGAACACACCGTCCTCGATCAGGATGATGCTGTCTCCCGGCGCTACCAGGGCCAGACAACGCTGCAAGGCATCGGTCCGATAAGGACTTTTGCTGACGATATGCAAGGTGCTCACAGGCCGAACACCATGTCAGCATCAGCTAACAGGGACCTGACCTCATCGGCGTTACAGGCCTTTGCCGAGATCAAAAGCGGGCGACCAGACAGGCCGCGTTTTTGCAAAGACTCAGTGTCGACATAGACTTTGTCGACGCCATAGAGTTCAAGTGCGGGCAGGGCAGAGCTGACGTTTTTTGCCGCCAGGCGGGCGGGGTCCTGATCCGGTAGCAACTGATACACGCCGTCATCCAGGAAAATGAAGTTGATCTTTTGCTCAAAAACCGCCGCGGACAACACCATGTCCAGCAAGGCTTTTGGTCTGCTGCTGCCAACAGGGCCACTGCGTGCCAGAAACGTCAGGGTTTTCATACACTAAACTCCAAAGCTGACAACACGATCCGAGTGCAGGCAGGCATCAACCCACTGTCCCAGGCCGGAAATATCAAACCCTGCATCAAGGCTGGCTGCCGGTTTTTCGTAGCGACTGGCCTCTTCGTCATTCAGCACACCGCGCTTGAGCGCTGATGCGACACACACCACCGCGTCAAGCTTGTTGGCCCGGATCAGGGCCGCCCAGTCGGCGTGCAAGTCACGTTCATCCTGCGGCCACACTGCCAGCGCATGGGCGTTGTGCACGCCATCTTCGTAAAAGAAGAGTCGATAAATCTGATGCCCGGCCGCAAGCGCGGCCTGACAGAAGGACAGGGCTGTTTGCGCACCCTGAGTCGTGCCGGGAGCGCCATGAATCACGAGACTGATAATCACTTGTGCCTGCCTCCGGGTAGGTCTGCTGTGTCTTGCCGGGTTTGCGGCGCAACAGCGCCATTATGCCGCAAATTACCCTTCAGAAACAAAAAAGCCCCGGACAGTGCCGGGGCTTTGGATGAGCGGACTGTGCTATCAGGCTTATTCTTCGCCGCCAAACGCCGTCAGCAGATGCAGCAGGCTGATGAAGATGTTGTACAAAGACACATACAGCGTCACCGTGGCCAGGATGTAGTTACGCTCGCCACCATTGATGATCGCACCGGTCTGCATCAGGATTGCAGCACTGGAGAACAGCATGAAGGCAGCTGACAATGCCAGTTGCAGGGCAGGAATCTGCAGGAACAGGTTAGCGATAAACGCTGCCACAATGACCAGAAAACCCGCCATCATGAAGCCGCTGAGGAAGGAAAAGTCCTTGCGCGACACCAGCGCGTAGCCCGACAGGCCAAAGAAGATGAACGCAGTACCGCCCAGGGCCGTCATCACCAGCTGGCTGCCGTTGGACGAAGCCATGTAGTAACCCAGCACGGGTCCGAGGGTATACCCCATAAAACCGGTCAGGGCAAAAACAGCTGCCAGGCCCCAGGCACTGTTGGACAGTTTGTGGGTGACGAACAACAGACCATAAAAACCTATCAGCATCACAAATATATTAACGGGTGCTGCATTGGAAGCCATGGCAAAGCTTGCAGTCAAGGCGCTGAATGCCAGCGTTAATGCCAGTAACAGATACGTGTTCTTGAGAACCTTGTTAACAACTACCGCAGACTCGCGCGTCTGCGTGGCATTGACTTGATACTGACTCATACAGGTAAACCTCCGGCTAAACATCCAGTAGCACCCGGACGGGGGCTACATTAATCCCTTACAGGGACTCTTTATAACTTATAACTTATAGCAACTCTTTACAGAATCCATGTATACGCTTTATAAGATCGGCGTATCCACTTTTCTCTTTCATGTTTCCTACAACCCACAATGATACCGGTCAGCCCGGCGAAATCAATCAATATCGGTGTAGCACACATCGGTTTCCCCCAAGCGGCCAAACAACAGTTGACTGATCACAAAATTATAGTAACATGCCGCTTCGCGCTGCGGAGGGGTGGCAGAGCGGTTGAATGCACCGGTCTTGAAAACCGGCGTAGGTGAGAGCCTACCCAGGGTTCGAATCCCTGCCCCTCCGCCACTTATCGAAGTCTCCGGCAGTCATGCCATCCCCAAATCCAGTCGAATCCCCAGCCGTCCAAGGCGGGCAGGGATGAGAACCCGATACAGGGTTCGACAACTTGCGCAGCAAGTTGAGACGAGCGCGTCAGCGCGAAGCCCGCAGGGGCAAACAGCCCCAAAGGCTGTTTGATCAATCCTGCCCCTCCGCCACTTATCGAAGTCTCCGGCAGTCATGCCATCCCCTAATCCAGTAGAATCCCCAACCGTCCAAGGCGGGCAGGGATGAGAACCCGATACAGGGTTCGATATCTATAATCATCCCGTTACACGATGCCCAGCCAAGTACTGATGAAGATGTGCGCCATATATGTGATACTCGTTGTCTGGTAAACCGCAAACTTAGCAGGCTCAACCTGTCATGAGGAAGTAACGTGGCCAAGACAGCAACAGAGGAACGCATCAAACGTCTCAAGTCCCATCTTGAGCAGGAGAACCCGTCACTGGCCGAGGTGGTGGAGCACTTCCAGGAGCTTGACAAGGTCGCTCGCAAGCTCGGCTTCATGAGTGCGGATGATTCATACGCAACACAGATTTCATGGTGGCCGGTGGTGGCAGTGCTGGGAACATTTTCTGCCGGCAAGTCCACCTTCCTGAACGAGTATCTCGGACAGACACTGCAACGGACCGGCAATCAGGCAGTCGATGACAAATTTACCGTCATAAGCTACGGCGCTGATGATGAGCCCAAGCAACTGCCCGGACTGGCTCTGGACAGCGACCCGCGCTTTCCGTTTTACCGGATCAGCCAGGCAATCGACCTGGATAGCGAAGGCGAGGGCAAGCGGATTGATTCCTACCTGCAGCTCAAAACCTGTAATGCCGATGTGCTGCGCGGGAGAATCCTGATCGACTCACCGGGCTTTGATGCTGACAGGCAGCGCAATGCAACACTGCTGATTACCGATCACATCATTGATTTGTCAGATCTGGTGCTGGTGTTCTTTGATGCCCGGCATCCCGAGCCCGGGGCCATGACTGATACATTGAAACACCTGGTGGCCAATACCATCAATCGTCAGGATTCTGACAAGTTTCTGTATATCCTGAATCAGATCGACAATACCGTGCGCGAGGATAACCCGGAAGAAGTTGTGGCTGCATGGCAACGGGCCATGGCCCAGTCCGGTCTGACCGCCGGACGCTTTTTCCGCATTTACTCAGAGCAGGCCGCGGCGCCAATCGCCGATCAACAGATACAGGAGCGAATGAGGGCAAAGCGTGACGAAGACCTGGGTGACATCAAGGGCAGGATCAAGCAATTGGACGTCGACCGGGCCTATCGCATCACCGGCATGCTGGAACAAAGCGGCAAACACCTGCGTGACGTGCTGTTACCGCAATTGATAGAAGCACGACATCTGTGGTTCAAGCGGTCACGCTGGCTCAATGGTAGCGTGTTCGGTGTCACCCTTATTGCCTTTGCCTACTGGAGCCTGACTGCAGGTGCCTGGGACGGATACATGTTCCGGCCGTTGACGCCTTTGTCACCGACCCTGCAGCTGCTTG
Organism: Pseudohongiella sp.; assembly: GCF_040877505.1. Classification (NCBI taxonomy): domain Bacteria; kingdom Pseudomonadati; phylum Pseudomonadota; class Gammaproteobacteria; order Pseudomonadales; family Pseudohongiellaceae; genus Pseudohongiella; species Pseudohongiella sp. The sequence continues at coordinate 382,522 of NZ_JBBDNQ010000006.1, forward strand.
TTGGCGGGGCCCTGATTGTTTTACTGGGCATCATGTATATTCGTCTGCGCCTGATGGCAGGGCGGTCGGTGCTACGGAAACTGCAGCGTGATACCCAGGCGGGCGTCGATGGTAAACGCCTGGCCATGGCTTTCGAGAAAAATCTTGGGGTCTGGTCGCAGTTTATGGCGGCAGGTCATCCACAAGGCTGGTCCGGTCGCACACAGCGCAAGCTCGACAATTTGATTGCCAGCGCGGACATCCTGGTGCAGAAGCTCAATGACCGGTTTACCCGCCCGTCCGGTGACAGCGAAAAAGAATCCTGACAAAGGCAGAGCGCGATATGGAATCCCTGTCCGTTCTCGACATCTTCAAAATTGGCGTTGGCCCCAGCAGTTCGCATACGCTGGGGCCCTGGCATGCCGCAGCGCGCTTTATCGCGAACGTTGCCGATAATCTGCCCCGAATCAGATCCCTGCAAGTCAGACTCTACGGCTCGCTTGCCAAGACCGGCAAAGGTCATGGCACTGATATCGCGCTGATGATGGGGCTCTCTGGTGAAGACCCCGTCACCTGTGACATCGAACAAATCGGACCCACCATCAGATGTATCCGCCAACAAAAAATCCTGTGCGTGAACGCTCAACACAAGCTGCCGTTTAACCCTGAGCAGGACATTATTTTTCTGAAGGAGGAAATGTTGCCGTTTCACCCGAATGGCATAGAGTTCTGTGCATCATTCGATGACGGCAGCAATCTCAGCGAAACCTGGTTTTCGGTTGGCGGCGGTTTTGTTGTGCAGGAGAACGAAAACAGCAAAGGCATTGGCGCCCGGGAACCGCTGCCGTACCCCATCGAGTCTGCTACCGAACTGTCCCGTTGGTGCCGCGAAACCGGATTGCCAATTTCCGGCGTGGTCGCCGAAAACGAAAGAGCCTGGCGCAGTGATACCGAGACCAGAGACGCTGTCATGAAAATCTGGCAGGTCATGAGTGAATGCATGTTCAAAGGCTGTCACACCGATGGCATATTGCCGGGCGGCCTGCAGGTCATGAGGCGTGCGTCCCTGTTCAATCAACGCTTGCTGAAAGCGGCTGATTACAATGACTACGAAGGCTGGCGCCAGGCGATTCGTGACAATGGTGACGGTTTTGCCTATACGCTGGACTGGGTCAGTTGTTTTGCCCTGGCAGTCAATGAACAGAACGCCGCCTTCGCTCGTGTCGTCACTGCGCCCACCAATGGCGCTGCCGGTGTGATCCCAGCCGTTTTGCAATACCTGATCACTTTCAACAAACAATTCAATAATACCGCCCCGGACAGTGAATTGATCACCCGTTTCCTGTTCACAGCATCGGAGGTGGGCTGCATTTTCAAAAAACGTGCGACAATTTCAGCGGCCATGGGCGGTTGCCAGGCCGAGATAGGCGTCTCTTCAGCCATGGCCGCAGCCGGGTTGACCGAATGTCTGGGCGGTAATCCTGAACAGTGTCTGATGGCAGCGGAAATCGCCATGGAACATCACCTGGGTATGACCTGTGACCCCATCGGTGGCCTGGTTCAGGTACCGTGTATCGAACGCAATACCATGGGCGCCATCAAAGCCATTACAGCGTCCCAACTCGCGCTGCACAGCGATCCGTCGCACGCCAAAGTGTCACTGGATGTGGTGGTTAAAACCATGTGGGAAACCGCGCAGGATATGAGCAGTCGTTACAAGGAAACGTCAGACGGCGGCCTGGCCGTCAATATTCCGATCAGCCTCAGTGAATGCTAGAGCATCAGGTTATCGACAATCTGAGCACCAATTGCTCTATACTCAGGCTCAATAAGGCATACAACCGTCAACCAGGAGCTCAACGTGATTTTCAGAAAATGCTTACTCGCTGCTGCATTACTAACGTCGGCCGCCTCTGCCAGCGCCCAGACTGTCCCCGATCTGGGTGACCAGGCCGTCGAGTGGCTACAGGAATTCGTGCAAATCGACACCATCAATCCGCCCGGTAATGAATACCGCGCTGTTGAGTTCTACGCACGTATATTCGAGGCAGCGGGTATCGAATATGAAACCGCCGAAAGTGCGCCGGGGCGCGGCAATATCTGGGCCCGTCTGCCGGGTGGCAATGAGCCGGGGCTGATTCTGTTACAGCACACAGATGTGGTGCCGGCAGATCGCGAATACTGGTCGTTTGATCCGCTGTCCGGCAATCTCAGTGACGGCTATATCTATGGACGCGGCACCCGGGACATGAAAGGGTTGGGCATCGCGCAACTGGTTGCTTTCCTCAATCTGCATGCCTCCGGTGAACCATTGAACCGTGACGTCATCTTTCTCGCCACCGCTGATGAAGAGGCAGGCGGTGCCTTTGGTGTCGGCTGGCTGATTGACAACCATCCGGACATTTTTGACGGTGCCGGTATTCTGCTTAACGAAGGTGGTGGTGGCAGCCGCAGTGACGGCGAAATTGTTTTTGGCGTTGAGGTGACACAAAAAGTACCCGTCTGGCTGCGACTGACCGCCATAGACGAACCCGGGCACGGCTCGTCACCACGGACAACCAGTTCAATGACACGTATAGTCCGGGCGTTACACACGCTGATCGAGAATCCCTTCCCGCCGCGTATCATTCCGCCGGTCGAAGAATACTTTGCAGGCATGTCGCTGGCTCAGGGCCCGGACTGGGCCGAGGACTATGCCGATATTCGTCGGGCCGTTGAGAACCCCGAATTCATGCAACGACTGCATGAACGCCGCCCCGGCCATCATTCGCTGACCCGCGATACCTGCTCGATGACGCGCATGGAGAGCTCCAACAAGATTAACGTGGTAGCACCTGAAGCCTGGGCGGAACTCGACTGCAGAATTCTGCCGGACAAACCTGCAGAGCAGTTCGTTGAAGAACTGACGGCGCTGGTGGAGCATACCGGAGTGACTGTTGATGTGATCATGGCATTTACACCGGCTATCTCCAGCACCAACTCCCGATTGTATGAGGCAATCCAGAACGTGACCGGCGAGCTACACCCCGGATCGCGTGTGTTGCCCTCAGTCAGCACCGGTTTTACCGACAGCCATTTTACCCGTGACCTGGGTATTATCAGTTACGGTTTCAACCCGTTGATTACCGATGACGGCGAGCACACAGGGGTACACGGTAATGATGAGCGCGTGCCCGAAGCAGCGTTCCGCCGGGGTGTCAATGACTATGACGCGGTTATCCGCAATGTGGTTTACGACTGATGGCCTGAATATGTTGCCCTGGCAGCTGTTAAAATATTAGCACAAAGTGCTTGACCTTTAGTGTTCGTATGTTATTTTAATCGCATAGTGTTATATTTTTAACACAGTGCAATAATTAACATACGAACCTGAAGGTGCCCCAATGACCCGCCCAGACCAGCTCAGCCGACGCGAACGCCAGATAATGGATATCCTTTATCGACTCGGCAACGCCAGCGCAAAAGATGTCATGGACAACATGGAGGATGCACCCAGCTATTCTTCCGTACGCACACTGTTAGGCAAGCTGGTGGAAAAAGGTCACGCCGATCACCGTGAAAGCGGACTCAAGTATGTGTACTTCCCACTGGTGGCACGCGCCAAGGCATCCCGGTCCGCGCTGGGTAACGTTGTCAAAACTTTTTTTGAAGACTCCCCTTATCTGGCCGTGAACTCATTATTGGACATGTCCATTGATGACCTGACAGACACAGAGCTGGATCAGCTCAAGACCATGATTCAAACGCGTAAAAATCAAAAAAAACAGAACCAATAACAGGTGCGCCCCATGAACAGTCTGAGCTGGATGACAGATACAGTTCAATTGCTGGCAACAGCGCTGTATCAGTTTCCCTTGTTGCAATTAGCCATCGACCTGGCACTGAAATCAGTCGTCGTGCTGCTGGCATTTTTACTGCTTGACCTTGCTCTGGGCCGAAAACTGAGCAGCAGCAGTCGTCACCTGCTGTGGTTGAGCAGTCTTTTTTGTCTGGCAATTCTGCCGTGGTTACCGGCGCTGATTTCGCTGTTACCTGAAATCGCTGCGCGCGGGCAGGGGGGCGCAAACACCCTGATAGAGCTGACCGTGGTTAACCGGGCGCCGGAACCGACTACGGGGGTCAGTGCGGGCGCTTTGCTGCTCATGCTTTACCTGCTGCCTGCTGCGCTGATGCTGACCCGGCTGATTTACGCACTGATCGGTTCACAACGCATTTTCAAGCACGCCCGACCGGTCGATGAAGCGTCGACAATGATGTTGCTCGGCACTCTGAAACAAACCCTGTCAATATCACGAGATGTGAAATTGCGCCTGAGCAACGTGATTGAGTCACCGGTGTCATTCGGACTGATCAGGCCAACGATCCTCCTGCCGACACAGTCTGCTGACTGGAATACCTCCATCATGACCGATGTGCTGTTGCACGAACTTGGTCATATCAAACGGCTGGATTGGCTGACAACATTGTTTGCCTACGGGCTGGCCTGCCTATACTGGATGAACCCCCTGGTATGGCGTGCGGTACGACATTTACGTGAAGAATCCGAAAACAGTTGTGACGCTGCCGTGTTGAATGCCGGGCGCAGCGACACCGACTATGCCGAAAGTCTGCTGGGCGTGGCGACTCATTGTCTCCATGCCCGGCGTACCCAGCGCAGCAGCTATCCGCTGATGCAAACCATGCTCGATCAAAACACGTTAACAAACAGAATAAGCCGTGTGCTTGAGGAGAACAAAATGCAAGCGTCAGACGTCAAAAAGGAAATCAGAAAAACCGCCGTGCTGTTAACCCTGGTGTCGGCAGGCATGCTCAGTGTGCTGGGTGCAACTCAGGTGTTATCGGCCCAGGAACAACGACCGGCGCCGGCAACCAGAGCCGTCAACGAAGAAATGTTGCCACTGCATAACGAGCAGCCGGTTTACCCGAGAGTGGCGGCCGAGGGAGGCGTTGAAGGCTGGGTACATGTCAGGTTTACCGTCAATGCGGCTGGCACAATTGACGAGGACTCCATCGCCGTGGTGGATGCCGAACCGGCCGACATATTTAATAACAGCGCCATGGCAGCCACCCGGAAATTCAGGTTCAGCCCACGAATGAGAGATGGCGAGCCAGTAGCCGTACCCAATGTTCAGTACGTTTTCCGCTACAAGCTGGCATGGGATCCGGAAAACTAACGTGTCCGGCAGGGTTCTACTAAAACATTAAGTTACTTTCTGGCTCAAGGCAGTGCCCCCAGTTCGCGCAACACATCCCTGGTTACTGATAACCGCGCCGGAATAAAACCTGAATCCGGTGCGGTTGCAGTCAACACGGTAGCGAAGAAGGTCACATTATCACCATGCTCTACCCAGCCCACCCACCAGCCGGTGTATTCCTCTTCGTCACCAACGGCCAGACCGGTTTTCGCCCGCAACACATAGTCAGGGGTGTTTTCCACCACCATGATATCCCGCACTGTTTGCATTGTCTGAGTGGAGAAGGGCAGTTCATCCTGGTACAGCCGCTGCAGTAAATTAATCTGTTGTGCCGGCGAAATACGCAGATCCCCGGTCAACCAGAATTGGTCAATGCCGCCCCCGATATCTTCATTGCCGTAACCAACACCTGAAATAGCCGCCTGCATGGCCTGCTCACCAACCTGGCGCACCATTGCCTGGTAGTGCGGTACCGACGACAACCGAAATGCCGAGCGCAGGCTCATATCGGCATTGGTTTCCGCACGTGACCGGGTCACACCGTCCCATGCCAATACCGTATCCGCATCCGCAACAGCGCCTGCCTCCAGCACAACCAGTGAACTCATGATCTTGAAGGTGGAGGCGGGGATATGCTGTTGCTCGACATCGTCAGTAAAAGCCGCAAAATAACGACCTTCGTTCATATCGTAAACAAGCAGATTACCCTGGTAGCCCGTGGTTTCGATAACGCTGCGGGCATAAGGCAAGCCGACAATCTCAGTCTCGGCGCAAGCAAGCGACGTTTGCAACAAACCGACGGAGAACAGACCAACAGCAACCCAATTTCGCCAAATCATATTGATTTCCTGAAAGCATATTGTCAGCGCAATATACTCACAATCCGCCCGTATTGAAATGCCCGGCAGCAGGCGTCGTTGTCTATTGCTGACGGTTTGAGGTAGTCTAGAGGCGGTCAAGAGGCGGTCAGGAACTGCATGCTTTCTCCGTCCTGACCCGACACAGACCACGTTTTTAGCCTGGACACGAAGATGACAAAATCACTGGCAGAACAGTTGCTGGGCGCAGGCCTGGTAGATCAGAAAAAAGCAAAGCAGGCGCAACAGGAAAAGCGCAAGCAGACCCGCGCCCAGCAGAAACTCAAGCAACCCCCGGTGGATGAGACTCAGGCACGGCTGGCGAAAGAGCGAGCAGAAAAAGCGGAGCGTGACCGGATTCTCAATCAGCAGCGCCTGGCTACCGAGAACACAAAAGCCATGCGTGCGCAGGTTCGGCAAATGCTCGAGCACAGCGGCATCAAAGCTGACGGGGAAATACGCTTTAATTTTAATGATCCCCGCAGCAACAAGATCAAGTCGCTGCATGTCAGTGCCAGGCAACAGAATCAGCTTGCTCAAGGTCAGTTGGCGGTTTGCTCGGATAACGACAAATACGTTCTGGTGCCCAGAAACATCGCCGATAAAATTGGCCAGCGTTTCCAGGAAGCAGTTATTTTTATTGCCGACTATAAACAGAATGCGCTATCAGACGATGATCCATACAAGGACTATCCGGTACCTGACGATTTGATGTGGTAAGCCCTTATCTGACGTCTTTGGGCTGCGTTATTTACCCCAGTTCCTGAAAATCTTCCCCATAGAGACTTGCCCATCCATCCGAATATGATATGCTATATCATATTAGCTAATCTATGGAGCCGTAACAATGATCGTCAGCCGTAAACAATTATCCATCATCATTCCCGCGTTGATGAGTTCAGCTCTGCTGACACTCGCCGCAGGCGGCGCCAGCGCCCAGACAGAACAGAATAACGATAGTGGCTCTTTGCATTACTCCGATGTTGAAGAAATTGTTGTGCGCGCTCTGCCTTTGGGCAGAACCCGGCTGCAATCAGCCCAGCCCGTTGACGTAATGACAGGCGAAAACCTGGCCGATCGTCGCGGCATGACACTGGGCGAAACCCTGCAACAGCAACCGGGTGTACAGTCCAGCTTTTATGGTGCCGGCTCTGGCCGTCCCATCATTCGTGGCCTGGGTGGCCCCCGCGTTCGCATTCTCGAAGACGGTCTGGCGACAGCCGACACTTCAACGCAAAGTGATGATCACGCCGTCACGGTGGATCCCATGCTCATTGACCAGATTGAAATTTTGCGCGGGCCGGCGACCTTGCTGTACGGCTCATCGGCCTCGGCCGGCGTCGTCAACATCATCGATGGTCGCATCCCGGAGGAGCGCGCCGAAGAACCTCTGAGCGGGCGTTTTGAGGTCAGGGGGGATAATGTCGCCGATGAGCGCAGCGGTGTGCTGCGGCTTGATGGTGGCGCCGGCAATATTGCGTGGCATCTGGATGGCTCCTGGCGGGAAGCCGATGACTATCGCATTCCCGGTGAAGCACGTTTTGACGACGGCCACGATGATCATGCTCATGAGGACGAAGACCACGATGAAGCGGGTCATGAAGAGGGCCATGACGACGAACACAGCGACAGCAACCGGCTGTTCAACAGCTTTGTTGAATCGCAATCCGGCACCGCAGGTCTGAGCTGGATTGGTGACCGCGGTTTCATCGGCGGGTCGTTCCGCGCTTACAACTCCGAGTATGGGATACCCGCGCCGCATTTCCACGCAGAAGAAGAGCATGGCCACGAAGAGGAAGAGCACGCTGACGAAGAACATGGCGAGGAGGAGCACGGCGAGGAAGAAGAGTTCGCCTATATCGACATGGAGCAACGCAGCTGGGATATAAAAGGCGGGTTGATGTCTCCCATGCGTGGCATTAACAAAGCCACGATTCGAGTCGGTTATAACGATTACACACACAGCGAAATCGAGCTCGAAGGTCTGCATGGCGACGAGGGCCACGAAGACGAGGGTCACGAAGACGAGCACGATGAACATGGACATGGCGAAGGCACGGTATTTGATGTGCAGACCCTGCAAAGCCGACTGTCTTTTGAAACCGCACCGGCCTGGGGCTGGGAGGGCGCGTTCGGCCTGCAACTTGAACGGGAAGACTTTGAAGCAGAAGGTGCCGAAGCTTTCGTGCCAGACAATACCACCCGATCTGTCGGCGTATTTGTGCTTCAGGAACGTCAATTCGACGCCTTTACGCTCAGTCTTGGTGCACGTTTTGAAAACACCCGGATGAAAAAAACGGCCCATGACGACCATGAAGATGAGCATGGGCATGAAGAAGAGCACGAAGATGAACATCATGACGATCATGATGATGACCACGGCGCTTTCGCTGACGGAGACAGCCGCACCTTCCGCAATGTGTCCGGCAGTATCGGCGGCATCTACGAATTCAACGACACCTGGCAGGCATCCGTTAACTTTTCCCGGGTACAACGCGCACCATCACAAACCGAACTGTTTGCCGACGGCCCGCACCTGGCCACCTTTACTTATGAAGAGGGCAATGCCGGTCTGCGCACAGAAACCGCCAAGGCATGGGATCTGACATTACATCGTCATTCGGATTTCTTTGATTTTGAAGTCAGCGTGTTCCGCAAGGATGTCGCCGATTTTATCTATCTGGCGACCACAGACGAAGAAGCGCTTGGTTTCCCGGTGCGTGAAACGGAGCAACAGGACGCCGAGTTCACCGGTATGGAAGTGCAGGGCGTGTGGCAACTGTTCACCAGCGACTGGGGCCATTTTGATCTGCATGCCGGCTACGACCGGGTCAACGCAAAACTGGCCGACAACAGTTACCTGCCGCGCATATCACCGGAACGTGTGAGCACCGGTGTGGACTGGCATCTGGGCGGCTGGCGTGGCGGTCTGGATGTTAATCGCATGATGGAACAGGACAAAGTGCCCGCACTGGAGACAGCAACGCCCGGCTACACCATGGTCAATCTCCGCGTTGCCTATGAGTTCGATGTCGGCAGCAGCACGATGGAAGCCTTTGTCCAGGGCCGTAACCTGGGCAATGAAGACGCCCGCGTGGCAACATCCTATCTGCGTGACTACGCGCCGTTGCCCGGCCGCAACGTCATCGTGGGTATTCGCGGCCGGTTCTGATTGCGGCCGACTCAGATTAGCAGGCGCGATGTCTGTTAACGCCTGATCAGTGCCGTCAGTCCACTATGTGGCAAGAAGCTTGCTTGTTCCAGAGAAAAGCAGGACGATTGTACAAGTGGACTGACGGAGCTGTGAATGATTTGTGATTTTCTGATAATCGGCGGCGATGGAGATCTCGCGTTCCGCAAACTGTATCCGGCACTTTACCATCTGGATCTGGACCAATGCCTGCCTGACTGCCTGCGCATCGTCAGCGTGTCCCGCACCAGACACACAGCAAAGATATTCACCCAGAAAACCCGGCAGATGCTGATTGAGCAACTGGGTGGCAAAAAGCTCGATGCTGCAACCTGGGCGCGCTTTAACAAACGACTCTCACACCACACCCTGGATGCCAGTAACGAAGCAGAACTGGCAGCACTGGCACGGACTGCATTTGCAGATCCCGGCCGGGACCTGGTGACCTATCTGGCCACACCCCCCGGTATTTTTGCGCCCATATGCCAGTCGCTGTGGGCCGTCGGCCTGGTGCGGGACAATATGCGCCTGGTCATAGAAAAACCCCTGGGCAGCAGCCGCGAAACCTTCCTCGACATCAACAACAGTCTGACCGATATTTTTGATGAGCATCAAATCTATCGGATTGATCACTATCTGGGCAAGGAAACAGTGCAGAATCTGCTGACATTGCGCTTTGCCAATTCGCTGTTCGAACCGCTGTGGAGTAACAACTACATTGATCATGTACAAATCACGGCCGCGGAAACCATAGGCACCGGTGGCCGCTGGCCGTTTTATGACGAGGCCGGTGCATTACGCGACATGGTGCAGAATCACCTGATGCAGCTGTTATGTCTGTTGGCGATGGAACCACCGGCTTCACTGGATGCCCGCGCGGTGCACGACGAAAAGCTCAAGGTATTGCGCAGTCTGGCGCCATTGACCGGCAGGGATGTCACTGATCATACTGTGCGCGGACAGTATTCAGCAGGCACGGTTGACAATCGTTCGGTACCGTCATACCAGAAGGAAGCTGACGCCACCGGTGCATCAGATACCGAAACGTTTGTCGCCATCAAAGCCTCCATTAACAATTGGCGCTGGGCTGGCGTACCTTTTTACCTGCGCACGGGCAAGCGCATGCAGCGCCGCTTCTGCGAAATCGTGGTGCAGTTCAAGAAATTGCCACATGCCATTTTCCCGGATCAGGCACATCAGAACAGCGCCAATCGCCTGGTCATTCAGCTACAGCCGGAAGAGGGAATCCGCCTGTATCTGCTGAACAAGGTGCCCGGGCTCGACGAAAGCTTCCCGATGGAAAATGTCTCTCTGGATCTGTCCTTGTCCGAAGCATTTACCGAACGCAGGGTACCCGAAGCCTATGAGCGGTTACTGTTTGATGTCATGCGCTCGAATTCCACTTTATTCATGCGTGCTGATCAGGTCGAGGCCGCATGGCAATGGGTTGATGACATCGCCGACGGCTGGAAACAGCATAAACAAAAATCACTGCCCTACGTGGCCGGGTCCAACGGTCCCGCCGACAGCATAGCGCTGATTGCACGAGATGGCAGACGCTGGCAGGATTGATCTGCAGCCAAGGAGTTACGACGTGTGGGAAATGCACGAATACGATGACCAGGACGCTCTGGTACATGATCTGACGTCACGACTGAGCCTGTCCTTGAATCGACTGATTGCGGAGCGCGGCAAGGCCTCCGTCGCACTGTCAGGCGGCAGCACACCACAGTCCTTGTATGAGGCGCTGTCACGACAGGTGCTACCCTGGCAATCGGTCAACATCAGCCTTGTTGATGAGCGCTGGGTCGACGAGATGCACCCTGAGTCAAATGCCAGGTTTATCAAGAACACCCTGATTCAGAACCACGCCAGCGGGGCGAATTTTATCGGTATGAAAACGTCGAACACAGATGCTTTTGCAGCAGAACAAAACCTTGGCAGTATCCTCGCGCGACATATTCTGCCGCTTGACCTGGTCCTGTTGGGTATGGGGCTTGATGGTCATACCGCATCCCTGTTTCCCGGCGCAGCGGGGCTGGATCGCGCACTTTCGGCTGATTGCCGGAATGTTTGTTGTGCCATTCAACCGCAGACCGGAGATACATCACCCATGCCGCAGGCGGGTGACGCCAAACTCTGTGCTCGTATGACATTGAGCCTGAATACACTACTGTCCGCGCAGCAGCGCATTCTCTATATCACCGGAGAGGCAAAACGACACGTTCTGGAAAATGCGTTCACGCCGGGCCCGGTCGAAGATATGCCGGTGAGGGCAGTGCTGCACGACAGTCAAACGTTAACCGAGATCTATTATGCCCCAGACTCTTAATACAACCGTAGAACAGGTCACCGAACGAATCAGAACGCGAAGTCATCAATTGCGTCAGACCTACCTGCAGAACGCGCAACGGACCATGGAAATGTTCCCGCCGCGCAAGACCTTGTCGTGTGGCAATATCGCCCACGCATTCGCTGCCTGTCAGCCCGCCGACAAAACCACTATCGCGGGCATGAAAACATCAAACCTGGGCATCGTCACTGCGTACAACGACATGCTGTCGGCGCATCAGCCTCTGCAATCCTATCCGGATATTATCAAAGCTGCCGCGCGCGGACTTAACTGCACCGCCCAGGTGGCAGGTGGTGTGCCGGCGATGTGTGATGGTGTTACGCAGGGGCAGCCGGGCATGGAGCTCAGCCTGTTCAGTCGTGAAGTGATTGCGATGGCAACGGCTGTCAGCCTGAGCCACAATGTTTTTGACGGCATTTTATGCCTGGGTGTCTGCGACAAGATTGTGCCGGGACTGTTGATCGGTGCTTTGCAGTTTGGCCATTTGCCAGCTGGTTTCATTCCTGCCGGCCCTATGGGACCGGGTGTCCCTAATAAAACCAAAGCCGAAGTCCGTCAGCGCTATGCCCAGGGCAATGCAGATCGCGATGAGCTGCTGGCGGTAGAGTCTGCTTCTTACCACAGCCCTGGTACCTGTAACTTTTATGGCACGGCAAACAGCAATCAGGTGATGGTCGAGATGCTGGGCGTGCAGTTACCCGGCGCGTCCTTCGTCAACCCGGATGACCCGCTGCGTGAGGCACTGACCCGGGAAACAGTGTATCGGGTACTGGCGGCAACCGTGCAAGGCCAGAAGCCGCGCCCGTTAACCGAACTGATATGCGAGGGTTCTCTGGTCAATGCCGCGGTTGGCCTGCTCGCCAGTGGCGGGTCAACGAACCATACCCTGCATCTGGTGGCCATCGCACGTGCCGCAGGTATTATTTTGACCTGGCAGGACCTTGATGAGCTGTCACATGTAACGCCACTGCTGGCCCGTGTGTACCCGAACGGCGAAGCGGATGTCAACGCCTTTCAGGAAGCCGGGGGCATGGCTTATCTGGTCAGGGAACTGCGCTCAGCCGGGCTGCTAAACGAGCAGGTAAGCAGTCTGATGGGCGAGGGCATGGCGATGTATGCAAAAAAACCCATTCTGACCGCCAGTGGCACAGTGCAGTGGGTCGAGCACAACAAGCCATCACATCTGCCCGACGTACTGCGACCAGCTGACAAACCGTTTTCAGCACAGGGTGGACTTAAACTGATTCATGGAAATCTTGGCGAGGGGGTGGTAAAAACCTCGGCGGTTAAAGCGGCACACCAGCACATCAAGGCACCATGCCGGGTGTTCAACAGTCAGGATGACATGGTGGCAGCGTTCAAGGCCGGTGAGTTACAACAGGATGTTATCGCTGTAGTGCGTTTCCAGGGCCCCAAAGCGAATGGCATGCCGGAACTGCACCAGCTTACGCCCTGCCTGGGCGCGCTGCAGGATCAGGGCTTTCAGGTCGCGCTGGTCACCGATGGACGCATGTCCGGAGCCTCTGGCAAGGTCGCTGCGGCTATCCACATGAGTCCGGAAGCGCTTGATGGTGGCCCATTGTCCAGGCTGCGTGACGGCGACCCCCTGTTGCTGAACGCCGGCACGGGCCAGCTTGATGTGTTGCTGGATGACGATGTCCTGAATGCCCGCGAAAATGCGATATTTGCCCCCGCGGAAGCGATGCTCCCCAACAGTCTTGGTCGCGGTCTTTTCGAAACCTTTCGGCAGGCAGCCAGTGTTGCGCACGATGGCGCATCGGTTTTCAAATAGTGGGCAAATGCCAGGCAAATAGCAGGCAAAAACACAGTCCAGGAGTCATTTACAGATGTGGCAAATGCGCGAACAACTCAGTCAGTTAACCATTTTGCCCGTGCTGGTGGTGAACTCGGAAGAAGAGGCCGTGGGTATAAGCCAGGCTCTGTTTGATGCCGGCATTACTGCCGTCGAAATAACCCTGCGCACGTCAGCCGCGCTTGCATCCATAGCGGCAGTGAAAAAAGCACTGCCAGGGCTCAGCGTTGCCGCCGGTACTGTCAATACAGTGTCGGACATGGAGGCAGTTGCCGATGCTGAAGTTGATTTCGCTGTGAGCCCGGGCCTGACTCGCGCCCTGGCTGAATGCGCACGTTCTCTGGATATTCCTTTTTTACCCGGCGTAAGCACCGCCTCCGAGGTGCTCGGCGGTATGGAACTGGGCTTTGACTGCTTCAAGTTGTTCCCGGCGTCGGCCTGCGGTGGTCCGGCACTGCTTAAAGCCTTATCCGGACCGATGGCGGAAATCCGTTTTTGCCCCACCGGCGGCATCAATGCAGGTAATGCCAGTGAGTACCTGGCCTTGCCCAATGTTCTGTGTGTCGGTGGGTCCTGGATGCTGCAGCCTGACAGCATCGCGGCAGGCGACTGGGTATCCATTCGAAACAGCGCCCGGGATAGTCTGAAGCACCTGGTTCGCTAGCTTTTCAATTATTCCGACAGATAGGCATTGCGACAGGCCGGTGGCGCACTAACCGGATTACAACGCGCAACGCCATCGGTGTCGGGCAGCACCACCTGATACCCGGAACCAAACGGGGAGGGTTCTGCGTAGTCTGTGCTGACGTATTGTGCGCCACTGTCCAGCGCCAGGTCACGCCGGGTGGTGTCGCCGGTACGCGCTTCCTGAGTAGGCACATCAGAGCGGGTACGGATCAGATAACCTTGCGCAGCGTACTCCTTGATAGCTTCACCGTCGGCAATCACATTGTTCATTTTAAGAAAGGCAGAAGCCGGATGGCCGGGTTCAGCGCTGACAAACAGGGCGCGCTCAGCCAGTATTTCCGAGCGTGACAGGTAATGCCCAAGGTGTCGGCCGGTATTGTCCAGGGCAAAAAGTATTTTGCCACGGCTGTCAGCCAGAGTTGGCCAACCGTCCGTCATGATCGCCTGGTTCAATGTTGCATGACTACCTCGAACGTCGTCCGGGGTGATGACATGATCGCGCGCAAACACCTGCCAGATCTCATCATCGACGGTAAAGATATTGCTGGCATCGAATACCTGTGGGGTTGTGTAGTTCAACGGCCCCCAGTCCTGCCGGGGCGCGTCTTTCAGCTCCAGCATGACCATGATCGGCAGATGTCTCGGATGTTGCACAGACCAGTCGCGTATTGCCGTCAGGCATGCCGCCAGAGTCAGACAGGTGGTACGGTAATCGACGTCCTGGGAATGCAGTACTTTCAGACCAGGCATCTGCAGCACTGTGCGATTTGTGACCAGTTCGGGATCATCTATCAGCATGCCGCCAGCCGGTTCTGCAAACAAACCGCCTTCAGGGTCGGCAAACACATCGAGCTCAAACTGCCGGATACCAAGCAGTTGCAGTTGTTCCTGTAGCGGTCGATGCTCATAATGGATGCTGTCGGCCCAGCCCTCGCGATACGAATCGAGCAGACTCACAAGTCTGTCGGCAGGTAGGCGTTTATAGCTGTTGTGACTGCCAAGTACCTGAACATGATTCAGGCGCAGATCAGGTTCGGCGGCGGAACTGACGGCAGGTGTCAGCGGTAACATCAGCACGCCGACAAGCAGGGCAGGCATAACAGGTTTCATACAACGTCCTCGATCAGGTGTTTGACTGTCGAGTCTGCGACGTCAAGACGACACTTTCATGACAGCATCTGAATCCAGGTCTTCATCCACGCGCGCAATCCGGATTTGCGCCCAGGCAAAGAACAGAGTCATGGCCGGGCTGAGCAGGCAGAAAAATGCCCACGGCGCGTAAGCCAGTGTCGCCACGCCCAGCACACTGGCGTGATAGGCACCACAGGTATTCCAGGGCACCAGTACCGATGTTACCGTGCCGGTATCTTCCAGCGTCCGGCTCAGGTTCTGGGGTGCCAGGCCCCGTTTGCGATAAGCCTCAGTAAACATTCGACCCGGCACCACAATGGAAAGATATTGATCTGAGGCCGACACATTGGTCACTGCGCAGGTCGCGCCTGTGGCTGTCACCAGTCCGGCATCCGAACGTACACGGCTGATCAGGGCACTGGTGATCCTGGCCAGAAATCCCCCAGCTTCCATGGTTCCGCCGAACACCATCGCCGACAGAATGAGCCAGATCGTGTTCAGCATACCAGCCATACCCCCGGTGCTGAGCAAATCATCCAGCACGGCGTCACCCGATACGATCGCGGTACTGCCATAGAGTGCCTGCATGACACTTTGATACAGACCACCGGTAGATTCCGCCAGCTCAGCCAGTACCGGCTGTTGAAACAACACGGCGCATATCACCCCGGCCAGCGCCCCCATGAACAGGGCCGGCAGCGCCGCAACTTTTTTCACAATCAGAAAGATGACGCCCACCGGCACCAGTAACAGCAATGGGGACACCCAGAACCTGTCGTCAATCAGGATGCGATACTGCTCAGTGTTGTTAACATCAGCAACGTCGCTGCCCATGAATAACCCAAGAATGAAATAGACCAGCAGGGTAAGAATGATGGAGGGCAAGGCCGTCAGACTGAGATAACGGATATGCGTGAACAGATCAACACCACTGACACCCGACGCCAGGTTGGTGGTATCCGACAGGGGTGACATTTTGTCGCCAAAATAAGCACCTGATACAATCGCGCCCGCCACCAGCCCGGGGTTGAGCCCCATGGCGTAGCCGATGCTCATCAGGGCAACCCCCAGCGTAGCCGAGGTCGACCAGGAACTGCCGATAACCACCGCGGCAATTGCCGTAATCAAACACGCACTGGCAACAAAAAACGTTGGACTGAAAACCTGCAGACCGTAGTAAATCATCGCTGGCACGATACCACTGATCAGCCAGCTACCGGTTAACGCGCCGACCATCAGCAGAATCAGAACCGCCGGGGTTGCGGCCTTGATGTTGTCGATGATCTTGTCCTGAATATCTGACCAGGCCTCGCCCCGATACAGCCCCAGTGCCGCCGCCAGGGCGGCCGCGATGATCAGGGCACTCTGGTTGGCGCCGCTCAGTGAGTCATCGCCATAGACAGCGACGTTGTATCCCAGCAGGGCAAACAATACCAGCAGGGGTACGATGGAGAGGAGCAAAGAGGGGCTTGGGCGAGACGCTGTCATCTGTCGGGCTATCCTGTAGGGAAGTTGTCATTGCTCATCTGAGTGCTCGACCAACTTTAACCGCTTATGCAACAAAATCCCAGTCATGACAGGCGCTTGAGCTTAAAAAATCAGGCGCTGACCGAAAACCGGGCACTCGCTTGTTGCCATAACTTGTTTGCGCTCAAGCACTGACTTATGCTGGACAGGTGGAATTCTTATACATCAAGGGGGATGAAATTCAAATGACAAATCAAAAACGCGTGTGGCAGGGTACAAGCCTGGGTGCTCTGGTGCTCGGCCTGGGCAGCATCATGATGCCGGCTCAGTCTGTGCATGCGGCCGACGCCGTCGACTACTCCGACACCAGCAACTGGCTGTGTATTCCTGGCAATTCACGTGCCTGTGAAGTCGACATGAGTACAACGATCGTCAATGCGGACGGTAGCGTCCGGCTGGAGCCCTGGTCTGACAATCCGTTTGCCCCGATCGACTGCTTTTATGTTTACCCCACAGTTTCGCAGGATACAAGCGCCAACAGTGACATGATTGCTGGCCCGGAAGAATACAATGTTGTGCGCAGTCAGTTTGCCCGTATGGGCTCACAGTGCAAAACCTTCGCGCCGTTGTACCGGCAGGTGACGCTGACCGCTCTGCGCGCAAACATGACCGGGAACTCAGACCTGACGCCCGATCGTGAACTGGGTTATCAGGACGTCGTGGATGCCTGGAACTATTATCTTGAAAATCACAACGAAGGCCGGGGTGTTGTACTGGTAGGGCACTCACAAGGCGCGGGCGTCCTGACCCGACTGATCGTGAATGAAATCGAAGGCAAAGACGTACAGGACAAGATCGTTTCAGCCATGTTGCTGGGCACCACCATTCAGGTCCCTGAAGGTGAGGTCGTTGGCGGCACTTTCCAGCACATGCCGTTATGTGAAAATGGAGATCAGACCGGCTGTATCGTCACTTATGCCTCCTACCGCGACACCAATCCGCCGCCTGCCACCGCCCTGTTCGGACGCAACGGCAACGGCACGGTCAGCGCGTGTACCAATCCGGCGCAGCTGGCCAAAGGCAGCAATGAACTGGACGCCTATCTCAGCAATGTGTCACCGGAAGGGTTTTCGTCTTCAGATGTCTCTCCCTGGACAACTGTAGGCGCAAATATCACCACACCCTTTGTCAGTGTGCCCGGACTACTCAGCGCCGAATGTGTGAGCAATGAGGCATTTTCATATCTGCAGATCACGGTTAATGCGGACCCGGATGATGGGCGTACAGACACTGTCAGCGGTGATGTAATGAATCCGGATGGCAGCATCAATGAAGGCTGGGGCTTGCATTTGATTGATGCCAATGCGGCCATGGGCGATCTGGTTGAGCTGGTATCCAGTCAGGCACAGGCTTATCAGTGGCGTTAAGCGCCATTCGCTGAGGTAAAAAAAAACGGGAGCCAGAGCTCCCGTTTTTTTTGCGCTTGTGTTCCCACGAATTACTGTTCAGACAGCTCCAGCGTATTCAACGCTGCGCGCACACTTGTCGCGTCATGGGCGGCCGTCATGGGGTTACCCAGCAGCTCTGCCATATCGACCAGGATGCGACCGCTTTCCAACAGCAGGGGATCGTCTTCTTCTTTCTCCTCATCGGCGTCCGATTCCTCATCCAGGGCAGCCAATTCTTCGTTCTCGCTGTCGTCACCGGACTCTTCATCGCCAGACTCTTCTTCACGCCAGATTTCCAGGGGCAAGCCCTTGGCCTGCAATCGAGCATTGTTGGCATCAAATGCTTCGCGCCGGTCAGCATCACGCTGCGCCTTCAGCACCTCTCTGTTCAGCGGAATGGTTTTACGCTCACGCGCTTCGATCATGCGTTCAACGGTACCTTTCAGATAGATGAAGTCCGGATTTGTCTCCGCCCGCAGTTCGTGCCGGGCCTGCAGTTCGGGAATGACCTGACGCAGGGGATGGTAGGACTTGTACTCAACAGGACGGACGGTATCCCAGGGCAGGGCGCCATCAAGATTGCTTTCGCCCATGCTTTCGATGGCCTGGTAGCGGTCCGGGAACTCGATGTCCGGCAACACACCACGATGCTGGGTGCTGGCACCGGAGATGCGATAAAACTTGGAACGGGTCAGCTTCACCTGCCCATAGTCCATCGGAATGATTTCCTGCACCGTGCCTTTACCAAAGGTCTGGCCACCGAGCACAACACCACGCTGGTAATCCTGGATGGCACCGGCAAAAATTTCCGAGGCCGATGCACTGGCGCGATTGACCAGCACCGCAAGAGGGCCATCATAAACAACGTCAGGGTCGGCATCGCCATAAGAGCGCACGAAACCATTGCGTTGTCCTGAGTAGCGAATCTGCACGGTCGGACCCGATTCAATAAACAAACCGACCAGTTCGTTGGCTTCGTTCAACGAACCACCGCCGTTGTAACGCAGGTCCACAACAACTGCTTCAACGTCATCCTGCTTGAGCTCCTCCAGCAGCGCGCGTACATCCCGAGCGGAGCTTCTGTAGTCAGTCAGGCCCGCTGAAGCGGCTTCAAAATCGAAATAGAATGAGGGCAGGGTGATCACACCGATACGGTAGAGATCATCATCAATATCAACTTCCAGCACCTCACTGCGGGCAAACTGCTCAGACAGTTCTACTGTATCGCGGGTAATGACAATCTCACGCGCACCTATTTCGCTGGTGGCTTCAGCAGGCAACACGTTAAGGCGCACGATTGTGCCTTTCTCGCCACGGATCTGGTCAACAACATCATCCAGGCGCAGACCGATCACATCCTGCATTTCACCGTCGTCGCCCTGGGCAATGCCGATAATGCGATCACCGGCCTTGAGTTCCCCGGCTTGCTCCGCCGGTCCGCCTTTGATCAATTCAGCAACCTTGGTGTACTCGTCTTCAGAGGTCAGCTGCGCGCCAATACCCTGCAATGATCCGCGCAGACCCATGTTGAAATTTTCCGAATCGCGGGGCGAGAAATAACTGGTATGCGGATCTACGGTACGGGCAACAGTCGCCATGTACGCCTGATAGACGTCACGTTCATTGGTCTTGGCGACCTGAGTCAGCTGATTACGGTAACGCTTGCTTAACCGCTCTTCGACCTTCTCCATGTCCATGCCAGTCAATGACAGGCTCAGGGTGCTGTTCTTGATGCGCCGTCGCCACAATTCATCCAGTTCCTCAACAGACGTGGCCCAGGGCGCGTCCTCGCGATCAATGATCAGCTCTTCGTCTACTGTAAAGTCAAACGAATCAAGCTCGTTTTCAACAAATTCAACAGTCCACACCAGACGCTCGAGAACGCGCCGGTGGTAAAGATTGTAGATTTCATAGGCAGGCTGGAGGTCACCATTTTTCAGGCTGTCATCCATCGACTGCCGCATGTCGTTGATTTCATCGACGTCGGACTGGGTCAGGTAAAGGCGCGAACCATCAAGCACATCTATATAGTTATCAAATACCTCTGTGGAAAAGTTATTGTCAAAGACGACAGGCGAATAATGTTTGGTTTCCAATTCCCGGAGCAGCTCTATCGCCGTTCGCCCGTAAATGGGTTCCGGCGCCATTGCCCTGTACAGGCTGTCAACATCAAGGGACTCGCGCAATTCTTCCTCAGCGGCCACAGAATCGGCAGCTTCCTGCTCGACAGCGCTGAGCTGCGCCCCGGCATCTTCCTGTGCGGACAACGGGCTGCTCATCATCCATGCCAACAGCAGGGACAGACCAAAGGCTGCTAGCAGCCTGAGCTGAACCCCGGGCAAAACTTTCGCCGACAATTGATGGCCAGTCGCCGGTTTGAACTCATGAGTCGCAGTATTCAACGTCATACCTCGCACGATTTAATGCCTGAATTTCAGAACCTTGATATTACGGTTTAGCGTATCAAGTCAAGGTCACTATCGAATTTATCAGTTAAATGCATGTGTAATTGTGTTATTTAGTGACAGGCTTGTTGCGGGCGCTGGCATGCCGTTCTGCGCGCTCCACATCAATGTAGCGATCAGTGATGGCACTGGATCCGTGACCGGCGTCATCACGCACATGCTCTCGCGGCCGGTGCTTCACATCTTCGGAAATCCCTGTGTGCCGCAACCAATGCACGGTGGCCGTTGCCAGCCGATCAGCCTCCTCAACAGACCCCTCAGAGCGCAGCTTTAATTCAGCCTGGTTAAAACATTTCTGTACAATGCTGCGAATCTGCCGGGTGCTGGTGATACCACCTTTGCCGCGTGTCTTGTGCACAAGCGGTGTGGCCTCCCCGGGTGACGGCATGGCGGATAGCCCACGTGATTCGCGATAACGGCGCAAGGCCTGCAGCATGGCGTCGCTGACCGACACTTCGCGCTCCTTGTTGCCTTTGCCGACGGTCAGAAACCACCAATTGCCTTCCAGGTCGCGCTGAAAGTGACCCATCTGGGGGATCCAGCGCTCAGTCTCCACCAGTTCAGATATCCGCAGGTACATGGCAAACAGGGCCGTCATGATAAACAGCGTGCGTTCATGCGTATCGGGATCCCTGTCGGCCATTTCCTGCGCTGTTTCTATCACCACATCCCACTGGATCTGAGACAGGCGACGAATCTTGTCCTGCCCTTGTCGCTTACGCAGGAATTTGCCTTTCTGCCGGATACGCGCCACCGGATTGGCAGGCAACTGATTCTCCTGAACCAGGTAGTTAAAGAAGCTGCTCATTACCGCAAACATGGCCTGCAGCGCCGACTGGGACAGCGAATAGGGTTGCCCTGCGGACACCTGATAAGGTCGCCAGTCGGGATTGGCGACACGATCACCCTGACGCTCGATGAAGCGCGGCGCCTGACTCTGTCCGATCCAGGTGTCCGGAGGCTGGCGGGAGAATTCCACGTAGGACTCCAGGTGTTCACGCTGAATTTCATGCAATGACAACCCGGCAATCAGCCAGGCCCATTGCAGAAAGTGCTCCAGCTCACGGCGGTAGGCGCTGAAGGTGTCCGGGCTGCCGCGGTAACTGTAAAGAAATTCACAGGCGTGGCGATAATCCTCGACGGCGCTGTCCGGCAACGGCTTTTTGCAACTTGCCAACAGGGCGGGGTTGATAACCGGCGGCTCACGCCAGGGATTGGGCATGTTGTCCAGTGTATCAAATAAAGGATGCGGTGCTTTCATGACCCGGTATTTTCGCTGTTATTGGACAACGATGATAGTTATGCTTGCGTCTCAGGCAAACTAATTTGCGCTTATCAAGAAACCGACTATGCAAGAGATGCTGCGGGAAAGATTTCAGCAATTATTGACAACCCTGCAAAACCCGGATTACTGGTGGCAGTGCCTGGTGCTGGCATCAGCGCTCGCCCTGGCAGCGTTGATCAATGCCCGCTTGCAGGCAGTACTGGAACAGAACGACACGCAGAGCAGCGGCTTCAGGCACATGGCCGTGCGCGGAGCACAACGGATCATCTGGCCGTTGACTGCGCTTGTGTTTATCTTGCTGGCCACCGGTATTCTCAGAAATTATGCCATCCCGACTGCCATCCTTGAGCTTGTTGCGCCAATCCTGGCGGCGCTGGCATTGATCCGCCTGTGTGTTTATATCCTGCGTAAATCTTTTACTCTGAACCCCGTTTTGCGCTCATCAGAAAACCTGTTGGTGCTGCTGGTCTGGTCCGTCGTCATCATGCATCTGCTTGGCTGGCTGCCGGGCGTGCTGGTCTTGCTCGACAATATGGCGCTGACCATAGGGGAGACCCGCGTTACGGTATTGTCGACATTCCAGCTCCTGTTCATTGTTGTGTTCGCGTTTATTCTGGCGGTGTGGATTGCCGACCTCATCAATCGACAGGTCGCGCGCGTACCGGGAATTTCCCCCAGCATGCAGGTCGGTGTCAGCAAACTAAGTCGCTTCCTGCTGCTAACGCTGGCGTTCCTGCTGGCCCTGAACGCCGTTGGTATCAATCTGAGTTCGCTTGCTATTTTTGGTGGTGCACTGGGTGTGGGGCTCGGTTTCGGCCTGCAAAGTATCGCATCCAACTTCATCAGTGGCTTCATCCTGGTGCTCGATCGTTCCATCAAGCCCGGCGACATTATTACCATCGGTACCAAATTCGGCTGGGTACAGGAATTGAATGCCCGTTATATCGTGGTTCGTAACAGGGAAGGTGTAGACACCCTGATACCCAACGAGAACCTGATCACATCGGAAGTGATCAATTGGAGTTATGCTGATCCCAATGTGCGGGTCACCGTGCCAGTGCAGATCAGCTACGACAACGACCCGGAAGAGGCCATGCAATTGATGATGGACTGCGCATTCGCATCTCCCAGGGTGCTCAAGGATCCGCCGCCGTCGGTACGCCTGACCGAGTTTGCTGATAGTGGCATTGCCCTGGAGGTCAGAGTCTGGATCGCTGACCCGGCCAATGGTTTCATGCCGGTGCGCTCGGATATCAATGTCGCGATCTGGCGTGCCTTCAAGAAAGCCGGTATTACCATTCCCTATCCGCAGCAGGATGTGTATATCAAGTCCATGCCAGAGCGCACGGTCTCTCCGGTCTCAACACCGGACAATGAGGAAACCGGAGAGACGCCTCCTGTCGAAAACCCCTAAATGTTGCATTAGGTAACACTTATTTGCTACACTGGCGCCATTAACTATACCATCCAGACGGTAAAGCCATGGCACAACTCAAATCCAACTCGCGTGACAATATTCTCGATGCTGCGCAGCGCGTAGCTGAACGCGAGGGCGCAGGCAACCTGACGCTCGACAAGGTTGCCTGTGAATGCGGCCTCAGCAAAGGCGGCCTGCTCTACAACTATCCCAACAAAGAGTCCTTGCTTAAAGGCATGATCGATCGACTGATCGATCAGCATAAACGCATTGCCGATACTGAAGAAAAGGCGATGGCAGGCGAACCAAATGCCAATCTGCGCGCGACATTGCGGGCAGTGGCGGGACACCAGATGGTGGATCCGGGTATTTACATGTGTATTTTGACAGCGTCGGCGCAAAACCCTGAACTGCTGGAACCCATACGCGAGGCCTTCCGCGATAGTTATGAACGTATCACCGCAGAATGCACGGACCCTGACATGGGCCTGCTTTTGTGGGCGGCTGCCGACGGCATCCTGTTCCATCACATACTGGGCATCGCACCGTATCCGAAAACCGAAAAAATCAAGCTTTTTCAAAAACTTCTCCAATTATCCGAGGAATTGACATGAACCGCTCCCTACGGTCGCCGTGGTATCGCGTCACGTTGCTGTTGAGTCTGTTTTTTATCCTGAATGCCTGCCAGCAAAGCACTGCCGAGCAGGACAACGGACAGGAATTGCGTACGGTGCGACTGGAAACCGTTACCCAGGACAGGGCAGAGGGCGTGCGCCGCTTTGTCGGTATTGTTGACGCCTTGAGTACCGTCGATCTGGCATTCCAGGTAGGTGGCCGAATAACACGCATGCCGGTGCAACAGGGGACAATTGTGCCGCGCGGCGGATTGATCGCAGAGCTTGACGACGCTGACTATGCTCTCGCCGTCAGTGAAGCCAGGGTCGCCCTGGACCTGAGCAGGCTGGACTATGAGCGTAACCGTAAAATGCTGGACAGCGGTGCGATCCCGCGCGCGACCTACGATCGGGCGGCAGCAGATCTGGAAATGCGTGAACTCGCACTCAGTGTGACCCAGCGAAACCTTGCCTACACCAGTATCGAAGCACCCTTTGATGCGCTGGTAACGCGCCGTATCGTTGACTCCTTCACACAGGTACAGGCAGGCACTGCGGTGGTCAGGGTGCAGGACGTCACTGAGTTGCGCGTCCACATTTCAGTGCCTGAAAGTCTGATGGCGATGCTGGAGACACCCGAACGTTTCACCGTCACGGCAGAGCTTTCGGCCTATCCCGGACGCCAGTTCGAACTGGGCTATCGTGAACATAGTACTGAAGCCGATCCCGTCACCCAGACCTATCAGGTCAGTTTCGGGCTGGCGCGTCAGCCCGGCATCAATATATTGCCGGGCATGACGGCAACTGTGTCTGTGCAATCCGGAGACAACTTTCTGCCACCGCGCATCGATATTCCAGCTAGCGCACTGGATACGGCCGACGATGGCAGTTTCCGGGTCTGGGTATTCAATGCGGATGCGGGGACGGTCAGCCCGCGCGCAGTCGGCGTGGGCGCACTGGGTACGAGCCGGGTTGTCATCAATGAGGGCCTGCAGTCCGGTGAACAGGTCGTCACCGCGGGCGCTCACATGCTGCATGACGGCATGGCAGTAACACCGTTCAGAAACGCTCGCTGAGGACTCAACAAGATGGATTTTGCGCGCTATGCCATTGATCGCCCGGTCAACACCTGGCTGTTTGTTCTTATTCTGTTACTCGGTGGCATCTGGGGCATTCTGACCCTGGGACGTCTTGAGGATCCGGCCTTCACACTCAAACAAGCCGTGGTGGTGACACCCTATCCGGGCGCCACGGCGCAGGAAGTGGAACTGGAGGTCACCGAGCATCTGGAATCGGCCATCCAGCAACTGCCCCAGCTCAAGCGCATTACATCAAAGTCGGTACCCGGGCGCTCGGAAATTACCGTTGAAATTCAGGACACCTACAATGGCGACGAGATCCCTCAGGTTTGGGACGAACTGCGCCGCAAGGTAGGTGACTTCCAGCGTAACCTGCCCGACGGGGCCGGACCGTCGACAGTGAATGACGATTTTGCCGACGTGTTTGGCATCTTTTACGCCGTCACCGCCGAGGCGTTTGATGACAGTGAAATCCGAGACATTGCTTCGTTTCTCAGGCGGGAACTGCTGACCGTCGAGGGTGTCGCCAAAGTAGAAACACGCGGGCTGCCGGAGGAGACGATATACGTTGAACTGCCCAACGACAGGCTGATCGCCACCGGCCTGCCGCTGTCGCAAATAATCAACAGTATTCAGGCGGAGAACACAGTGCAAAGCGCGGGTGCAGCGCGCGTGGCTGACCTGAGTGTGCGCATCAGTTCCCAGCCCGGGCTGGACAGTGTCAGTAACATTGAATCGCTTCGCATAGGCAGGCCGGGCAGCACCGATCAGATTGCCCTGATTGACGTGGCCACGGTGTCACGGCAAAGCCAGGAAATCCCCGATCACCTGATCCGTCACAATGGCCAACGTGCCTTTACGCTGGCCATTGCCGGTGTCGCCACGGAAAATATTGTCGAGGTCGGGCAGGGGGTTGATGCCGCGCTGGAGGCATTGTCTGCGCGCATCCCGCTGGGTGTTGAACTCGAACCTATTTATGCGCAACACGTGGTTGTCGACGAGGCCATCGGCGACTTTATTGTCAATCTGATGATGTCCGTTGCAATTGTTGTGGGCGTATTGTGCATTTTCATGGGTTGGCGTGTGGGTCTGGTCGTGGGTTTAACCCTGCTGCTGACCGTCATGGGCACGGTGTTCATGATGCGCGTGTTTACCATTGAAATGGAGCGCATCTCGCTGGGCGCACTCATCATTGCCATGGGCATGCTGGTCGACAATGCCATTGTCATTGCCGAGGGCATGCTGATCAATATGCAGCGGGGCATGCAGGCGCACAAGGCCGCCAGTGAGGCCGCTGGCAGAACCCAGTGGCCTCTGCTGGGCGCTACGCTGATCGGTATCATGGCGTTCTCCGGCATCGGACTGTCCCCCGACACCTCGGGTGAGTTCCTGTTCTCCCTGTTTGCCGTTATCGGTATATCGCTGTTGCTCAGCTGGATACTGGCAATCACGGTGACACCGCTGTTCGGTGAATATCTGTTAAAAGTGAAACAGGCTTCCGCCAACAACGACCCTTACCGTGGCATGTTCTACGTACTTTATCGCAAGGCACTGCAGGCCAGTCTAGCCTGGCGGCGGCTGACCATCGCGCTATTGATTCTGATAACAGCCAGCAGTTTCTGGGCGTTTGGTTTTGTCAAACAGGCGTTTTTCCCGGACTCCAACACGCCCATCTTTTTTGTTGACTATCGTTTGCCTCAGGGCAGCGATATCCGCGCCACCGCCCGCGATCTTGCCGAAATCGATGAACTGGTCTTGAGCAAACCGGGTGTCGAAGCGGTCTCCACCTTCATAGGGCAGGGGGCAAGCCGCTTTATGCTCACCTATGAGCCGCAGCAACCCAATCCGGCCTATGGTCAGCTGATCATTCGCACCACGGATCGTTTCCTGATCGATGAGCTGGCAGATGAGTTGCGGGAAGATCTCGGCGCGGCGTATCCAGCCGCAGAGATTCAGACCCGGCGACTGGTGTTCGGCCCCGGTGCCGGCGCCAAGATAGAAGCCCGTTTCAGTGGCGCGGACCCGGAAGTACTGCGTGCGCTGGCCAGCGAAGCCATGGTTATCTTCAACGCTGAGTCCGGGTTGCAGGATATCCGTCAAAACTGGCGACAGCGGGAACTGGTCATTGCGCCACAGTTTAACGAGGAACGCGCCCGTGTCGCCGGTATCGGTCGTTCGGATCTGGCACAAACACTGGAGTTTGCCACCACCGGCGTGCGCGCCGGTACCTACCGCGAAGCTGACGAGCGCATTCCAATCATTATCCGTCCACCGGCGGCCGAACGTCTTCATGTGGAGCGTTTCCAGGAGCGACTGGTCTGGAGCGCCGGCGAACAGCGCTATGTGCCCATCACCCAGGTCATTGACGGTTTTGACACACGCGCCGAAGAAACCCTGATCATGCGCCGTGACCGCACGCGCACCCTGTCTGTGCAGGCCGAACCGGCTACCGGACTGACGGCAGACGAAGCCTTGCGCAGAGTTCGTGCTGACATTGAAAGCATGGACTTGCCGCCCGGCTACAACCTGGAATGGGGAGGGGAGCTGGAGGCCTCAGGCGAAGCACAGGCGTCACTGGGCGCACAATTACCGCTGAGTTTTATGGTCATGCTGGTGATATCTGTGCTGATCTTCGGCAAGGTACGACAGCCGCTGATCATCTGGCTGGTCGTGCCGATGTCCCTGTGCGGGGTGGTTATCGGACTGCTGGGCAGTGGTTTGCCCTTCAGTTTCACGGCCTTGCTCGGTTTCCTCAGCCTATCCGGCATGTTGATGAAAAATGCCATCGTGCTGGTAGACGAGATTGACCTGCAGATAGATGAAGGCAACCCACCGTACACGGCTATTCTGGATGCCAGTGTCAGTCGTTTGCGACCGGTATTCCTGGCAGCTGCCACCACCATTCTCGGCATGATTCCTTTGCTGGCAGACGCGTTCTTTGCCAGCATGTCTGTCACCATCATGGCTGGCCTTGCGTTTGCGTCGGTATTGACGCTGATTGCGGTACCCGTGCTTTATGCGGTATTTTTCAGCATCCAGAGTGAGACCTCAGACGTACATCAAACTACGGTTAGTGCTCACTCACCATGACAATAATATACTTTAACAAGAGGTCTCATTAACATGATTAAAAAAGGATTTATACTTCTAATTAGTTTGTTTTTCAGTGCCTCGCTGCTGGCTGCTGAAACCTTGTCAGACAACACAACGCTGGCCGATGTGTTTAATTTCCGCCAGTACAGTGACACCTTTGCCAGCGCCGGACAGCCCACCGCAGAGCAGTTTTCAAAAATACGGGACGCAGGTTATGAGCGCGTCGTTTATATCGCGTTCACCAATAATCAGAACGCACTGGCCAACGCTGACCAGATCGTCAAAGGCCTGGGCATGGACTATATCCATATACCGGTGGACTGGAACAACCCGACCAAACGCGACTTTTACGCATTTGCCGACACCATGCAGCGCGAACCCGACATGAAAACCCTGTTGCATTGCCAGGTCAACGCCCGTGCCACGGCGTTCAGCTTTTTATATCGCGTGATCTATGAAGATGTACCCGTTGCCCAGGCCAAGGCTGACATGAACACGGTCTGGCAACCCAACGAAACCTGGCGCGATTTGATTTTTGCGGTGCTGGCAGAGAACAACATCTCTCCCGAATGTGAGGGTTGTGACTGGACGCCATCGACTGCCGACGATTAAACCGATAATCTGGCGTTGTTAACAACAGGTTCAGGGGCGGTATTGACGCCCCTGCCTGCGTCTCTTCAGGTCAGACTTTCCATCACCCAGCGCTCATATTCGCGCGGCTCGCTCGTTGTCCCTTGGCCAAACCCCGGGCGTTTGGTTGGCGGCACTGCGCCGAGGTTGCGAGCATCGGAAGGGGACAGTCCAAAGCGCTGGCGAAAGGCGCGACTGAAATGAGCGTCACTGCTGAAGCCACACTCGCAGGCAATGTCGGATATCCTCAGGTGTGCGTCACGCTGGCTGACCAGTCGGCGTGCCGCCATGCGCAGGCGTTGCTCCTGGATGTAGGCGCGCACGCCATTGTGGCGCTTGAATACCCGGGACAGTGTCGCTGGCGAGCAATTCAGGTGACCGCATAACTTGTCAACACTGATCGATTCATGAAGCCGGCTGGTGATATACAGACGCGCCTGCAGCAACAGGCTGCCATAGACCGCCCGGTCTCCCGCCGGGACGCTGTCAGGAGAGCCATTCAGGGAACCAGCCATCAGCTGCAACGTGGGTAACACCAACGTCTGCGCGTCTGCCTCGTCAAGGGCGTCGGCCACGCGGACCAGAGTCGTGAGATGATTGACCGCCAGCGCAACCAGCGGGTTGTCAGCCGGCAACACGCGCCCCTGTTGACCGTCTGGCTGATCCAGCAGTGGTGCCAGCAATGGCCGCGGAATGATCAGGCTGATGTTGTTAAAGTCTGTGCTCAATGCCTCGTGTTTTTCAGCCAGATCGATGACCAGCAGCCCGCCCGGTTTAATCGTGGCGTGTTGTTTGCCACGTTTTACCTGTTGTTCACCGCTGATATGAATTTGCAACAGGTAGTGATCAAGACCATCGGCGGCCGCGCGAAAGGCAGAGCGTGTGAAACGTTGCGCCCGCGTGGTGCAATGCGTGAGCATCAACTGGCCATTGATCAACAGATTATCCAGGGTGGCTTCGAATGCGCTGCTGGACTGGCCGGCGTGAGGTTGCACATCGTACAACGTGCCAATGGTGTCGCGCCACGCGGAAAACCGCTGCTCGGGTGGAAGATCTGCGGTGCTGAATTGTGATCGACGAATACTATCTATACTGCTCATGGCATCAGTTTGCCGCCATTGAGGTGCACAGTCAATTTCCCTGCGGTGTAGGGTCAAATCCGCTCGGTAGAATCCCTGTATAGTCGCCTCCGGATCAAGTATTTCGCTGCTGCGCCAGCGAATGCTTCGCGAATTACCGGAGGGATTTTTGTGTTGTCTGTTTTTAGTTGTATGTCTTGTTACCCGACTTTCCTGAGCCGATTTACCGGTGTGCTGCTGTGTTTGCTGCTCACAACACCTGCCGCACTGGCCAACGGTTTTGCCGGTGGTGCCGGGACAGAGGCCGATCCGTATCAGGTAGCGACTGCGCAGCAACTGGATGATATTCGCAATGAGCTGGATGCTCACTATGTGCTGACGAGTGATATTGATCTTGGTGACCTTGGCAGCGGCGAAGATTGGGTACCGATTGGCAATGGCAATCCTGGCGACGAATTTTCCGGCGTGCTTGACGGCAATGGCCATGAAATAACGGGGCTATACCTGGACAACTTTCTAATTAATTTTGCCGGTTTGTTCGGATCAATTTATGGCGGCAGCGTTTACCGTCTTTTCCTGAAGGATGTCGACCTGAGCGCTGGTGGCGCTGTAGGAGCCCTGAGCGGCGAAATGAGGAACGGTGTGGTCCAGGATGTTGGGGCGGCGGGCCTGGTCGAAGGACGTTACGATAACGTCGGAGGCTTGATCGGTGTCAGCACCGAAGGCAGCACAATCGAGCGCGCCGCCACAGATGTATATGTCACATCAGCCGTGGGCCAGCGGGCCGGCGGCCTGGTAGGACTGAACCATGGCCCGGGCACAGTGATTCGGCAGAGTTTTGCAGTGGGCGACGTCCGGGGTTATGAAACCGTGGGCGGCCTGGCCGGTGAAAACAGTAACGGCGCGGTTATTCTGGATTCGTTTGCTCGTGGAATGGTTAATGCCACGGATACAGACGGCATGTTTGGGGCAGGTGGCCTGCTAGGGCAGCACCTGGGCAGCAATGATGAAACCTCAGTGCTAAGAAGGAGTTACGCCAGCGGTTTCGCAGGAAGTTTTGTCGCGCCTGGGGGGTTGATAGCCACTCTCCGCACCATGGCTGACGTTCACGACAGTTACTGGAACTCTAGCGTGAATTCAACAAGCGACGCCGGAACAGGTCTCACCACTGCAGAGATGAAGGATACCAGTCATTACGATGTGAGCTGGGATTTCAACACGGTTTGGGCGCTCAGCGATGGCATCAATGAAGGTTACCCCTATCTGCGCGGTGTGGGCCAGCAGTTGATGTTCGACTTTGATGGCAACCTGGTCGTGGCAGGCGATATTCAATCGCCAATCAGCCTGGATACGAGCGACAGCAGCGCAGCGCAGCCAACCGATGTATTTGATTTTACGCTGTCCGACAATGGCGGTGGCGACGCTCTACCGCTGGGAGTACAGCAGATCTCTGCACAAATTTCAGGCTCATCCACGGATACCGAACGCAATCAGGTGATCTGGCGCCTTAATGGACCGGATGCGGAGAATGTTGAGGCCAGCTACGATGCAGACGCTCAAACCATCACCTTCAGTGACCTGAACATTTCCATCGCTGACGGCGCATCGGAAACCTATACCATCAATGCCTACTTCTCAGATACCAACGGTGTGTCAGACGGCAATACATTCGTCGTTAGCATTGATGCTGGCGCCGATTTGCTGTTCACGGACACCGGCACACAAATGCGGTCGAACGTTGAGCAAATCACCTCTGAAGATATCCGTATTTCGCACAGTGGATCGGGTACAGAGAATGATCCGTACCATGTAGGCACTGCTCAGCAACTGGATGATATTCGCAATGATCTGGATGCTCACTATGTGCTCATGAACGACATTGATCTTGGTGAAGATTATGGTGACGGGGAGGGCTGGGAACCTATTGGCAGTGTCGCGCCGTTTACCGGCGTGCTGGACGGTGATGGCCATGAAATCAGCGGACTTTATATCGATCGCCCCACGGAGTCGGTCGGGCTATTTGGTTCGGCGGAGTCTGCGCAGATGCACAATCTGTTCCTGCGTGACGTCGACATCTCGGGACAAAACCGGGTGGGCGCGCTTGCCGCTCACTGGCAAGGTGGCAGCATTTCTCGGGTCGCGGCCACCGGACGCGTGAGCGGCGAGCTGTTTGTCGGGGGGCTGGTAGGGCTGCTCGATGAAGGCGGCAGTCTGGAAGACAGTGCGGCCGACGTTGTCATTGATGACGATGGACTCTGGTTCGGTGGCGGATTGGTGGGCGGCGCTAACGATGATGAGACGGCCATACGTCGCAGCTTTGCCTTGGGCAACGTGTCCGGAGAGGCGTACATCGGTGGTTTGGTTGGTCATATTCAGTCCGGAGATGTGCAGATTGCAGAGAGCTTTGCGCGGGGAAAATCGTTTGCGTCTGACTTTCGCGTGGGTGGCATGATCGGACAACTCGAAGACGGACTGATCGAGAGAAGCTATGCCACCGGCCTGGCTGAAACACCTTCCGATGACTACGCACTGGTGGGGTGTTGCAGCGTGTACGATAGCGAAGTCGCATTGAGTTACTGGGACATTAACAGCAGCAGAGTGGAAAACAGTTTCGCTGGCATCGGCCTTAGCACCCGGCAGATGCAGGACACCAGCAGCTATGACCCGAGCTGGGATTTCGATGCGGCCTGGGCCCGCGATAACAAAATCAATGCCGGCTACCCCTACCTGCGTAGCGTTTTTGAGGATCTGCTGACTGAAGTCAGCCTGGACAGCAATGCTGAGTTAGCCACAACAGGTGGCAGTGCCGAACCACTCAACCTGAACACCACAACTGACAGCGCTGCATCCGCGATGGATGTATTCACCTTTTCCTTGTCCGATGCGGGGGGTGATGGGGTGTCGTTGCAAGTATGGGAAATCACGGTTGCTGTTGCAGGTACCGCCACCGATGCTGAACGGAACAAAGTGACCTGGCGTCTTGATGGGGCAGGGGTAAACAATGTTGCCGGGGAATACGATTCGGCCACGCAAACCATCACCTTTAAAGACCTGGTAGTTACTGTCGCCGACGGTGCTTCGGAAACTTATACTGTCAATGCCTATTTTTCCGATAACAGCGGATTGGCGGTGGGCCATACATTTGTTCTCAGTCTTGATGGCAATACGGGTCTGGTATCCGCCAGCGCTGGCACCCAAATAAATCCGAGCGTTGCTGAAATCAGCTCTGCACAGATCAACATTGCCGCCAATGGTTTTGCCGGCGGCCTGGGCACAGAAGCCGAGCCATATCTGGTGAGCACTGCAGATCAACTGAACACTATCAGAGACCACCTCGGGGCGCGCTTTGTGCTGACTGATGATATCGATCTTGGTGCCAGCTACGGTGACGGGGAGGGCTGGGAACCTGTGGGTACCGGGGCAGCTCCGTTCACCGGTGAGTTTGACGGTGATGAGCATACGATCACCGGACTCGTTATCGCGCGGTCCTCACAGACAAATGTCGGTTTGTTCGGATATATCCGTGGCGGCAGCGTTCGCCGGCTGTCTTTGACGGACGTCGACGTGACGGGCGATGAGCGCAGCGGGGCGCTGGCAGGGACGCTGGAGAATGGCCTGGTAGACCAGGTTCGTATAACCGGGCAAGTGACAGGTGGCGTTGTTCACGTCGGGGGACTGGTTAGTCATGCCTCGCAACAAAGCACGATTGAGCGAAGCGCCACGGATGTGCGGGTTAACGGCTCGGGCTCGCGGATAGGCGGCCTGGTTGGCTACATTTATGACGCCGGCACGGTCATCAGGAAAAGCTTTGCGTTGGGGGATGTGTCCGGTCGCCGTGACGTGGGCGGCCTGGTTGGCGAGAACTACAACGCCGCCCTGATTGAGGATTCTTTCGCGCGGGGAGCAGTCGAGGCAACAATTTCCAACGGTGGTGGCCTGGTGGGACTGCAGTACAGCAATGGAGCATCGGTCGAAAGAAGCTTTGCTTCCGGTCGAGTGAACAACGATGGTGACAGCGATGGTGGCTTGTTTGGTAGCCTTTATTCGAGCGGGACGGTTGTTCATGCTTACTGGGACATGGACAGCAGCGAGAATGCGACCAGTGGCCGTGGCACGGGCTTCACGACCGAGCAGATGAAGGATACCAGCAATTACGATTCGAGCTGGAACTTTGCGTCTGTCTGGGCTCGCGATGATCTGATCAACGATGGCTATCCTTATATTCAGGATGTGTTTGAGGCGATGTTGAGCGTCACGGTACCCGATACCGATGGCGATCTGACCGCCGCCGGAAGCACGAGCGCCCCGGTTACGCTGAGCATAAACAGTGATACCCCGGCGTCTGCGGTTGATGTGTTCGACTTCATATTATCCGATGGCGGCAGTGATGATGACCTGGCACTGAAAGTATCGCAGATCACGGTGCATGTCGCCGGCACCTCATCCGATGCGGAGCGAGGGCAGGTGACCTGGCGCCTGGCTGGCCAGAACGTGGACAACGTCGTCGGCAGCTACGATGCAGGTGCACAAACCATCAGCTTCACAAACCTGGAGATCTCCATTGCAGACGGTGCATCGGAAACCTACACCATCAATGCGTATTTTTCCGACACCGATGCGGTGACGAACGGCAGCAGCTTCCTGCTCAGTGTCAACGGCGAGAATGATCTGACACTCGTCGACGGTAGCAGCCAGATGGGAACAACCACAGCCGTTGACAGCGCACAGATTGTCATCTCGATTCCGGCGCCGCCAGCCTCACCGGACAATGTTAATGTGATTTCCGGTGAGATATTGAATGGCACACTTTCTGGCAATGCCACCATCACGGAAAATGGCATCTTTAATGGCGGGACCATTACCGGCGCCGTCGACAATCGTGGCGAGATCAGCGGCGAGGTAGTCCTGGGCAGCAATGCCTCGATCACCGGTGGCACGATATCCGCGCAACTGATCGGCGACCCGGATTCTCCCGCCCGTGTTGATGATGCTGTTATTGTCAGCGGCGCGCGCCTGGAGAATGTTGTTATCGGCCCGGGCACCACGCTGGGGCCGGACGTTGTCCTGGGCCCCAACGTCACTTTTGAATCTGACGGCTCCATTCACCCCGGTCTGGATCTTACCCAGGCCCTGAATAGTGTCGTCTGGCAGTCCGGTGATGCGCGTTCGGTCCCCATGCTCTCTGACCGTGTGATAGCAGGGCAGAGCGAGACCATCCTGGACGCGATCGGGGAGCTGGAATATTTTCAGAACGCAGGCTCAGCTCTGGTGCAGGATGAAACCAGCGGGGAGCTGCGCTTAAAAGACGAGGATTATTCCGTTGCAGTACTGCCTTTGTCAGTGAGCAAGGCTTCTCCCGACGATGAGCCGGGGGCCTACGTCGATGCCAACGGCAATGTACGCATTGTGACAGATACCGGGCGGGTCATACTCGCCGCGCCGGTGCTCGAAGACGGGGAAGGGTTTGCCGGTTTCCTGGATCGGGCCGGCCTGGCGCTGAGTGCATTTGATGAGCGTGGCAACATGGTGATTGAGGAAGAAATGCAGGTCAGTGTTTCGAGAAGCAGCGGGCAGATGGCTATGCAATCCCAGCATCGCGGCTTCAATATCGGACGCCCGGATTTATTGTCTGTTCCGGCGAGCCGAGGCGATGCACCCGGTGTTGTCGAATTCAAGGTGCCCGGTATGGGGGATCTGATTGCGTATTCCGTCCTGTTTGAAAATGCTGATGGCCAATTGATGCAACAGGATATCGTGCCTGTGCCGGCCGACTGGCCGGCATTGCGGCAACTACTCAGCGAGCTGCCGGATGTCAGTCAGGTAAATATCAACGAGCGTGGCGTTGTGTCGGTGGCAATCGGCGAAATCAGCATTACCGGGCGCATGGACTATTTTGTTGGAACCGGTTCCGCCGAGCCCGGCGAAACCAGGCTAATTGAAGCCGGTGACCTGACTGGTAATGGCGTCATGGACTTTGTGGTTGAATATCCCGATGGACGCCGCCAACGCCTTTACGTTTATCCGTGAGGGGCTTAATGGGGACGGAGGGAATACTTTTGAGGGAGTAAAAAGTATTTCCTCCGTCCCATTAACAAGCACATACACTAATTCCGGTAATCTTTATTACCGGAAATAGTGTAATATCCCATTTCTATTGATCGAAACCAACTTTACCCGCTATCGGCTTTCATGTGACAATCGCGCCATCATGCATAAACGACAAATTGGCAAAACGTATTTCCTGACAGCTTTGCTGCTGGCACTGTGGCTACCATCACAGGCCCTGGCGACAGCGCTTTTGCATTGTGTCACGACAGATCCTGTTGTCTCTGAACAGATATCCACACCGGCCGTACATGACAGCACCGAAGACTGTCACGGACAAGCGCCAACCCGGCAGATGGCACACTCAGACCCTGCAACCAGCAGCCCTGAGCATCAGGCGCCCGCAGAAGATTGTTATCACTGCACCGGCGGCTGCCACAAACTCCAGCACATGCTCGCGCTGAACGGCGAACCTCTGAGTTACCTGATCAAAGCCGACACGGCTGCCGCTCGACCCGATGAACTGGCCGCCGGTTTCCCCGATTTCCCTGTCCGCCCCCCTAAACGCATCCTTTCTGTTTAATAAAAACCACGAAACAGCCCTTTGTGCGGGCTGGTGATTTTATTGATGAAAGGAAGATCGTATGCCAAACCACACGTTAGCTGTGTCATTTCTGCTGCCAGTGCTTGTCGCCTGCAGCGCCACATCGCATGACCCGCATAACGAACAAAACCATGAACAGGTCTTGTTCAGTGCGCTATACAGCTGGTCACCGGCTCTGCAAGAGACGCATGCACAAACTGTAGACACACAAAGCACCAGCGACCACAGCATGGGCCCGTCGTCAGCAGACATTACCTCGTCTGTTCTGAGCCCGACACAGGCGCAATCACTGGCCCTGCAGCAAAGTCCCGCCATACGCGCAATGCTGGCATCACAAGGCATTGCCGACGCCGCGTACCGACAGGCCACACTGATCAATAACCCTGGTTTATCGGCTTCCGCGCTGCGACCCGAAGACGGTGGTCGCTGGCAAACCGAATTTGCCATTAATCTCGGTGTTCTGGACTGGCTCACTCAAGGCCTGCGTAAACAACAGGCCAGTGCTGAATTCAGAGCGGCACAATCGCGCGTGCTGGATGCGCTAAGCGCTGAATTGAGCAGTGTCAGCAGCACGTATTTCGCTGCGGTTGCTGCCAGGCAATTGGACACTCAATACCAACAGGCTGCTGAAACCGCTCGCCTGAATGCGGAATTGGCTCGTCAACTCAACGAAGCCGGCAACCTGAGCGAGCTGGACTGGTTACGTTACGACAGTGAATTCGCACGGCGGCAACAGGCTGCCCAACAATCCCGGTTTCACGCTGATGAGGCCTTGGCTGCGCTGAAACTCAAACTGGGCATGGGCTTTAACAGCGAACTTGTGATCCCTCAAGTATTGCCTGACACAGAAAACGAAATGTTAGATATCAATAGATTAAAAACGTTATCGCAGAATGAGGATGAATTCAGGCAGCTGCTGGCGAGTGCCTGGGAGAAGCGGCCAGATGCCAGGTTGCTGCGTGACTCGGCCACGATGCTGCAGAAAAGGCTGGGACTGCAGGCACAACGCTTTGGCATGACAGAAGCCGGAGTCGGGCTTGTCACCGAGCGCGACTCGGACGGGAGCAATGCCAGCGGCTTCGAGTTCGACCTCAGCATACCTGTGTTTGATCAGGGGCAAACGACAGATGCCTACGTGCAGGCACAGCTGGAGCAGCTGGCCGCAGACAAACAAACACTTGAACTTGTCATTGAAAACCAGCTTGGCACCAGCATCACCAGGCTGCTCAGCCTGACCAGTCAGATTATGCAACTGCGTGACGAAGACATCCCCCGGCATCAACAAATGCTTGATCTGGCCCTGCAGGAGTACAACTTCATGTTGACCGGAGCATTCGATCTGCTCAGCGTGAAACAAGACCAAAATGAAAACATGATTCGTTATATAGGCCTGCTGCAGCAGTATTGGGTTGAATACGCCAGGCTGATGCAATTTTCCGCAAACCAGGAGCACCATCATGATTAATCGTCGACAATTATTGCTGGGCAGCGCCGCCGGGCTTGTCAGTGCCGGTCTGAGTAATCGCACGGTCTATGCAAAGACAAACCAAGCGGCAACCAGCGATCCTGACAACACGCCTCAAAACCAGCTTGCCAGTGATAGCAATCTGCCTTATACACCCGTGGTGACGCCCAATGGCCGCACCCTGCCCTACAAAATGCGCGACGGAGTAAAGGAATTCCATTTAATCGCCGAGGAAGTGGACCATGAATTCGCCGAAGGCACGCGCATCAAGGCCTGGGGCTACAATGGCAGCACACCGGGACCCACCATTGAAGCCGTTGAAGGCGATCAGGTCAGAATATATGTGACCAATCGTTTAAAAGAACCGACGACCGTGCACTGGCACGGCTTGCTGCTGCCATTTGGCATGGACGGCGTCGCCGGCCTCACACAACGGGCAATCCCGCCAGGCGAGTCATGGGCTTATGAATTTACCCTGAAGCAACACGGTACACATATGTACCACCCTCATTCCGACGAAATGCTGCAAATGGCCATGGGCATGATGGGCATGTTCATCATTCATCCAAAACAACAGGATCCGGGTACCCAAGTCGACCGCGATTTTGCCTTATTGCTGCATAACTGGGCCATCCATCCGGCCACCTACCGGCCGGACCCCAGCATCATGACAGACTTTGACCTGTGGACAATTAACAGCAAGGTGTTTCCGCATATTGCGCCGCTGCTGGCTGAAACCGGGGACAGGGTGCGCGTCAGAATCGGCAATCTGTCGATGTACAATCATCCCATGCACATGCACGGTGTACAGTTTGACGTGACCGGTTCGGACGGTGGCCGCTGGCCGCAAAATCAATGGCGCAAAGAGGTAACCGAGATCGTCGGTGTTGGCCAGACCCGGGATCTGGAATTTACTGCCGTTGCCGGCGACTGGCCCCTGCACTGCCATATGTCACATCACACGATGAATGCCATGGGGCATGAACTGCCGGTGACCACCGGTGTTGATCAGTCAGAACTGGCACGACAGATCCGGCAGCAGATTCCGGGATACATGGCCATGGGCGAACACGGCATGTCGGCACACCAGCAACATATTGATGCCGGGCATATGCGTGGCCCGGAAAACACCTTACCCATGATGG
Organism: Pseudohongiella sp.; assembly: GCF_040877505.1. NCBI lineage: Bacteria > Pseudomonadati > Pseudomonadota > Gammaproteobacteria > Pseudomonadales > Pseudohongiellaceae > Pseudohongiella > Pseudohongiella sp. Next base: position 421,563 of record NZ_JBBDNQ010000006.1, read on the forward strand.
GCGGGCGCGGCGCATTCGGTCCGATGGAAATGGGGGGCATGTTTACACTGATAAAGGTTCGAGATGAGCTTGATCACAGTGATCCGGGCTGGTTTGAGCCACCTGAGGGAACGCAGGCGTATCGCGTGGACGCGGTACCCGACGACTTACCGGTTTGAGAATGTCGCCAGTGGCGGTGGATCGCGCGGATATCAGCTTACCCCTGCTTTCAGCCCGCCGCCTGGCTCATCTCTGCACCGGAGCGAGAGCTGTTCGGCGGGGTCTCTTGCTCGCCATCGAAACAGACCCAGTTGCGACCCATGGATTTGGCCTTGTACAAAGCCTTGTCAGCACGGTCAACCATGCTATTCGTACCCTCGTCTTTACGCAGCTGCGCCACGCCAATTGATACGGTCAGCTTGCTCTCGGTTTCGACATGAGTACCGCGATGGTCGGCTATCAGCTGGCGTATACTTTCAGCCAGAAATGATGCCTGACTCAACGACGTATTTTCTGCCACGACGATGAACTCCTCGCCGCCATAACGATACAGGGAATCGGTGGGCCTGAGCCTGCCCTGCACCAGATCAGCCACACGACACAGGACCTTATCGCCTTCGGAATGCCCCAGCGTGTCATTAATCACCTTAAAATTATCCAGGTCGATCATGAGAACAGTGGCGGGTGTGTTATACCGATCGAACAGATTTTTTATCCGCGACAGCGTTTCGTCCATGGCGGTCCGGTTGCCAACCCGCGTCAACGGATCGATGGTGAGCATCCTGTCCAGCTCATCATTTTTCTTTTCCAGCTGCACGGCAAACGCAAACAGAAATATATTGATCATGGCAAACGCTGCGCAATAGCGAACCACATAGCTGGGCTCATCAAATGCCACAGTGACCGCCAGCAGGCAGGCAACCACGTTGATCAGCAACGCCGGGCGCCGGTCAAGAATGTAATAGTTGGCAACGCCGCTGGCATATAACCAGTAACTGGCCATCATGCCTACTTCAATGACAAAAAAGATGTTGGCGCCGGTTTGCACAGTAGCAATGGTCCAGGCCGCAAAGGCGTTAAAACCACGCCTGATCAGTGATATCAAAGCAACAAGCTGCAGGACAACAACCGGCAGCAATATGGCCGTTACCACAACACTGCCCCAGAACAGATGGTATAAAGCGAATGGCAAGCCAAAGCTGATACCGCACAGGGAAACTGCAATCATGACCCGGGTATAGAATTGCAGATCCCGTGCCTGGGAATTAAACAGATTTGTGTTACTGCCTGGTGTATTGGCGGGTTCGTTAGCTGTTGTATTTGTTGGCATAGACCTTCGACTTTAATTTAATTATTGGTTTGTAAAATCTTTGCTGGTAAACCGGTACCGACAGGTCAGTCACTCACCGGGGTGCGCATGGTGACGAACTCTTCTGCTGCCGTCGGGTGTATCCCGATAGTCAAATCAAATTGCGCCTTGGTTGCGCCGGCCTGCAATGCAACGGCCATACCCTGCATGATTTCGGCCGCATCGTCACCCGCCATATGTATACCTACTACACGATCACTTGCCCTGTCTACCAGCATTTTCATCAAACTGTATGACTCCCGGCCCGTCATTGTGTGTTTCAACGGGCGGAACCGACTACGGTAAACATCGATCTGCTTATGGCAGCTTCTGGCTTCATCCTCCGTCATACCGACGGTCGCAATCTGCGGGTCGCTGAATACGGCAGCCGGAATCAGATCATAAGAAACCACTTGCTTTGGGCCGCCGAACAAACGACGGGCCAAGGCCTGACCCTCCGCCAGTGCAACCGGTGTCAGTGTCACCCGGTCGATCACATCGCCCACTGCATACACCCCCGGCGTTGATGTTTCGAAATCCTTGTCAACGATGATGGCACCCACATCGGACAATTCCACGCCATTGTCTGCCAGTCCCAGATTTGCTGTCGCCGGCACACGGCCCGTTGCGTATAGCACCGCATCAAAGGTTTGTCGGGTGCCATCACTGAACAGCACCTGCTTTTTTTGTTTCGATTCAGTTATACGTTCTATATCCGAATTCAGTTTAAGGTTGGTGTAGGACTTTATGGCATCAGTAAAAAACGAACGAATATCCTGATCAAACCCATTCAGCAGCAAGTCTCCGCGGTAGGCCAGCGTCACCTGCGTACCCAGGCCAGCAAACACACCGGCCAGTTCGGTTGCAATGTAGCCGCCACCCACGATCAGCACCGTTTCCGGTTGCTCCGACAGTTCAAAGAAATCATCTGAATCCAGGGCATGCTCTATACCAGGCACCGGTGGCATAAAAGACTGACCACCGACAGCAACAAGAATATGCCGGGCGGATATCTCCCTGTCGCCAATGGCGACCCGGTTGGGACCGGCCAGGCGGGCATGTCCCTCGAAGATATCCACGGCAGCATTGCTCAGCAGATTCTTATAAATTCCGTTCAAACGACTGATTTCCCTGTCTTTGTTCTCCTTCAGCAACGACCAGTTGAACTCGGGTCGGCTGGCAGCATGCCAGCCATAGGCGGCACTGTCAGCGAAATCGTGGCTGGCGTGTGCGGCATAGGTGTACAGTTTCTTGGGAATACAGCCCACATTCACGCAGGTACCGCCAAAGAACCGGGCTTCAGCGATGCCGGTTCGGGCCCCCAGTGCCGCCGCCGTGCGGGCCGCCCGTACACCGCCGGAGCCGGCACCGATAACAAAAAAATCATACTCATAAGTCGACATAAGCTACTTTTAAACCCTGCTTGTTTTACTGTAAAAATTGTCATCGATCATATAGTTGGCAATGACCGCTGACAAACACTTTATGGTAGGATACCCAGTGAAACCATAGACAATCTGAAACCTGATCCCAGAGGCATCACACATGCTGAGTCGTACCTGTTTAACCTGCTTGCTCGTCATCACCTTTGTTTTTTCACCGCTGAGCTATTCCCCGCTCGCATCTGCCAATACTGTGACCGGCACCAATGGCGTGGTGACTTCGCGCTCCCAGATTGCCTCCGATGTTGGCGTGGAAATTTTGCAGCAAGGCGGTAACGCCATTGATGCCGCTGTCGCCGTCGGCTTTGCTCTGGCCGTCACTCACCCGTCTGCAGGCAATATCGGTGGTGGTGGCTTCATGGTCATCAAACTGGACGATGGCACGGTGGTAACGCAGGATCACCGTGAAAAAGCCCCCGGCAGCGCATTTCCTGACATGTTTCTGGATGAGGCGGGTAATGTTGATCGCCGCAGGTCGCTGTACAGCGCCCAGGCATCAGGCGTACCCGGCAGTGTTGCCGGCATGCTGGATGCACTGGAACGTTATGGTTCCATGAGTCGGGAAGCGGTCATGGCGCCAGCCATTGCACTTGCGGAAGAGGGTTTTGCGCTGACCCAGGATATGGCGGACAGTTTTGCCCGCGTCTCCGACAGCATGAGCGACTACCCTGCTTCAACGGCCATCTTCACCAACAATGGTCAGCCCTGGCAGGCCGGTGATATCTGGATCCAGTCCGATCTGGCAGCGTCACTGAAGAGGATTTCCGAACAGGGTCGGGACGGTTTTTACAAGGGCGAAACGGCCGATTTGCTGATTGCTGAAATGCAACGCATCGGCGGCCTGATTTCTCATGAGGACCTGGCGGCGTACAACGTTCAATGGCGCGAGCCGATCAGCGGCAGTTATCGTGGTTACGACATCTGGTCCATGCCCCCACCCTCCTCCGGCGGTGCTTTGATCGTGCAAATGCTCAATATGCTGGAGCCTTATGATTTGGGCAGCCTGGGCTGGGGCACTGCAGAAACCATTCACCTGATGGTGGAAGCACAGCGCCGTGCCTATGCTGATCGCGCCGAACACATGGGTGACCCTGATTTTTACCCGGTGCCTCTGGACATGCTCACAGACAAGGCATACGCCCGTGAGCGCTTCAGCGACTTTGATCCGGAGCAGGCCTCGCGCAGCGAAGACATCGGTGCGGGTACCTGGCCGAATGAAAGCACTGAAACCACGCATTATTCAGTCATGGACAAAGACGGCGTCGCCGTCTCGGTGACAACAACGCTGAATCTGGGCTACGGCAACCGCATCGTGGTGCCCGGCGCAGGCTTTCTGCTGAACAACGAAATGGATGACTTTTCCGCCAAGCCGGGCACGCCCAATGCCTATGGCTTGCTGGGTGACGAAGCCAACAAGATCGAACCGGGCAAACGCATGCTTAGCTCCATGACCCCGACTATTGTCACCCGGGACGGCGAAACCGTGCTGGTTACAGGTTCTCCCGGTGGTTCAACCATCATCAATACCGTATTTCAGGTCATTCTGAACACACTTGATCATGACATGAGTATCGAAGATGCCGTCGCCAGTCCGCGTATTCACCACCAATGGCAGCCCGATATTGTGCGTTATGAGCCCGATGCGTTTGTTGATGGCGCGCTGGAAGAACTGGAAAGCATGGGGCACACAGAGATGCGCCCGGGTGGCTACGGCATCGGGGATGCCAACTCCATCCTGCTAAAGGATGGTGTCATGCACGGCTCTTCCGACCCCCGTAATGACGGAGGCGCAAGCGCCTATTAACGCCCCGGCCAGACATACGTTTGATATCAGTATTGTCGGCGCCGGCATCATTGGCCTGGCGCTGGCGCGCGAGTTATCCGCGCGCTGGCCCAAAGCCAGCATTCTGTTGCTTGAGCAGAACGACGGTGTCGGCCAGGAAACCAGCAGTCGCAATAGCGAAGTCATTCACGCCGGGCTGTATTACCCGCCCGGCAGCCTGAAGGCGAGGCTTTGTGTGCGCGGCAACGCCTTGCTTTACAGCTACTGTGCCCGGCACGACATACCCCACCGGCGCATCGGCAAACTGATTGTCGCTCAGCAGGGCGAAGAGCTCTCCCTGGACCAACTGCAGGCATCAGCGCTGGCATGTGGAGTCGACTCCCTCACCCGCCTCTCGGCGCAGGATCTGACGCGACTGGAACCGCAGGTGCGGGCAAGCGCAGCGTTGTGGTCACCTGACACCGGCATCGTTGACAGTCATGCCCTGATGCAAAATCTGCAGTATGAGGCGGAGAAAAATGGAGTGCTGTGTGCAACACGCAGCCGTTTCATGCGAGCTGAATGCCGGGGCCCGGGTATCTTTGATATCGACATAGACGCAGACAGCGATCACAACAACGATGTTAAAGACATCTTTTGCATCCGCAGCCGCATGCTGATCAATTGTGCCGGTCTGTCCGCCGGACGGGTCGCAGCATCGATATCCGGTATCGATCAACAATTGATTCCCGAGATGCATCTGGTCAAAGGAAATTACTTTAGCCTGTCAGGTCGCTCACCCTTCCGGCATCTGATTTATCCGGTACCTGATGCCCGTCAGCGTGGCCTGGGCATCCACACAACGCTGGATTTGGCTGGTCAGTGCCGCTTCGGACCCGATATCGAACCCGTCAGTAGCATCAGCTACCGCGTGCACGAGACCCGCCGAAGCGCCTTTGCCGACGCCATCAAGACATACTATCCTGCGCTGGACGAGACGCGCCTGCAGCCGGCCTACGCCGGAATCAGACCAAGGCTGAGCCCCGCGTTTGCGGATTTCATGATCCAGGATGAATATGTGCACGGCTGCCCGGGTCTGATTCAACTGTTCGGGATCGAATCACCCGGTCTGACTGCCAGCCTGGCATTGGCCGAACTGGTCACCCTCAAGTTGCAGGATCAGGCGCCGCTGTAGCCGCCACGGCATACCGGACGCTGTTGTCCTCCTGCGTCATGAACCATTACTGATACTGTGACTGCTGATCGCTGATATGTGCGTAAACGTCGGCGCTACCATCGGTTTTGAGCAGATAAACATCGTAAGGGTCCAGCCGGTCTCCGACTTCCATGCCCGGGCTGCCAATAGGCATACCGGGCACAGCCAGACCAAGGCTGTCCGCCGGCTTGTCAGCCAGATACTGATGAATCAGATAAGCCGGTATATGGCCCTCAAAAACACTGCCATCCGCAGCCACTGCCGTGTGGCAGGACTGATATCGCAGTGTGATACCCCGACCCAGTTTTTCCCGGGTCAACGCATCGTTGTCAAGATCGTGAACGACGGCCTCAAACCCGCGCTCTTCCGCGTGCTCTATCCACGCGCCACAGCATCCGCAGGTCGGGCTTTTGTAAACATCCAGCACCGTAACGCCGGGCGCGGCATCGGCGGATGCTGACTGGTTGGATTGGGGACCGCAGGCCGCCAGGGACAGGCAGAGAACCATCAGTGCCGATAGCCGCCACAGGAAGGTGCGGGCAATATGGCGCTTGCCGTCAGACCTGCTGCCAGAAAAACGATATGAGGTGTAAATACGCTGCATGAGCTGTCTCCGAATGTGTCTGCGACAGATCATAACAGAGCATTCAGCAACGATTCTATAGAGTGCTTCAGATCCGCCTCCCCTGCATCAAAATGCACACCAATGCCCATACGCTTGTTTCCCTGAGCCTGCGCGGGTGTCAGCCAGGCCACTGTCACACTGCCACCATGGGTGGTCACGGTGTCAGGTGCGTCGGGCAATGCGGGTAGTTTGACTATCAGAAACAAACGTTGCTGCAAGCGGTAAGGCCTGTCGCAGGGTATGAACAACCCGCCACGCAGAAAAAAAGGCAGGTAGCAGCGCTGTAAAACCAGTGGGTCTCTTATACTGATCGATACCAGCGACGGCGTGAATGCCGTGCTGTCATGGTCAGTGACTGCTTGTGTGTTGTCCCGCTCGTGTGCCAGCGACATCCGTGTCTCCAGTGGCGTTTTTCCAGGCGCTGAAGATATGTTCCAGCGCCATCAATGGATTCGGGTTGGCACCGCTTTCCAGTTGTCTGTTTATCTGCACGAGTTCACGCCCGAATCGCAATACCGCTTTTGCGTCTTCTGTATTCTGCGCAGCCAATGCATCACGTGCTTTTTGCAATGACAACGCCTGCATCAGTTGTATAGCATAATTCAGCGGCTGGGCATTGCAGTATTTGGCTAATTCTGTCGGCAGCAAGCGACCGGCAGCCATCTCCGCAAGCTGTTCAAGCACAATGCTTCGCCACGCTGGCACCCCTGCTTCCAGCAGAGCCAGCGCAGACAGGGGCGCACCCGGTGCCAGCGCAAGTGCCGAAGCCAGCTCTTCAGTGGCCGCTGATGAATGCTCCGCCAGCCAGGCCATACCCTGTTCCTCAGTGGCCGGTGCCAACGGCAGGGGCTGGCAGCGACTGCGGATGGTTGGCAACATTTGTGCGCCAGGTCCGCTGAGCAACAGAAACAGGGTCCTGCCCGGCGGTTCCTCCAGATTTTTCAACAGCGAGTTCGCCGCCGCCGTGCCCAGCGCTTCTGCCGGCTGAATGATAATGACTTTGATGGCGCCGGTTTGATTGCTGGTCTGATTGACCAGGCGTGAAATCGTGCGTATTTGATCAATTTTGATGCTGCTGCGGCCTTCCTCGGGCGAAATATCAAGCACGTCAGGATGATTGCCCCCCGCGAACAAACGACACTGTCGACAGGCTCCGCAGGCTGTCACTTCCGGATCACCGGATGCCGGATTTTCGCATAACAATTTCGCTGCCAGGGCACGGGCGAATTGATAGCGACCACTGCCCTGCGGGCCACTGACCAGGTAAGCATGTGCCAGGCGTGCATGGCGCTGCTGCGAAATCACTTGTGACCAGGCGTCAACGTGCCAGGGCAAGAGCAGGTCAAGTGCCATGATGGGCGTCACTCGTGGTTTGCTGAGCGTTTGCCATACGCTGACAGAAATACACCAGGCCCTGCTTGATCTGGGCCTGGACATCGTGCAGCGGTTTGCCCGCATCAACGATCAGATAGCGTTCAGGTGCTGCCCGGGCGCGCTCCAGGTAGGTGTTCCGGACCCGGGTAAAAAAACTGATGGCTTCCTGCTCAAAGCGGTCTGGCGCGCCACGCTGATGGGCCCGCGCGAGGCCCTGCGCTGGATCTATATCCAGAATGAGCGTCAGATCCGGCCGCAGGTCTTTTTGCACCAACGTTTCCAGCGCCGCAATCCGGGATACATCGAGACCCCGTCCGCCCCCCTGGTAAGCATAGGTGGCATCGGTAAAGCGGTCACAGACTACCCACTCGCCACGCGTCAGTGCCGGTTGTATCAACCCGTGCAGATGCTGCGCCCGCGCCGCAAAAACCAGCAACAATTCAGTCAGATCGGCCATGTCCTCTTCCCGGGGCATCAACAGCAATTCCCGGATTTCTTCAGCAAGCGCGGTGCCGCCAGGCTCCCGACTCTGAATATAGGGAATACCCAGTTCGGCAAGACATTCACATATCCAGTTGATATTGGTGGTTTTACCCACGCCTTCAATCCCTTCAACCGTTATCAGGCAAGCTGGCACGTTAGTCCTCATTGATCGATGTCCGGTCTGGCACCCGGGGGCCAGCCTCAATTGTTGTCATTGTCAGACCCGCCACGTAAATACTGTTGCACCGCCGCGTTATGTTCTTCCAGTGTGTCGGAAAATTGATGACTGCCATCGCCACGAGAGACAAAATACAGGGCAGTGCCGGCACCGGGCTGCAGGCTGGCATGAATGGAATCACGTCCGGCAAGCGCTATTGGCGTCGGTGGCAATCCGTTGATCCGATAGGTATTGTACGCGGTGGTGGTATCGAGATCACTACGGTAGATCGTTCCATCGTAACGGCTTCCCATACCGTATATCACCGTCGGATCCGACTGCAGGCGCATGCCGGTCTGCAGACGCCTGACAAATACCCCTGCGATGTCCTGTTTTTCGGCCTGATAGCCGGATTCGCGCTCAATGATTGAAGCCATTATCAGTGCCTGCCAGGGTGATTCGTACGGCAAGCCTACCGCACGCCGTTGCCATTCTTCATCCAGGACTTGGTGCAAACGGGCGTTGGCACGCTGCAGTATCTCAAGATCCGTGGTGTCTCTGATATAAAAATAGGTATCCGGGAACAGGCTGCCCTCCAGTGCCGGGAACGAGGTTTCCAGTGCGGCATGGATGTCCTCATCACTCAGATCGCGCAGTACTGCATTGATGCTGTCTCGTTGCCAGAGATTGTCGAGTACCTGACGCACTGTCCAGCCCTCGACCAGGGTCACCGGATACTGCACAACGCGTCCGGACATCAGCAGGTCCATTAACGCTCTCGGTGTTGTGTCAGCCCTCAGAGCATACTCGCCACTGCGAATACGACGATCAAATCCGTGCCAGCGCGCCCATAAAACCAGAGCCCGGGGCCACGCAAGATAACCCTGTGCAGACAAACGATTGGCGATCTGCTGCAATGAGCGACCCGGTTCAATGGTTACCACAACCGCTTCATCCGGCAGCGCCAGCGGCGAATCCAGGTACTGCCGCACTGTCAACAACGACACCGCGATCAGCAGAATGCTGACAACAGACAGGACACAAACAATAATCAGCAGTCTGCGAACAGATATCAAAGCCATGTCGACACGTGGGAGCTGTGCTCTATCAAAAAGTGAATCAGTTACTGACCGGCCAGCCAGTCCTGGGCGCGTCGGGCCATGGCCTGCTCCGGCAGGTTCAGGACACTATCGTGGGCAAAATCATAAACGCGATTGACCGGCCAGACGCCCAGCACACTGTTGCAAATAAACAGTTCACTGGCAAGGCTCAGTTCATCCGAAGAAATTTGCCTGACGGCGACATCAATCCCCTGCTCCCGGTACCAGGCAAGCAGCGCGCTGCGCATGATGCCACACACGCCAGCGTCAGTTAAATCAGGTGTGCACAGTTGTCCATGCAGAACAACAAAAACATTACTCCGGGTGCCTTCTACCAGATTGCCCATGCAGTCAAGCATAAGTCCTTCCTGCAGCATCGGGTCGGCTTTGCCGGCACCGCCCTGCGCTGCAAGCAGCTCCCGGCTGGCCATGACCTGATCAAGACGGTTGAGATGTTTTAAGCCGGCGAGTGCTGGATTACCGGACACCGGGTGGCTGCATATCATGCCGGAAATACCGCTGCGGTAATATTGTTCATAGTGCGGGGGCAGTGGATGAAACTGAACCAGGGTACGCGGAACCATTGATGCCGGAGGGGTGTAACCCCGGCCACCATCGCCGCGGGTGACGATGATCTTGACGATTCCATCAGCCCCATCAGCCCCATTTGAGCCAGCAGACCCGGCCCCGGATCTTGATGCCTGGTATTCAAGCAGCTTGCTGATGTGCCGTTCAATGTCGGGCATTAGCACCGGAATACCCAGTCGCTCACAACTCTGGCGCAGACGCGCCAGGTGAGCAGGCAGCAGATCAAGTTGATGACAGCGATAACGAATGGTTTCAAACACGCCGTCGCCGTAAAGCAGACCACGGTCGCTGACCGGCAAGGTATCGGCCAGCACACCATCTACCAGCGTCAACCCGGCCATCAGGGCAATCGCGCGAAGATCAGCGAACCATTGGTACCGCCAAACCCAAAGGAGTTATTCAAGACGGCATTCAATTTTGCATCCCGGCTACTACCAGGTACGTAGTCCAGGTCACAGGCGGGGTCAGCGTCATGCAGATTGATGGTGGGCGTTATGACCTGATCATGCAATGACAGGACACAGATTATCGCCTCTACAGCACCAGCCGCGCCAAGCAAATGGCCCAGCATGGATTTACTGGAGCTGACCGGCAACTTCAATGCGTAGTCTCCGAATACGGTCTTCACCGCCTGGGTTTCGGCAATATCGCCGGCAACCGTTGAGGTGCCATGTGCATTGATATAATCGATATCACTCGAATTCAGCCCGGCACTGTTCAAGGCATTCTGCATGCAGGTCGCAGCGCCCCGGCCATTTTCCGATGGCGATGTCATGTGGAAAGCATCAGCACTCATGCCAAAGCCGGAGAGCTCCGCATAAATCTTTGCGCCACGCTTGCGGGCATGTTCATATTCTTCCAGGATCATGATGCCGGCGCCATCGCTCAATACAAAACCGTCCCGGTCTTTGTCCCAGGGGCGACTGGCAGACTGGGGGTCATCGTTGCGGGTAGACAGCGCACGAGCGGCGCAGAAGCCTCCCAGACCGACCGGCGACGTTGCCATTTCAGCACCGCCGGCAATCATCAGATCGGCCTGCCCGGAGGCAATCATCTGTGCCGCCAGCCCGATGTTGTGAGTGCCTGTGGTACACGCGGTGGTAACGGCTATATTGGGGCCCTGCAGGTTATAACGAATAGAAAGTGTGCCGCCCAGCATATTGATGATGGAACCGGGCACAAAAAACGGAGACACTTTGCGTGGCCCGGCGTTTCTGATCAGCTCAGCATTGTTCTCAATCGCGGTGATGCCGCCAATGCCGGAGCCGATCGCAGCACCAAACCGGGCCGGATCAAAACCGCCCTCTTCCAGCCCGGCACTGCGCATGGCCTGAACGCCGGCTGCTACCCCGTAAAGGATAAATACATCCATGCGTTTGGCGTCTTTCGCCGACATGTAGGGATCACTGTCAAAGTTTTTGATGGAGCCGCCAAAACGGGTGCTGAATGCTGATGTATCAAAGTGCTCAATTGCATTGATACCGCTCTTTCCGTCTTTAAGCGCTTGCCAGCTTGAGGCAACATCATTACCCAAGGGGGTGACCATGCCCAAGCCAGTCACGACTACTCGTCTGCCATTAAACACGCTTTTCTCCACGTATCTGACCGTATCTACTGCCCGGTCGCAGATATTTATACGGCATTCGCCAGGATCAGCCACTCAGATAAACAAAAGCTACTCTAAGTCGCAACCCAGAGTAGCTTTTGTTTGTATCTATCCGATAGGCGGAATGCTGTTACAGGTGCTGATTGATATAATCAATTGCCAGCTGAACAGTGGTGATCTTTTCGGCTTCTTCGTCCGGAATCTCAGTTTCAAACTCTTCTTCGAGAGCCATTACCAATTCCACGGTATCCAAAGAATCAGCGCCGAGATCTTCTACGAATGAAGAGGAAGCTTTTACGTCTTCTTCCTTAACGCCAAGCTGCTCGCAGACAATTTTTTTCACGCGTTCTTCAATGCTGCTCATAACTCTTATTAGCTCCTAGTACCAGGGTTTGTCATGCATTCCGATTAAATTGGTTAAAAATTGACCAACTGAAATAATCTAAAACGCAAGTTTACATGTATTTTATAGTGCTTGTAATCTTAAACTGGAAAATAATTCACTTGACCAGATTAATTTAATTGTTTATCAAAAGCTTATTCTTATAAATTAAACTATCTCTTAATCAATAACCATGCCCCCTTGGTGTCATTTGGGGCATGTACCAGGCCCTGAACTAGGCCATGTACATGCCGCCATTCACCTGAATGGTTTCGCCTGTAATATAGGCACCCGCATCCGAGGCCAGAAACCCGGCAACCGACGCTATTTCTTCGGGTTTACCAAAGCGCGCCAACGGTATCTGTACCAGCAGCGATTCGATCTGCTTTTCCGTCAAGGCACGTGTCATGTCCGTATCGATAAAACCCGGTGCAATTGAGTTCACCGTAATACCACGGGAGCCGATCTCGCGGGCCAGCGAGCGCGAGAACCCTTCCACGGCCGCTTTTGACGCCGCGTAATTGGTTTGTCCCGGATTACCGCTGGAAGCAACCACCGAGCTGATATTGATGATGCGTCCCCAGCGTGCCTTGGTCATGGCCTTCAAGGCGACACGACATACCCTGTACAACGAATTGAGGTTGGTGTTTATCACACTGTCCCACTCATCTTCTTTCATACGCATAAGAAGGTTGTCACGTGTGATGCCGGCATTGTTGACCAGTATCAGTGGTGCACTTCCGAGATCTCCGGCAATCTTTGCCAACACAGCTTCAACCGCTGTGGTAGACGACACATCCAGGCAAAACCCTGCGCCTTTGACACCCTGGCTGGCAAAAAATTCCGTAATGGCCTGGGCGCCGTCCTCAGTAGTTGCGGTACCCGCTACGATGGCGCCCTGACTTCCCAATTCTGCCGCTATGGCTCGTCCGATTCCCCGGCTGGCGCCGGTTACCAGCGCTACTTTTCCTGACATGCTCATGTAATGCGTCACTCCGTTGTGTAAGACAATCTGGCTCAGTGCGCAAGGCCCTCTGCGGCCTCGCCCAGAGCGTCGGGCGTTTCAGTGCTGTAACAGCTGATTTCCGGTTGAATGCGTTTAATCAGGCCGCCGAGCACCTTCCCGGGACCGCATTCTACTACTTTGCCGACGCCGAAGTCGCGCATGCAATAAATCGTATCAACCCACTGCACCGGCATGTACAACTGTTTAAGCAGATTGTCACGTATTTCACCAGGCTCTTTGCTTGCCCGGCCATTGATATTCTGCACGACCGGCAATTCCGGTTTTTTGAACACGATCCCGGCCAGGTCGTCGGCCAGCTGATCCGCAGCCGGTTTCATCAATGCGCTATGCGATGGCACGCTGACGTTCAATGGCAGCGCACGCTTTGCGCCTGCGTCCTTACAGGCGACCATGGCACGCTCAACCGCGGCCTTGTCACCCGCAATGACTGTCTGCCCCGGCGAGTTGAAATTGGCTGCCACGACCACACCCTCGCCTGCCACGCTGCGACAGATCTCATCTATTCGACTGTCATCCATGCCAATAATGGCTGCCATGCCTCCGGTGCCTGCGGGTACCGCTGTTTGCATGTATTGCCCGCGCTTGTGTACCAGCGCAATGGCATCATCAAACCCCAGTACGCCAGCGCACACCAGCGCGGAATATTCGCCCAGGCTGTGACCAGCCAGCATCGCCGGTAGTGGCGCCTTTTTGTCCATCCAGATTCGCCAGATAGCGACAGATGCCGCGAGCAGAGCGGGTTGCGTAAAATGGGTCTGATCCAGCAGGCCGTCGGGGTTTTCCTGCGTTATTTGCCACAAATCAGTGCCCAGTACGTCGGAGGCCTGAGCAAATGTTTCAGGGACGGAGGGGTATACGGCTGCCAGTTCACTCAGCATGCCTGCTTTCTGTGAACCCTGGCCAGGAAAAACAAAGCCAAATTTCTGCATATTCTGCACTCGCTGTCTGTGACGTGATTCTAATCTGTCATGTGCTGTATTTTACCCGCTATCAGGGTCGGCACATCATCTTCTATCTGTTTAACGGCGTGGTTTATCGCACGCTCAAAGCCATCCCGCGAAGCATTGCCGTGGCTTTTCACAATGATACCGCGCAGGCCCACCAGCGTGGCGCCATTGTAACGCGAAGGGTTCAGTTCGTTGCCGATATGCTGCAGCAACGGCCTGGCCAGCAGACCCAACAGCCGGTTATACCAACGGGCCTTCATGCTGCCTGCAAGCAGACGCTGCATCACCTTCACGGCACCAGCACTGGTCTTGATGGTAATGTTGCCGGTAAAACCGTCGCAGACAATGACATCGGCAACACCGTCGAACAACTGATTGCCCTCGATGAAACCAACATAGTTGACGTCCGGATTGTCAGCCAGCATCACCGCTGCCTCACGAATTTCAGGTGTGCCTTTGTGCGCCTCCTCACCAATGTTCAGCAACGCCACCCGCGCCCGTGGCCGGTCTGACAGGCTGGATGCCAGCACAGCGCCCATCAGGGCAAACTGGTACAACTCTGCCGCATTGTTGCTGACGTTGGCGCCGACATCCAGCAGATAGCTGTAGCCGCCGGAGCGGGTTGCAGGCAATGTAGCCATAATGGCAGGTTTGTCGATACCGGGAATGGCCTCAAGCAGATGTCGGCCAGCCATCAACAGTGCGCCCGTATTTCCCGCACTGACGCATGCATCGGCGAGACCCTGACGGACCCGGTCAACGGCAATAAACATGGAAGAATCACGATTACCGCGCAAAATACTGTCCGGGCGGGCCTGCGCACTGACCGCAACATCGGTATGAATAATTTCCACGCGCCCAGCAGTGTCTACGCGCTCAGCAGTGCTTGCGGTGATCGGGGATATCAGGGATTTAATCTGGGGTTCATCACCGATCAATGTCAGATGCAGTGAAGGGTGTTTTGCCAATGCAGCAAACGCAGCCGGTACGGTCACCGGGGGGCCAAAATCGCCCCCCATGACATCAATCGCGATACGTCTGACTTCAGTCAAACTTATTCGTCACCGAGGTTCAGTACTTTCTTGCCTTTGTAAAAACCATCGGCTGTCATGTGGTGACGACGATGCACCTCACCCGTGGTTTGATCCACAGACAGTGTCGGTCCTGTCAATGCATCGTGACTGCGACGCTGATCGCGACGAGCGCGGGATTTCTTGTTTTGCTGAACGGCCATGCTGATTGCTCCTGATTACTTAAACTGTCTACTAAACCAACTAAATAACTAAAAACCCGATACCCTAGTGGATATCAGGCTTGTTCTTTAACGCCGCCAGAACCGAGAACGGGCTGCTCGCCTGCTTCTCTTCGATCTGGTCGCTGTGTTCTATACCAATGCCCTTGTCCAGCACATCCTGAACAATTGCAGCGTTGCATTGTTCATGTGTGCTGACGATAGGCATGCACAGAATCAACTGTTCTTCTACAATAGCCGCCGGGTTCAGTGTCTCTTCGTCACTCAACCACGGGTCCAGTGAGGCTGGCAAGTCTCTGGCCATCGCCTCCGTGCTGACCACTGCCAGCTCAAAGTGCTCGCTTAGCCGGATCTGCACCGGCTCCAGACAACGCTGGCACTGCACATTGACGGTCGCCTGTAACTGCCCGTCTACACGACGGCGCCTGTCTTCATCAAACCTGAACGTCAAGGCTGCGTGCACCAGTCCATCGGTATCCGTGAGCATCGCCGACATGTTCTTCAGCGACCCCAGAGGCAAATAACCTTCTACCTTCTGCTCGTGCCGGAACGCCTTTCGGGCGTCTACAAACGACAGCAGCGGGGATGCAAATTCAAGGGTCTCAGCCATAGGCGCGCAATGATAGGGCCACAAAAGGTTTCTGTCAAAAAATTCTGCTCATTTTCGCATATTTTACCGCCTGTTACCGGCGGTTTACCTCAATCAGGCCATCGATCAGCGAATTCATCTCGTCACGTAAAGGCGCCTCCACCCGCATTTCCTGTTCCGAAACCGGATGGCGAAAGCTGAGCGCGGCCGCGTGCAGGTTGAGATGCCTGACCGATGTAAAGCTGTGCCGATGGTCATAGGTATACTTGCTGTCCCCTATGATAGGGTGCCCCGCGTACTGACAGTGCACCCGAATCTGGTGCGTTCTGCCGGTGACCGGCATGGCTTCGATCAGACTGGCCTCGGCAAATGTCCGCAACACCCGGAAGCGGGTCAACGCCGATTTGCCGTCCGTCTGCACGGTGACAATTCGCTCACCGGCATGAGGCTGGTTTTTCTGCAGCGATACCTTAATCTCAATCAGATCATGCGGCCAGTTGCCGTGCACCAGCGCCTGATAGGTTTTCTCCATGGCTTTGTGTTTCAGGTCTGCCTGCAGCACCTTCAGGGCTTTACCACTTTTGGCAACCAGAATGCAGCCCGATGTGTCTTTATCCAGTCGATGCACCAGTTCACGGAAATCACCTTCCCCTGCCATGGCCCTGAGCGCCTCTATCAATCCGATACGCAGCCCCGAACCTGCGTGAACGGCGAGTCCTGCCGGCTTATTGACTGCCATCAGATGCTCGTCTTCATACAACACGCTGTGCTCAAGCAAATTGACCAGACTGGCACCGGGGGTGGCTGCAGGCGCCTGCTCACTCAGGCGCAAAGGCGCGACCCTGACCACATCACCGGTTTCCAGTCGGGAGTCCGGTTTGCAGCGTTTTTTGTTGACGCGAACTTCACCTTTGCGAATCAACCGGTACAGATGGGATTTGGGCAGGCCCTTGAGCCGCGCAAGCAGAAAATTGTCCAGCCGCTGCCCGTCCGAGTGCACTGACACATCAATCAGTTGCACTCCGGTCCTGACCCCCTCGGGCTGAGCATTGATCATAGCGGCGCCTCAACAACGACCCAGACAGGCATCGATTCACGCAAAGTCGGCGATTATAACACCAGGCACACCGCTTTACCCGACACGGTAGCGGCGAATGGTGTAAAATCGCGCCTGTTTTTCACTGATCCGCCTGCATTCAGCCTAATGCTGCCTGCAAGCGGTTCGGACCATCAAGCCCAGGGCACGAAAGAGAACAGGAAGAGTCATGCTTACCATCAGAGAATCACTGGAAGCCGGTATCACCGAAGCGTTAGTCAGGGTAACCGGCCAAAGCGACGCCAAGGCACAGGTTATTTACGCAACAAGAGCCGAATTTGGCGACTACCAGGCCAACGGTGTCATGTCAGTGGCACGGCAGTTACGCACCAATCCGCGTGAACTGGCTCTCAAGGTCGTGGCTGAAATTGACTGTGGCGACCTGCTCGCCAAGGCGGAAGTTGCCGGGCCCGGGTTCATCAATCTGTTTCTCGACACTGAAGCGCTGGCCCGCCGTGCCGGTGACTGCCTGCATGACAGTGCCAACCTTATTCTCCCGGTCAGCAAGGCACAGACCATTGTTGTCGACTACTCCAGTCCCAATCTGGCCAAGGAAATGCACGTTGGTCACCTGCGCGGCACCATCATCGGCGATGCCATTGTGCGTATTCTGGAAGCACTGGGACATTGCGTGATCCGTCAGAACCACGTTGGCGACTGGGGCACACAGTTCGGCATGCTGATCGCGCACCTGACCACCCTGAGCGATGATGACAAGGCCCTGGCGAAAAATCTTTCCGATCTGGAAGTGTTTTATCGTGAGGCCAAGCAACGCTTTGATGCGGACCCGGCATTTGCTGAACTGGCACGCAGTTATGTTGTGCGCCTGCAACGGGGAGACCCGGAATGTCTTGATGCCTGGCAGCGCTTCATTGATGAGTCCCTGCGCCATTGTGAAGAGGTATACGAATTACTCGGGGTGAGCCTGAAACGTAGTGACTTGTGTGCAGAAAGCTTTTATAACAATGAGTTATCCACAATAATTAAAGAGCTGGACAATAAAAATTTACTGACCCGGTCCGAAGGTGCAAACTGCGTTTTTCTGGAAGATTTTACCGGTAAAGATGGCAAACCATTGCCCGTCATTGTGCAGAAAAGTGATGGCGGTTACCTGTACGCCACCACTGACCTGGCTGCCGTCAGATACCGATGCCACACCCTGGGCGCCGATCGCGTGCTTTACGTTGTGGATGCGCGTCAGAGCCTGCATTTTCAACAGGTATTCGCGGTTGCTCAACTTGCCGGTTTTGCCCGCAGTGACAGCCATCTTGAGCATATCGCCTACGGCACGATGATGGGCGAAGATGGTAAACCTTTCAAGACGCGCAGCGGCGACACAGTCAAACTGAGGGACTTGCTCGACGAGTCCGTTCGCCGCGCATTTACTCTGGTCAGCGAAAAGAACCCGGATCTGCCTGAAGCTGATCGCCAGCAAATCGCCGATACCGTGGGCATTGCTGCGGTCAAGTATTCCGATCTGTCCAAGAATCGCACCAGTGACTATGTTTTCGACTGGTCGAGCATGCTGTCTTTCGAGGGCAATACGGCGCCCTACCTGCTTTATGCCTATGCCCGTATTCAGAGTGTGTTGCGTCGTCTCGAGGAAGAAGGCGTCGCGCCGGGCCAGCAGATTGTGTTGGATGCAGCTGAGGAGCGCGCGCTGGCGATGAAGGTTCTGCAGCTTTCAGAGATCGTTCGACAAGTGGGGGCCGATGGTTACCCTAATCAGCTTTGCCTGTATCTATACGAGCTCTCAGGCACTTTCATGAAGTTCTATGAGTGCTGCCCCATCCTTAAGGCAGACGATGCGCTGAGAAAATCGCGGCTGGCATTGGCAGCGCTGACTGCTCAGACCCTGAAGCGCGGCCTGAACCTGCTGGGCATAGAACCCTTAAATCGAATGTGACCGCCAAGGCCGACAATTGCTCCTGCATTATCGGCATTTCCGTCATCCCTGGCGGTCAGATGGCGGAAATGCCGTTTTTGCAGGAGCAAAAAACGGCGGACCGCTTTATCCGACTATCAGACGGTTTGGATCGAAGCCTTTGATAATTGACTACGTTTAGAGACCGCTTGCCGTGACTGGGTGTCACCTTCAGGGGACGCCGTGGATCCGTCCGTGGAGGCTCTTATGCGGCGTCCCTGCCGCATAAGCCCCTTCAGTTGCCACCCAGCCCCGGCAAGCTTGTGCATACGTCAGCGGCGCCGAATTGAATCAGTCGCAAAGTTCCAGCAGCAGCTTGTTCAGCTGGCGGCTGAACCGTGCCGGGTCCTCAAGCTCATTGCCATCGGCCAGGCTCGCCTGATCAAACAGCAAGGAGATGAGATCACCAAAGCGTTCCTCATCCTGCTCCTGCTCCAGCTTATTGATCAGGGGATGGTCCGGATTCAATTCAAAGATTGGTTTTGTTTCCGGCACCGGCTGACCTGACGCCTCCATGATACGGCGCATCTGCGCCCCCATGTCATCATCATCAAGCGCCAGACAGGCTGGCGAATCGGTCAGGCGATGACTCACCCGTGACTCCTTGATGCGATCACCGAGCGCAGTCTTGACACGCTCCAGCAAAGGCTTGAAGGTTTCCTCGCGCTTTTCCTGTTCGGCTTTTTCGGTCTCATCATCCAGTTTGCCCAGATCCAGTTCGCCGCGGGTAACATCCTGCAGGGATTTGCCATCAAATTCATTCAGATGACTCATCAGCCATTCATCGATGCGATCCGTCAACAACAGAACCTCGATACCTTTCTTGCGGAATATTTCCAGGTGCGGGCTGTTCTTTGCCGCTTTTTCTGAATCAGCGATCAGGTAGTAGATCTTTTCCTGATCCGGCTTCATGCGCGCCACATAATCTTCCAGCCCCTGATCCTGGCCCTTGGCTTCGGCGTGGGTGCTGTTGAACATCAACAACCTGGAAATGTTTTCGCGGTTCGAGAAATCCTCACCCGGCCCTTCTTTCAGGACCTGGCCGAATTCACGCCAGAATGTGGCGTATTTTTCCTTGTCATCTTTTTTCAGCTTGCTCAGCATGTCCAGGGCACGCTTGGTCAGTGCGCTGCGCATTGAGTCCACCGCCGGATCTTTCTGCAAAATTTCGCGCGACACGTTCAGTGAGATGTCATTGGAGTCGACCACGCCCTTGATAAAGCGCAGATACAAAGGCAGGAACTGTTCCGCCTGATCCATGATAAAAACACGTTGCACGTAGAGTTTCAGGCCACGCACACCATCACGGTTCCACAGGTCAAAGGGCGCCCGCGTCGGCACATACAGCAAACTGGTGTACTCCAGCTTGCCTTCTACCTTATTGTGGCTCCAGCCGAGCGGCTTTTCATAATCATGCGAGATATGCTTGTAGAATTCTTCATATTCTTCCGCCTTGACCTCGGTACGAGGCCGTGTCCACAACGCCTTGGCATCGTTCACTGCCTCAAATTCAGGCTGTTTGTCGCCCGCCTCGGCATCTTCTTCATCCGGGGCACTTTGTTTGGGCATCAATACCGGAATAGCGATGTGGTCGGCGTATTTTTTTACAATCTGCTTCAAACGGTAGCTGTCGGCAAACTCCTTGGCGTCGTCGCGCAGGTGGAGGATAACCGTCGTGCCTCGCGTCGCTTTTTCTGTGACCTCGATTGTGTAATCTGATTCGCCTGCCGACGTCCAGTGCACCCCGTCGGCTGTTGACGCGCCGGCTTTTCGTGTCAGAACCTCAACCTGATCGGCAACAATAAAGGCGGAATAAAAACCGACACCAAACTGACCGATAAGCTGCGAGTCCTTCTTCTGATCACCGCTCAGCGATTCCAGAAACTGGGCCGTGCCCGAACGCGCGATGGTACCCAGATTGCTGATAACATCTTCGCGCGACATGCCAATGCCGTTGTCCGAGATACTGACCGTGCCAGCATCCTGATCAAAATCGATGACGACCTTGAGCTCGGTATCATCTTCGTATATATCAGGCCTGGACAACGCTTCAAAACGCAGCTTGTCGGCAGCGTCAGATGCATTCGAAATCAGTTCTCGCAGAAATACCTCTTTGTTGCTGTAGAGGGAATGAATCATGAGTTTCAGAAGCTGTTTCGCTTCGGTCTCAAATCCGCGCGTTTCCTTTTTTGTTTCCGTAGCCATGTATACCCCTGCTGGATCAAAGCCGTATAAATAAAAAAACCCGGCAGTCTTTTCGACTACCGGGTTGTTTTATTGGGTCGTTAACCCGCTATTTCAAGTCTGCTTTTTGCAGCCAGTGGATCAAGCTTCTCGATAATACTCGATGGACTCTTCCTTACGCTGCTGCAATGTTTCAAACCGGTTCTTTGAGCTTTCAATGTAGGTCAGAAACTGCTGAGCGTTATCCTCACCCAGATTCTGGGCGGCGCGGGCAGCCGCTTCTGCTTCGTCAAATCGATCCAGCTCAACCAGAGCACGGGCCAGAGCCAGCTGCACTTCGCCCTGATTTTCCAGACCGCCCCGCTGCAATGCCGTCTGCATGGCCTCAACAGCGCTGGCGTAGTCACGGTTCATCAGGTGGATATAACCCAGGTAGTCCCAGGATTCACCATCATTGGCCAGCTCGGTCAGTCTCTCCGCAGGCTCTACCGCCCCTTCAAACTCGGATGCCATGATGTACATCTGGGTCAGACGGCGTAGATTGGCCTCGTTCTCTTCCACGATGCCCTTCGCGATACCGTCTTCCAGGATTTTGATGCCACGGTAAGGCGCATCTATACCGGCCAGGGACTGTGCCAGGTTCAGGAACTGCGCTTCGCTGTCCATATAACCCTTAACGTAGGTCAGCTCCAGCGTCTGCAGACGCTTGTCATCGTCTTCCAGGTAGCCATAAATGGCTGCCAGGTTTCGATATTCGGGCGCCTCGTCAAACAGAGCGATCATGGTACGCGTTACATCCAGTGCGCTGCGGTAGTCTTCCAGCTCGATATACATCAAATTGAGCAGACCATAGATGTTCTTGCGCAGTTCACCGCCCTCGGCAATGACCATATCCATATGATCAATCAGCAAGGGTATTGCCGCCTGGTAGTTCTCCAGGTAGTAGTGGGATTGCGCCAGAATCAGGTAGATATTGGCGTCTTCCTCAACTGACAGCTCACGCCAGGTATTAAGCGTGTCAATAGCTTCCTGGAAACGCTCTTCACTGGCATACAACTGGCCCAGTGCACGCAAGGCTCGCAATCGCGCTTCTTCACGCAGCTCTTCGATGGTAAGAATACGCTCGAAGGTCAGCAGCGCATTTTCGATATCATCCGTGGCCAGGTAGTAGTTGGTGTAAAAATTGAGCATTGTCGACTTCTCAAAGTTATTGAGCGAGTCATACCTCTCATTCAATTCGTCCAGCTCACGCTTGGCTCGTTCGAGATCGGGTTGAACACCCTCTTCCGGCGGATTCATCAGTTCATTGACTTCAGAAATCACCCGGAATACACGGTCGCTCAACACTTCTGAAGAACGTGTGGGTGGTGGCTGACGAGGACCGTCATCCTCGTCTTCCTGCGCTGAGGCTGTCGTCATAAACGCAGCCTGTCCTACCAGGGTAGAGGCAGCAAAGGTCATCGCCAGCAGAAGCGATTTATATTTGAACTTCGTTTTCAACATAAATTACTCCTCCAGCTGATAGCGGAACACATACTGAACGTTGGGCACAGGAACTGCCTCACCATTCACCACGCGCGGCTGAAAGCGGAATCGCTCCGCAGCACGGATCGACGCGGAGTCAAACATGCCACGTGGTTCTGCATCAATAACAACAACGTCCTGGACACCACCAGCGGCTGTCACCGTAAACGACACCTGACACCAGCCTTCGATACCGCGCTGAGCAGCACGTGTCGGATAGGTTGGTTGTATGTTTACCAGCGGCAGCATTTCACCATCGGATACACCCAGGCCGGCGTTGCCAATATCCAGACCTATGTCGATATCACCGGCGCCGCGATCAATATTCAGGCCAGCCATATTATCCATATCGACGTTACGGTTTTCCGGCGGAGGTGGCGTTTCTTCCGGTTGCTGAATTTCTTCGGGGCGTTCCACCTCACGTATCACTTCCATTTCGATTTCCGGCATGGTCGCGTCAACAATTCGCACAACATTAGCGCGCTCTTCCAGTTGACTGCCGGTTGCGATCAGCGCCTGCATAAAGTAAAACAGGGCCAGCGTAATGCCTGCCGCCAGTATCAGAGAAATCAACCATCGAATTGCAATCATTGTTTAATTCTCCGTTGAAATGGACACAGATGCGATATTTGCATCGCGGGCCGCTTCCAGGATTCTGAGGACATGCTGATTTTCAGCCGCCTGATCACCCTGAATAACCACAGAAGCATTGGGTGTTTCTGCCAATCGGCGCTCGAATCTGCTTCTGATAAACCGAGCGTCAATCTGCTCACCGTCGATCCAGATCTGACCATCACCGCTGACCGCGATCAGGATCAGATCCTGAGAGCGGGGCTGAGCGGTAGATGCATCCGGTTTGTTGACATCTATACCGGCCTCGGTGACAAACACCGAGGTCACGATAAAGAAGATCAGCAGGATGAAAACGACATCAAGCATCGGGGTAAGATCAATCTCCCCGGTGTTTTCGTCATCATCGCGTTTCTTCATTAAACCTGATTTCATTATTATGCCTTTATCGAGTCTTTATAAATTATTAGGACATATGATCTTCAAGAAGTTCCAGGTCACGATCAACTCGGTGCTTTAACCAGTTGGTAGCAAAAATACCGGAAAGTGCGCCTACCATGCCCGCCATTGTCGGTATTGTGGCTTTGGAAACACCACCTGCCATGGACTGGGCATCACCACCGCCGGTAAATGCCATAACGTAGAAGACTTCAATCATGCCTGTCACCGTACCCATCAAGCCCAGCAGCGGACAAACCACCACCAGTGACTCGATCATGGGCAATGTAGACTTCAGGTCCAGCGAAACTTCAGAGATCATCAGGGTACGGATCTGCTGAGCGCGCCAGGAACGGGTGTCGCTGCGACCGGCCCACACCGCGAGGGTCTGTTTGACCCTCTTGGCATGAGTGGAGTGCAGATACCATACCCGCTCGAATATCAGCGACCACTTCACCAGCAACAGGCCACCGATAATCCACAACACCGGTCCACCCTTGTTCATGAAATCCATGATCGCATCAGAAAAATCGAGCAGCGCGAAATACATGGTGCCCCCTTAAGCCTGAGCCTTGTTACCGGCGGCTTCAGCTTTCCGGGCGATAAGACCTGTGGCCTGCTCTTCCAGAATATGGATGATGCGGTCACTCTTGCTCTTAACCCAGGTGTGCATAAGGATACACGGAATCGCAGCAACGATACCCAGTACGGTCGTCATCAGGGCCATGGAAATACCACCAGCCATAATGGTCGGATCACCGGCACCGTAAACCGTAATCTGCTGGAACACCTGAATCATACCGGTCACCGTACCCAACAGACCCATCAGCGGAGCAATGGTTGCGATGATCTTGATCAGGGTCAGGAAGCGCTCCAGTGCAGGTGTTTCCTGCAGGATGGCTTCACCCAGCTTCAGTTCGAGTGTTTCTGTGTCCACATTCGGGTTGGACTCGGCGACCAGCAATACACGACCCAGCGGGTTGTTGCTGTTAGCTTTGTCTGACTTGACCTGAGCGTTAACCTTGGCAGCAACCAGGGTCAGCATGAAGGAGCGGACAATACCGACCAGCACACCAATGATACCCAGACCAATGATCATGAAACCAATCTCGCCCGAGTTCTGCTCGACCTGCTCAAGCGGCGTCGGGAAGTTGATCAGGTTGGCCATCAGGCTGCCACCCACGGCGCCGGTCGGATCGATACCGACTCTGGTGAAGCCGCTTTCGGCGGACTCGAGCTGGGCAGCTCGGCCAAGGATATCGCCGTTAGGCTGGCGTGGCAGAACCTGCAGGTGACCTACATCACCCGTGTAAGACAGGTATTCACCGTCGCCAATGGCGTTAAAGGAACCGATACGCGTGATCATGCGCTCTTCCTGCTCGCCTGATGCCAGGCCAACAGTATCCTGGTATTGAACAACACGACCGGATTCGGTCATTTCCTGTTGCATGTAGAACCAGAAGCGCTCAATTTCATCAACACGCACCTGTTCAGTGTCAGACGCTACGCGTTCGATGAAAGAATCCAGAAACTCGTTACGGCCCGGATACTGTGCGCTGATCAGCGAGTCATCAAAAATGCTCTGGAAGTCGCCGGCAACACCCTGGATGGTACCCAGCAGTTCGTTCAGGTTGGCCCGGACATCACGCAATTGAGCGCGGGCGTCTATCAGCAATTGACGGTTTTCATCAAAAATGCCTTCAAGGCGCGCGTTTTCGGTTTCTTCTTCAGTGATGCGCTGACGTGTCTGCTGCAGGATCTGCTCCTGCTGATCCACGTTCTGCTGGAAACGCTGTTCACGCTCCCGCGCTTCGGCGGACTCGGCGACGCTGTTTTCTTCAACGCTACGCAGAAGTTGTTCCAGGCTGGCTGCCGGCTGTTGCGCAAACACCTGAGTGGATACGGCGAGCATAAGCCCCGTGACGGTAATACCTGCTAATTTGATTATATTATTCTTCACTGTGCTAACTCCGGCGCAACGATTGGTACGTTAATGATTTCTGGTGCAATGGTACCAGTGGCAACGCTGATACCCGTGCGAATGGCATCTCTGTATTCGCCAGCGTCAAGGGTGACCCATTGACGCGCTTCTGGATCCCAGGCGCCCGTCATCGAGCGATCTTTAGTCTGGAATGTCAGTGCGATACGACCCACACGCAACATGTCAACATCCCGCTCAACGCCATCAAGCGTCAGGGTTGTCGGATAGGTTTCGCGTGTTCGACCATAAGCGTTCTCAGTCTGGTAAAGCACCAGGATCTGACGGAAGCGTTCTGCGGTAGAAACATTGGGATTATCGATTGCGGCTTTGGCAAACTCGATGCGGGCCCGACGTGCATCCAGATGGAAAGGCATGTCCAGCTCAACAAACTGCTCCATACTGGAGATCATTTTGTTCATCAGCAGCGGCAGTTCCTGGGTTACGTTCCGAACTTCCGCAATGGACTCAGCGATTGTTTCCAGATCCTGTTCCTGGATTGCGATCTGTCGACGCCAGTTGGCGTTCAACACCATCAAGGCTTCCAGGTTATCGCTTTCCAGTTTGAAGTCTTCGAACAGTGCGCTTGAGGAGTTGGAGAGACGGTTGATGGTCTCCTGAGACCGGGCAGCTGCCGCGTTAGTCTCGTCTACAACATTCAAGGCTCTGTCAATCGTGCTTGTATCTACGTCTTGCGCCTTGGCTGTTCCGATCACTAGCAGGGATGCGAGTGGTACCAGAACCTTGGAATATAATCGACGGTTATTCATGTGCCATCCTGTTATTGTATTAAACACTCTGATGCGAACATCAGACGTGACATCTTTTCTTCATTACCGGCGTGAAGCGGTTAAACCCCACACTGGCAAATTTACCCCCGGAAACGATACCGGGCTGCAAATACCAGACTACTACGATCCTTCAGTCTGCAATCTTTCCTGCAATCTTTCTGCAGTTTACACATGAAGATCCATGCATAAACGTTTTTGCAATCTGTGCATAAATCAGGCCATCTGGTTACCTTTCTACACGAACAAAAAAATCATGAGAGAATTAGTAACAATTATCGCCAACATCATGCAATTTGGCGTAAATTCAGTGCTCCCTGCCGAATTATGTAGTCAAGACTAACACAACCCGTTTGTTTTTTTGAACCTCCGAACACAGAAATTTTTGCCCTTGCCAGCAAACCTGGCAAAAGATGCACCGCGCCGGTTCATGGGCTCTCCCCATGCCCTGCGCAGGTGCACCAGATCACTGTCACCAACCAGTAACCTCTTTCAGAGCATCACCGATATCTGCCAGACTGCGGACGGTTTTCACGCCCGCGTCCTGCAAGGCCGCAAATTTCTCATCGGCAGTACCCTTGCCACCAGAGATGATCGCGCCGGCATGACCCATACGCTTGCCTGCCGGTGCCGTGACGCCTGCAATGTAGGATACCACGGGCTTTGTGACATTCGCTTTAATGTAGGCCGCCGCTTCTTCCTCGGCACTGCCGCCAATCTCGCCAATCATGACGATTGCTTCTGTCGCCGGATCTTTTTCGAACATGGCCAGGATGTCGATGAAGTTGGACCCGGGGATTGGGTCTCCGCCTATGCCCACACACGATGACTGACCAAAGCCATGGTCGGTCGTCTGTTTGACCGCTTCGTAAGTCAGTGTGCCGGAGCGCGAGACAATACCCACTTTGCCCGGTTTGTGGATGTGACCGGGCATGATGCCGATTTTGCATTCACCCGGCGTGATCACGCCAGGACAGTTCGGCCCGATCAGACGCACGCCCAGTTCGTCGCACTTGACCTTGGCTTCCAGCATATCCAGTGTAGCGATGCCTTCCGTGATACAGACAATCAGCTTGATACCGCTGTTGGCTGCTTCCAGGATGGAGTCTTTGCAGAACGGCGCCGGTACGTAAATGACACTGGCGTCAGCGCCCGTTGCATCCACGGCTTCACGCACGGTATTAAAAACCGGCAGGCCCAGATGCGTGGTGCCACCCTTGCCGGGTGTTACACCGCCAACCATCTTGGTGCCGTAGGCAATGGCCTGCTCAGAGTGGAAGGTACCTTGTGATCCGGTAAAACCCTGACAGATTACTTTGGTGTCTTTATTGATCAGAATACTCATTATTTACCCTCCGCGGCCTTGACGACTTGCTGGGCAGCGTCGGTCAGACTGGTTGCTGCGATGATGTTGAGCCCGCTGTCGGCCAGCGCCTTGGCGCCCAGGTCAGCATTGTTGCCTTCCAGACGAACCACAACCGGCACTTTGACACCGACCTCTTTTACGGCGCCGATAATCCCTTCAGCAATCATGTCGCAACGGACTATGCCCCCGAAGATGTTGACCAGAACCGCTTTAACGTTGTCGTCAGACAGAATAATCTTGAACGCCTCGGTCACACGCTCTTTGGTTGCACCGCCCCCAACATCCAGGAAGTTGGCCGGTTGACCGCCGTGCAGGTTAACGATATCCATGGTGCCCATGGCCAGGCCGGCACCATTGACCATGCAGCCGATGTTGCCATCAAGCGCTACGTAATTAAGTTCAAAGCTGGCAGCGTGCGCTTCGCGCGGATCGTCCTGCGACGGATCGTGCATCTCACGCAGTTTGGGCTGACGATAAAGCGCATTGCCATCAATACCCAGTTTTGCATCCAGACAATGCAGATTGCCGTCTTCCTTGATAACCAGGGGGTTGATTTCCAACAGCGCCAGGTCATAGTCGACGAACAATTTGGCCAGACCCATAAATATATTGGTGAACTGTTTTATCTGATCACCCTTTAAGCCCAGCTGAAATGCCAGGTCGCGGCCTTGGTAAGGTTGTGCACCTACCAACGGATCAACGATCGCCTTGAGAATTTTCTCGGGCGTATCATGAGCCACTTTTTCAATCTCTACACCGCCCTCAGTCGAGGCCATGAACACAACCCGGCGAGAGGAACGATCCACGACCGCACCCAGATACAATTCCTGTGCGATGTCCGTGCAGGATTCAACCAGAATTTTGCTCACTGGCTGGCCATTGGCATCCGTCTGGTATGTAACCAGACGTTTGCCCAGCCACTGTGCGGCAAATGCCTTGGCATCGTCACGGCTCTTGATGAGTTTTACCCCACCCGCCTTACCGCGCCCGCCTGCGTGAACCTGGGCCTTGACCACCCACATGTCACCACCGATCTTGTCACAGGCTTCTGCTGCGGCCTCAGGCGTATCAACAGCAAAACCTTTGGAAACGGGCAATCCGTACTCAGCGAACAGCTGCTTGCCCTGGTATTCGTGTAGATTCATTCTGTAATTCCTCTGTTATAGAAGCGCATGAATCAATTGCGCTTACGTTTGTTGGCAGCATGGATGGCGTGACCGCCAACAGCCAATGCTGCTTCGTGCACCGCTTCCGACAGAGTCGGGTGTGAGAACATGGTCAGGCCCAGATCTTCTGCACTGGCACTGAACTCCATGGCGATCGCCACCTGCTGCACAAGATCAGCAGCGCTAGGGCCAATGATGTGGGCGCCCAGGACGCGATCGGTTTTGGCATGAGCAATCAATTTGACCAGACCGGCGGTATCATTTGCCGCCATGGCACGACCATTGATGCTGAACGGGAAAGTACCGACGCTGTATTCAACGCCCTCTTCCTTAAGTTGCTGCTCGGTCTTGCCCACCCAGGCAATCTCCGGATGGGTATAAATGACAAATGGCACCAGATCGTAGTTGACCTGGGTTTTCTTGCCGGCGATACGTTCGGCAATCATCACGCCCTCTTCCATGCCCTTGTGAGCCAGCATGGGGCCGCGAACCAGGTCACCTGCCGCATAAACACCCGGCACTTTGGTGGCACACTGGTCATCAACGACAACAAATCCACGCTTGTCCACTTCAACACCGCAGTCATCTGACAACAGACCCTTGGAGACGGGACGACGACCGACAGCAACGATGAGCTTGTCGAATACTATTTCCTGATCACCATCCTTGTCGGTGTAGCTGACAGTGACAGTCTTGTTCTTGCCTTTGCCGCCGAGCTTGCTGCCGGAAACCTTGCTGCCGAGCTTGATATTCAGCCCCTGCTTTTCCAGCACCTTTTTGGCTTCTTTGGCGACCTGCTGATCAACAGCAGGCAGGAACTCATCCATGGCTTCAAGGACAGTCACTTCGGCGCCCAGACGCGACCACACACTGCCCAGTTCCAAACCAATGACACCGGCGCCGATAACGCCGAGTCGCTTGGGCACTGAACTGAACTCAAGCGCACCCGTTGAGTTGACAATTGTTTCCTGGTCTACCGGGGTCGGGGGAATATCGATCGGCTCCGAGCCGGCTGCCAGAATAATGTGCTCGCCTTCAATGGTCTGTGTTTTGCCATCGGCGTCAGTCACTTCCACTTTTTTGTCTTTCAGCAACTTGCCGGCGCCCTGAATGCTTTCTACCTTGTTATGGGTAAACAGGCCTTTCACGCCCTGGGTCAGCTGCTTGACGATTTTTGCTTTGCGGTCAATCATCGCCGGTACGTCAATGGCCAGTTTTTCCAGTGATATACCGTGAATTTCGAAACCCTTTTGAGCTTCGGCGTATTTGTGCGACGAGTCCAGCAGGGCTTTGGACGGTATGCAGCCTACGTTCAGGCACGTGCCACCAAAAACCGCCTCTTTTTTCTCGTCATGCCATTTTTCGACACAAATGGTTTTCAGACCCAACTGCGCACAGCGAATCGCTGCGACATACCCTGCCGGGCCGGCACCAACAACAACCACATCGTATTTTTTAGTCATAATTATTTCCTGTCCGTTTGTCTTTCAGTTACTGACCCGTGAAACACATGAGCCACAGCACTGATCTGGCCGTGGCTCATGCAAAACGAGAAGAATGCACGATCCATCCCGTTGCCGTGGCAACGAAGATCAGATTTCCAGCAGAATTCTCGCGGGATCTTCCAACAGATCTTTGATTGTAACCAGGAACTGCACGG
Organism: Pseudohongiella sp.; assembly: GCF_040877505.1. Classification (NCBI taxonomy): domain Bacteria; kingdom Pseudomonadati; phylum Pseudomonadota; class Gammaproteobacteria; order Pseudomonadales; family Pseudohongiellaceae; genus Pseudohongiella; species Pseudohongiella sp. The sequence goes on from NZ_JBBDNQ010000006.1 coordinate 452,134, forward strand.
CCTCTTTACCGTCGATCATGCGATGATCGTATGACAGTGCGAGATACATCATCGGCAATATTTCTACCTTGCCGTTCACGGCCATGGGGCGCTCCTGAATCTTGTGCATACCCAGGATCGCGGTTTGTGGCGGATTCAGAATGGGTGTCGATAACAATGAACCGAACACACCGCCATTGGAAATGGTGAACGTACCGCCGGTCATTTCATCCATGGACAGCTTGCCGTCCTGTGCCTTGAGGCCGTATTCACGGATCTTGCCTTCAACCTGCGCCAGACTCATGTGATCGGCATTGCGCAGCACCGGTACGACCAGGCCACGCGGTGACGATACCGCCACGCCGATGTCCTGGTAACCGTGATAAACAATGTCGCTGCCATCAATGGATGCATTCACCGCCGGGAAACGCTTCAGGGCTTCAACACAGGCACGGACAAAGAAGGACATGAAACCCAGGCGGACCCCATCATGTGTTTTCTCGAACTGGTCCTTGTAACGCGCCCGCAGCGACATCACAGGTTCCATGTTGACTTCATTAAACGTGGTCAGCATCGCAGTGGTCTGCGACGCCTGCAACAGCCGCTCGGCCACTTTGGCACGCAGACGGCTCATGGGTACGCGTTCCTCTACGCGACCGGATGACATATCAGCCACCGGGTGCTCGCGGGATACCGGTGCAGCGCTGCCGGATCCGGCTTTGGAGCCGCTTTCAATGGCATTCATCACATCTTCTTTGGTAACACGGCCATCTTTGCCGGTCCCAGTGATCTGCTCTGCCTTGAGACCATGCTCTTCTGCCAGTTTCTTGGCCGCAGGGCTCAGTGGCGCAGCATCTGCCGAGCCGGACTCGGATTTGCTGTCGCTGGATGCGGCTGTCTTGTTGTCAGCCTTGCTTTCAGCTTTTTTGTCATCATCCGCTGCAGCAGGCTTGGCGTCGCCCGAATCAGCAGCGCCTTCCTTGACCAGGGCGATAAGTTCATTGCTGACAATTGTGTCGCCAGAGTCTTTTACAATCTTCTCCAGCACACCGTCTGCAGGTGATACCACTTCAATGACAACCTTGTCGGTTTCGATATCAACAAGGAGTTCATCGCGCTTGACTGCATCGCCCGCTTTCTTGTGCCAGCTTGCGATTGTGCCATCTGGCACCGATTCCGGCAGTGTTGGTGCTTTGATCTCAATAGACATGTCTGTTCCTTACACTCATGTGTGTCTGATTTTTATTCATCAAACCTTAATTTTAAAATTCCAATCCCGTTTTTTACTGACTGACGGTCAATCTTTCGGCCCCAGCGCCTGTTCAAGAAACGCCTTCAACTGCTTCAGGTGAAGTGCCGGATAACCCGCCGCGGGCGATGCGGACGCTTCGCGGCCGGCATAACGCAGGTTGATCGTTAACCCGAGCTTTTCAATCACGTTACGCATGTGATGCTGACTCGAATACCACGCGCCCTGGTTCATGGGCTCTTCCTGACACCAGACCACATCGGTGACGTTGGGATACTGCTTCATTGCCGCACGCAGATCCGCTTCCGGGAACGGGTACAGCTGTTCCAGCCGGACAATGGCAATATTATCGATATCACGGCTGCGACGCTCGGCACGCAAATCGTAATACACCTTGCCCGAACACAGGATGATGCGGTCAACCTTGTCCTTGACGATATTGTCATCGGTTTCGTCCAGTACTACCTGGAACGAGCCTTCCGCCAGCTCCTCCAGCGTCGCAGTCGTTTCCTTGTGACGCAAAAGGCTTTTGGGCGACATGACAATCAGCGGCTTTCGCAGTGGACACAGCACCTGCTTACGCAGCATGTGGAATACCTGGGCAGACGTTGTCGGCAGGCAAACCTGTATGTTGTGCTCAGCACACATTTGCAGGAAACGCTCAAGACGAGCCGAGGAATGTTCCGGCCCCTGCCCTTCGTAACCGTGCGGCAGCAACATGGTCAGGCCGCACAGACGCTGCCATTTGTGTTCACCGCTGGTGATGAACTGGTCAATAACGACCTGAGCCGAGTTGGCAAAATCACCGAACTGGGCTTCCCAGATCACCAGTGCATTGGGCGCCGTTGTGGCGTAACCGTATTCAAATGCCAGTACCGCTTCTTCCGACAGCAGCGAGTCATAGATGCAGAACATTGACTGATCAGCTACTAGACTGCGCAGAGGAATGTATTCCTCTTCGGACGCCTGGTCACGGAGCACGGCATGTCGATGCGAGAAAGTACCGCGTCCCACGTCCTGGCCGGTGATGCGGATTCGATTGCCACTGGTAAGCACGCTGGCATAGGCCAGTGTTTCGGCAAAGCCCCAATCGATCGGCAATTCGCCTTCAGCCATTTTCTGGCGGTCATCGGCAATCTTTTGCACCTGACGATGCAGGGTCAGATTCTTGGGCAGCGCAGTCACTTTTTTTGCCAGCGCCTGCAAGGTTTCCAGCTTGATGGAGGTGTTGTAGTGAGGACTCCAGGTGTGGCCCAGGTAGGGATTCCAGTCAACAAACATCTCGACGTTGGGTTCCTTTATCAGGCTCTTGACCACGTGAGATCCGGTATCCAGCGCACTGCGATAAGAGGAGTTCATTTCATCAACCTCCTCCTCGCTGACCACACCTTCCTTGATCATGCGCTCTGCATACAATGCACGCGTCGTCGGATGCTGACGGATTTTCTGATACATGGTCGGCTGTGTTGACGCAGGCTCATCGGTTTCGTTATGGCCGCGACGACGGTAACAAACCAGATCGATCACCACGTCTTTTTTGAATTCATACCTGAAATCAAGCGCAAGCTGGGTCACAAAAAGCACGGCTTCCGGATCATCGGCGTTAACATGAAAAATCGGCGCCTGCACCATTTTTGCCACATCAGTACAGTATTCCGTCGACCGGGCATCATCCTGGCGACTGGTGGTGAAACCAACCTGGTTATTGATGATGATGTGGACTGTGCCTCCGGTTGCATAGGCACGGGTCTTGGACATCTGGAATGTCTCCATGACCACGCCCTGCCCCGCAAATGCAGCATCGCCATGGATGCTGATCGGCACGACTGCATGTCCCAGATTGTCTTTACGACGATCCTGACGCGCACGCACAGAACCTTCGACCACCGGCGATACGATTTCCAGATGCGACGGATTGAATGCCATCGCCAGGTGCACTTCGCCGCCCGGTGTCATGATGTTGGAAGAAAAGCCCTGGTGATACTTCACATCGCCGGAACTTTTATACTCGGTACGGCCTTCAAATTCACTGAACAGGTCAGACGGATTTTTACCCAGGATATTGACCAGCATGTTCAGTCGACCGCGATGCGCCATGCCCATCACGATCTCTTTCACACCGTAACTGCCGGCCCGCTGAATCAGCTCATCCACCAGAGGAATCAGGCTTTCGCCGCCTTCTAGGCCGAAACGCTTGGTGCCCGGATACTTGGAGTCCAGGTGTTTTTCCAGACCTTCTGCGGCCGCCAGTCGTTCAAGCAGATGACGTTTTACTTCCGGCTCAAAGCCGGGATTGCCGTGCTTGGGTTCGATGCGTTTCTGAATCCACTGCTTCTCAGCCAGATCCACGATATGCATAAATTCATAACCGATCGATCCGCAATATATTTTCTCCAGAACTTCAACAAGTTCGCGCAGCGTTGCCGTATCGCGATTGATGTGCAGTGAGCCGGTCTGGAAAACCGTGGAATTGTCGACCGGAGAAAGATTATGAAAATCCAGCTCGAGATCCGGCACCCGCTCACGATGCATCAGGGACAATGGATCCAGCGTGGCTTTCTGGTGTCCGCGGACACGGTAAGAACTGATGAGGTGAAGAACCTGAACCTGTTTATTCTCATGTTCCGAGTTGACAACAACATCGTTGCTGAGCACAGGCATAAAACGACTGGTCTTGCCGATACGACGAAAATACTCCTGTATCTCCTTGTGAGAGACATCGCCTTGATTCTGATCGGCGATTTTAGGCAGTTCGTCGAAATAGCGACGCCACTCGTCAGGCACATTTTCGGGATCAGTCAGATACTGATCATACAACTGTTCAACGTACTCCGCGTTGCCACCGGACAAGTGCCCGGTGCTCCACATTAACTCCATGATGCTGTTATGCATTTTTATGATTCCCGGTCGTTAGAGCCGGATTCTCGAATGCAGCCTTGTGAGCGGCACCGGAAACGTCTCTACAAAAAATACTGATATCTCAAGCGCCGCGCTGCAACAGCATGTGGCGTATATGACCAATAGCCTTGGTCGGATTCAAACCTTTGGGACACACCGCGACACAATTCATGACGCCACGGCAGCGAAACACACTAAACGGGTCCTCAAGACCTTCCAGGCGCTCGTCTGTCGCCAGGTCCCGGCTGTCAGCCAGAAACCGATAGGCTTGCAACAGCCCGGCCGGACCGATGAACTTATCCGGATTCCACCAGAACGAAGGACAACTGGTACTGCAACACGCGCACAGTATGCACTCATACAGACCATCCAGTTTGGCCCGGTCTTCCGGCGACTGCAGGCGCTCGATAGCCGGCGCCGGCGTGTCGTTGAGCAGGAAAGGCTTAACTTTCTCAAACTGTTGGTAAAAAACACTCATATCCACAACCAGGTCGCGCACAACCGGCAGACCCGGCAGCGGACGCAACACCAGCTTGTTCCCGCCCTTGGTAGCAACAGATACCGGCGTGATACATGCCAGGCCATTGATGCCGTTCATATTCATGCCGTCTGAGCCACAAACACCTTCGCGACAGGAGCGACGGTAAGCAACAGTCTGGTCCTGCTTTTTGATCAGGTTCAGGACATCCAGCACCATCAGATCGCGGCCCTCAGGCAGCTCGATCTCATAGTTTTGCATGGACGGTTTGCTGTCTGTTTCCGGGTTGTAACGATAAACACTGACTAACACGTTAGTTCACCTTTGTTCATTAATAGGTACGAATCATGGGCTCGAATTTATCAACCGTTTTCGGAGCAAAATTCACCGCGCGCTTGGTCAGTTTGCGCTCGGTCGGGTGATACACCGAATGGCACAACCAGTTTTCATCATCACGCTCCTGAAAGTCTTCACGGGCATGCGCGCCGCGGCTCTCGGTGCGGCCTTCGGCGGACAGTGCGGTTGCTTCAGCAACCTCGAACAGATTCTCAAGTTCCAGCGCTTCGATGCGGGCCGTATTAAAGGCATTGCTCTTGTCACCCAGCTTTACGTTGGCAATACGGGGCCGCAGGGCCTCCAGCTTCTTGATGCCTTCACGCATAAAGTCACCGGTACGGAACACACCAAAGTGGTTTTGCATGATGCTCTGCAGTTCTTCGCGCAGGTCGGCGACATTCTCGCCCTCAGTCGAATTATTGAGACGATTCAGGCGTGCCATCGCTTTTTCTATGTCTGATTCTGACGCATCGCGGTACTCAATACCCTGCCCCAGCATGCTCTCGATATGCTTGCCGGCAGCACGGCCAAACACCACCAGATCCAGCAGTGAGTTGCCGCCCAATCGGTTGGCGCCGTGAACGGAAACACATGCCGCCTCACCGACTGCAAACAGGCCGTGAATTAATTCGTCTTCGCCGTCAGCGTTCTGTTTGATGGCCTGGCCATTCACATTGGTCGGAATGCCGCCCATCATATAATGACAGGTTGGAATAACGGGAATTGGTTCTTTGACCGGATCAACATGAGCGAAGGTGCGCGACAGCTCCAGAATGCCTGGCAATTTTTCGTTCAGCACTTTTTCGCCCAGGTGATCCAGCTTCAGCAACACATGGTCACCCTTGGGGCCACAACCCTTGCCAGCCAAAATTTCCTGCACCATTGAGCGGGCCACCACATCGCGGCCGGCCAGATCTTTGGCATTGGGCGCATAACGTTCCATGAAGCGTTCGCCGTCCTTGTTGATCAGGTAACCACCTTCGCCCCGACATCCTTCAGTGACCAGCGTGCCCGCACCGTGAATACCGGTCGGATGGAACTGCCACATTTCCATGTCCTGCATCGGATAACCGGCACGCAAGGCCATGCCGATGCCATCACCGGTATTAATCAGCGCATTGGTGGTCGAGGCGAAAATACGGCCGGCGCCGCCAGTGGCCATCACAGTGGCTTTGGATTGAACAAATACCGTTTCCCCGGTTTCGATGCAGATTGCGATCACACCCACAACCACGCCGTCCTGATTGCGCACCAGGTCAACGGCGTACCATTCATTGAAGAAAACCGTTTCATTTTTAACATTGCCCTGATACAGCGTATGCAGCAGAGCATGGCCGGTGCGGTCGGCAGCAGCACAGGTACGCGCGGCCTGACCACCTTTACCGAAATTCTTGGACTGACCACCGAACGGGCGCTGATAGATTCGTCCGTTCTCGGTCCGCGAAAATGGCAGGCCCATGTGCTCAAGCTCAAATACCGTCTGCGGCCCTTCACTGCACATGTATTCGATGGCGTCCTGATCACCGATATAGTCGGAACCCTTGACGGTGTCGTACATGTGCCAGCGCCAGTCATCATTCGGGTCATCGCTGGCGATGGCGCAGGTTATGCCGCCTTGTGCCGAGACCGTATGGGAGCGGGTTGGAAATACCTTGCTGATGACAGCTGTCTTGTAGCCCGACTGGGACAGTTGCAGCGACGCGCGCATACCGGCACCGCCACCACCCACAATGACTGCATCAAAAGAAATTGTACGAATACCGCTCATTTATAGTCCCCACAGAATCTGAACACCCCAGACGAGGTAGATGAATATCAACAACACACTGGCAGCCTGAAACAGAAATCGCAGAACGGTGCCTTTGGATCCGACCATGTAGTTGTTGAGGTAGTCGGTAGCGATGGTCCACATGCCGATCCAGGCGTGTGCACACAAGGCCAGCAATGCCGCCAGGCTGGCTATTCGCATCCAGGTGCTGCTGAACAGTGCCTGCCACTCGCTGTAACCCAGATCAGGCGTCAGCACAATGTAGCCGAGCAGACCCACAAAATAGATGCCCAGAATAACCGCGCTGACGCGCTGAATGACCCAGTCGGAAAGACCGCTGCGGCCAAAACTCATAACATTCTTCACCATATCCACACCCCCAGAGCAATGATTGCGATAGCCGACACGACAACAACCAGGCGGGCGCCATTGATGCCACCCTGCAGCGTTTCGCCCACGCCCATATCCATGATCAGGTGCTTGATACCGGCGATCAGGTGGTAGAGCAAACCTGCAACCACGGCCCACAGGACAAATTTGACCAGCGGCGCGGTCAGCCATTGTTGAACATTGCTGAAGCCCTGCTCTGAGCTCAGGGACTCGGCCAGCAGAAGTAACAGCACGGCGACGCCGACGAATATAATGACGCCGGATATTCGATGCAGGATCGATGTAATTGCCGGCAGCGGAAAATGAAGGGTCTGAAGTTCAAGATTCTTGGGTCTGTTGTCTTTCACTGGTAGCCACTTAGTGAAGCGTCGATAATGACGCGGTTAGCGATAAGACCAGCCACAACGCGCTGATCAACCTCCGGAGGGTCTGAACCGAACCAGTGCCCCGATCATCACAATCAGACGGGACAATTTCCTGAGTTCATTCAGGCGCTTCGTTAACATCACCGGCACTTGACGGGACCGGGACTTCGGCCGATGAGTATAGACTTATAGGGACTGGAATACAATAAAACACAAGCCAAAGCCGGGGACTTCCGGTAAATATTGACAACGTTCTGTCATCTGCAATAAATTATGTACATTCGGGGAGTGACCCGGCGCCGGTTTATGGTAAAGTAGCGGTTTTGCCGCTGGCCCTGCCTCCCCCCAGCACGATATATATTGCGGGATACTATACCGAGCGCAGACTGCTTGTCGTTTCCTTACGGGAGCACATTTGCTGGCAGCTGGAAGTTTATCAGTCAGGAGTACACTATGAGTGAACAAAAAAAAGCCCGCTTAAGCCTGGCCAACAGCCAGGAAGTGATTGAACTTCCGGTCCTGGAAGGCACCATGGGCCCCGATGTGATTGATGTGCGCAGCCTTGTATCCAAAGGGGTCTTCACGTACGACCCCGGATTCATGTCAACCGCCTCTACCGAATCCGCCATTACCTATATCGACGGCGACGCTGGCGTTCTGCTGCACCGCGGTTATCCGATCGACGAACTGGCAGAACATTCGGACTACCTGGAGACCTGTTACCTGCTGCTCAACGGCGAACTGCCCGATGCCAAAACCAAGGCTGCATTTGTCGAGGACGTCACTCGCCACACCATGGTTGATGCACAGATTGCCCAGTTGCTCAACGGCTTTCAGCGCAACTCGCACCCAATGGCTGTGTTGATTTCACTGACCGGGGCACTGGCCGCGCTGTATCACGACGATCTCGACATAGATGACGCGGAGCATCGCAAACTGGCCGCCATTCGCCTGATTGCGAAAATGCCCACCCTGGCTGCAATGGTCTATAAAAATTCAATCGGCCAGCCTGCAATGTCCCCGCTCAACACCCTCAGTTACTCAGAAAATTTCCTCCACATGATGTTCGGCGTACCGGCCGAAGCGCCCAACGTCAGCCCGGTGCTGACCAAAGCCATGGATGTCATCTTTCTGTTGCACGCTGACCACGAGCAGAATGCCTCGACCTCCACTGTGCGCCTGGCCGGTTCAACCGGGGCCAACCCTTACGCCTGCATCGCCTCCGGTATCGCAGCGCTGTGGGGTCCGGCTCACGGGGGCGCCAACGAGGCCGTGCTGAACATGCTGAATGAAATTGGTGACGAATCCCGAATCGAGGAATATATTGCCAAAGCCAAAGACAAGGACGACCCTTTCCGCCTGATGGGCTTCGGTCACCGTGTCTACAAAAACTTTGACCCCCGCTCCAAGGTCATGCGTAAAATCTGTGACGAAGTGCTGGCTGACCTTGGTGTCGAAAACGATCCATTGTTCAAGATTGCTCGCCGCCTGGAAAAAATCGCCCTGGAAGACGAATACTTCATTGAACGTAAACTGTACCCGAATGTCGATTTCTACTCTGGCATTATTCTGAAAGCCATTGGCATTCCTGCCAGCATGTTCACCGTGATATTTGCTCTGGGTCGTACTCCGGGCTGGATAGCCCACTGGAATGAGATGCTCAGCGCACCTTACAAAATTGGTCGCCCACGTCAGTTGTACAAGGGTGCAGCGAAGCGCGACTACCCAGCCTGATCGAAGCCGAGGGGACGGAGCCAGGTCTCCGTCCCCGGCCCTTCGCTCGACGGCAAACTTAGTCGGAACCAAACAAACGCACAAACAAAAAGGGGTCAAGCGAAAGCTTGACCCCTTTTTGTTTGTGCGTTTGGTGGAGCTAATCGGGATCGAACCGATGACCTCAACGCTGCCAGCGTTGCGCTCTCCCAGCTGAGCTATAGCCCCGTAACATGTCTGCTGGCTGAAACAGGTGGGACAATTTCAACCGTGCTTACTGCAGAGATCGCGCATTTTAGGCATCGACCTGCGTGCTGTCAATGCCTTAAATCGCTTTTTGACCAGATCAGGGACAGTTGCAACACAAGCCGCCCCAACATCCAACAGCTCACGACGCAGCAACACCCGACTGCAGGTCACGGAAAGTTTTTTCCAGCACTTTTGCTTCTTTTTTGGACACACCACCCAGCACATCAATCGCCTGCCGGATTCGTGCCCGGCTCACGTCCAGGCCCAGGATACAGATGGCATCAATAACAGAAACAGATACCGCTTTGCCGGTAATCGCCACAAACAGCGGGAACAGGGTCTCACGAATCTTTATCCCCAGGAAGGCTGCCAGTTGTTGAGCACTGTGCTCAACATCGTCTCGCGTCCAGTCACCCAATTGTTCCAGCTGCCACACAGTCAACTGCAGAATCTGTTTACTCTGCTCAGCGCTCAACTGCTTGTGCTCAAAGTCCTGCGCCTGCACAGGCAACAGTCCACTGAGAAAGAACCCGGCCAAAGGAATCACATCACTGAAACGCTCAACCCGGTCTTTTATCAGCGGGATTATTTTTGCCATCTTGCCATCAGCAAAGGCCCACTGGCTGTAAGCTTCTGCGAAAGCTTCGGTATCCAGATTCTCCCGAATATACTTGCCGTTCAGCCAATTGAGTTTTTCAACATCAAATACAGGGCCGCCCAGTGATACGCGATCAATATCAAATGCCGCTTCCATCTCTTTCAGGGCAAATTTCTCGCGACCATCAGGCATGGTCCAGCCCATCATGCCCAGGTAATTCACCATGGCTTCAGGCAGATAACCCATGTCCTGATAATAGGAAATACTGGTTGGGTTCTTGCGCTTGCTGAGCTTGCTTTTATCCGGGTTACGCAACAGGGGCATATGACAGAACTGCGGTTCCTGCCAGCCAAAATGCTGATACAGCAGAATGTGTTTGGGCGTGGAGTTAATCCACTCCTCGCCCCGGATTACATGCGTGATCTCCATCAAATGATCATCAACCACATTGGCAAAGTGATAGGTCGGCAGATGATCCGACTTCATCAATACCTGCATGTCAATCTGCTGCCAGCTGATGCGAATCTCACCACGCAGGCGGTCATGGAAAACACACTCGCCGTCCCGTGGAACTTTCATGCGGATCACATGCGTTTCTCTGGCAGCAAGCCTGGCCTCAATCTCGGACTCGCTCAGGCCGAGGCAATGGCCGTCGTAACCGGCTGTTTGTTTGTTGGCCATTTGCTCGGCACGCACAGCGTCCAGACGTTCGGCGGTACAAAAGCAGCGAAAGGCATGTCCTTTGTCCATCAGCAATTCAATGTGCTGCCGATAGATATCGCTGCGCTGACTCTGCCGATAGGGGCCATGCGGGCCGCCGTTATCGGGCCCTTCCGCCCAGTCCAGTCCCAGCCAGCGCAATGCCTGCAGGATATCCTGCTCTGACTGCGCGGTGCTGCGGGTCTGATCGGTGTCTTCAATACGGAGAATGAACTCACCGTTATGCTGGCGGGCAAAACAGCGATTAAACAGTGCAATGTAGGCTGTTCCTACATGCGGGTCACCCGTGGGTGAAGGTGCAATCCGGGTGCGCACCTTGGTCAGTGGCGTATTTGACATGAGACTCCTGCAGTACCTGCTTGAAATTGAGCTTGCCCGGACTTTGCACCGGGCAAGGCCCGATTATACGTGATGGCGCCCTGGTCCACCACGCATGCTGTCGTAACATAGTGAGATCATGAGACAAGACCCCTTAAAGCACGGTCTTTGTTATACTGGCCGCCCTGAAAACTCTGATAACTCTGATAACCCTGATAAACCTGATAACTCTGATACCCCTGATAACTACGCGAGCTATTGTTTTGAGCCACTTGCAAGCCCACGCACAATCCGCAACAAAGTCGGCCGTTCGCCCGGAACATGGTAACGATGTCAGCCCGCATCGTTTTTGCGTCGCGCCCATGCTGGACTGGACCGATCGACATGAGCGCTACTTTCTGCGCCTGCTCAGCCGACATGCGCGCCTGTACACTGAAATGGTGACCACAGGGGCATTGCTGCATGGCGACGTCAAACGGCATCTGCAATTCAATGCCGCTGAACATCCCGTGGCACTGCAGCTCGGTGGCAGCGAACCGGATGCTCTCGCACACTGCGCTGAGCTGGCGGAAAAATGGGGTTACGATGAAATCAATCTGAACGTAGGTTGCCCAAGTGACCGCGTGCAATCGGGTAAATTCGGTGCCTGCCTGATGGCCGAACCAGAGCTGGTGGCCGATTGCGTCAGGGCCATGCGAGCAGCCACTGCAGTGCCGGTGACCGTAAAATCACGCATTGGCATAGATGACAAGGATTCTGATGAGTTCCTGCAGCGCTTTGTTGCCGTGGTCGCCGACGCTGGCTGTCGCACGTTTATTGTTCACGCCCGTATCGCCGTTCTGCAGGGGCTCAGCCCAAAGCAGAACCGCGATATCCCGCCACTGAACTACCCGCGGGTACAACGCCTGAAGCAGCGTTTTCCGGAATTGCAGATCATCATTAACGGTGGCATCAACACGCTGGCTCAGGCACAGGCGCTGACAGATGGCTCCGACGGCATTGCACTGGACGGTGTCATGATGGGCCGCGAGGCTTACCATAACCCTTACACACTGGCGCACGCAGATCAGCAGCTGTTTGCAGAGGACAGCGCGGTCCCATCACGAGCAGATGTCATGGCGGCCTATCTGCCTTACGTCGAAGCACAACTGGCACAGGGCACACTGTTGCAGCACATGACACGACATATTCTGGGCCTGTACAAGGGACAGAACGGAGGCAGGCTGTTCCGGCGTCATCTCAGTGAAAATGCATTCCGGAAAAACGCCGGTATAAGCGTGCTCAAAGACGCCTGCGCGCTGGCAGATACACATGCCAGCCTGCCACCACATGAACAACCTGATGACAACTTGAGGAATCACGCATGATAGATGCCATCAAACGCTTTTTTGACAACTCACTCGCCGGCACCGAGCAGGAAACATCCGATCACAAGGCCGAGCGACTGCGGCTGGCCAGCGCCGCCCTGATGTTTGAACTGCTGAAGACTGACAGGCACATAGACAAGCGTGAAACCGACATGCTGCGCCAGGTACTCGAAACAACCTTTAACCTGGACCGACAGCAACTGGACGCCATCATCGAATTGGCCCAGCAAGAAGCGGAACAAGCCGTCTCACTGTACGAATTCACCAGTCTGGTCAATACCGAGTACAACTATGAAGATAAGGTATTGCTGGTGGAAAACCTGTGGCGGCTGGCACTGGCCGATGATCACCTGGACAAATATGAAGAACAGATGATACGCAAAACCGCAGATCTGCTTTACGTATCACACAGCGATTTTATCAAGAGCAAGCTGCGCGTTCGCGATGGCAACTGAGACCGGACAGCGATGTTTCAAAACAGCCTCTGTTTCAATCCCAGTCACCCCAATCGTCGGCTTGATCAGCCACTTCACCATCCTTTACCAGGTACTCACGCTGCTGAAGATAGGCTTCCCGGGTAAAAATATACGGATCACCTGACATCAGAGAATCCACCGACATGGCATCGACCCTGCGATCTACCTGCTGCAGAACGAACGCGGCATTACGCAGCATCACGTCCTCACGGTAGTTCAGCGGGTTGGTAAAGGTATCGGTAGCGAAACCGAAACCATCACGCACGGTGCTGGGCCCGAACAAAGGGAGCACGATATAGGGACCGGCAGGGACCCCCCAGTACCCAAGGGTCTGGCCAAAATCCTCGTCGTTCTTGGCGAACCCCACCCAGCTGGCCACATCAAACAGTCCGCCGATGCCCATTGAAGTGTTGAACATCAGACGCCCGGTATCATTGGCCGCATCTTCCAGCTTGAACTGCAAAAGATTATTGGCAAGAACAGATATATTATTGATATTACTAAAGAAATTACTTACGCCCTGGCGAGCAAAAAGTGGCACATAACGAATGTAACCATTGGCCACCGGGCGCAGCAATTTGCGATCAACATAATCATTGAACGCGTGTACCTTGACGTTGACCGGCTCAAACGGATCGTACTCCGGGGCCTGTTGCGCGGATACACTGCCGGGTGTCATGCTCAGGGAGAGGCCCCCGGCCAAAGCAAGAACCAAAAGACTGCTATTCGGATACTGCATGCGTTTTACCACTCCAGTGATGCGACCGATACAACTGCCACCTGCGAAAGGGGTGCATATTATCCCAGATAACCCGGGTGCTTGATATACCCCTAATGGGGCAGTTCCAGTTGCTTGCGCAACCGCTTGGCCGACACCGGCCCGCGCGTGCCCAGAGTCTGGGCGAACAGGGAAACCCGCAATTCCTGCAGCCACCAGGGGAACTCCGCCAGTTTGCGCTCCTGATCGGTTCGATCCTGCACGCCAGCCTGGCCATAGAGATCGCTCAGCTCTGTTATGACTGATTGCATGTCCTGGTCACGGGCCAACTGGGTCGGCAGCTTGTCCAGCCTCTGTTGCAGCGCTTTCATATACCTGGGGTATTCCCAGAGCCAGGCGTCAGGGACCGCAACCGGGAAATCGTCCGGGAATAAAAAGACCAGCTGCGATTCAATATCCGTCTTTGCAGCATCAAGTGTTGACGGTAATGAGGAAAGGCGTCGCCGTACATCAAACAACAGGTCGTAGGTCTCTTCCAGCAAACGGCACAAACGCCCCGCTTGCTCAATCAGGTCTGCCCTGCCCTGGCGAAGCAGGGTTTCAAATTCAGCGGGCTTGCGAACTTCCTGTTCGTTCAGGCGAAAACTCAAGCGGTAGGTCGCCGATACCGCGTTTTCCAGCCAATCTTTTTCCTGCGTGATCAGTTTAAGACCCAGCGACTTTTTTACGTGCCCCAACTGTTTAAGGATCATCGCCTTTTGCTGTGCTGTGCGCAGCATCAATAATCGCGCTACACCGCGCTGGGATATCCGTGCCGCCTTCTGCTGACCGTCACACAGAATGAGGGCGACGCTGCTGCCATCGTCCCGGAGTGCGGGATAACGTTGCAGACGAATGCCCTCGTTGATTTCAACGCTGGCTGGCAGATCACCAAAATCCCAGTCAGTGATACCTGCGCGCTCAAGCGCATGTGTCGGCGTTTTTCTGACAGTGGCGGGGCTGTTACTGAATTTCTGCTTCAGCTCAGCAAGATCGTGACCGATGGTCAGCACCCGGCCTTTCTCATCCAGCACGCGGATACGCGGCTGCAGATGCACAGGAATCGATCCCGGGTCCCAGTGCTCCGGTGTTATGCGAATTCGTTTCAAGGCCCAGGCCCGCTCGGTCAGCAGCTCTACCAGGCTCCGTGCCGGGTCGGCGGTATCGCCGGACCTGTCTGTGTTCAGGTGATTCACCAGTGCCTGCGCCACAAACGCCGGCACTGGGACAAACTGTTTGCGCAGCGCTTTGGGCAGGCTTTTCATCAGCGCAACCGCCCGCTCCTGTACCAGACCCGGCACGGCCCAATCCAGATCCTGCTGGGTCATATTGCCTAACAACAGTGCCGGTACGTCAATACTGATGCCATCATCATTGCTGCCCGGCTCAAATCGATAGTTGATCGACAACTCGTTGTGCTGCACTGCCGCACGGTCGGGAAAGGCATAATCACTGTTTTGATCAATGTCGCGTGCAATCACATCGCTGCGTTGCATACGCAGGGGGTCGGCACTCTGATTCAGGCTCGGTTTCTGGCTGTCGTACCAGTGCTCCAGCGCAGCCTGGGTGTTGACTGATGCTGGCAGGCGCTTGTCATAAAACGCAGCCAGTTGATCTTCACTGACCAGAATATCGGGGCGACGCTCCTTTTCTTCCTGTTTCCTGATCTCTGTCAGCAGCTCGGCATTGGCCTGATAAAACGGCAGCCGGGTTTCAAGCTGCTGACCCACCAACCCTTCGCGAATAAAAATATTTCTGCTCAGGGCCGGATCTATCGCACCGAAGGACACCGTGCGCTTCTCAATCAAGGTGAGACCAAACAGACTGATTTTTTCATAGGCAACAACTTCGCCGCGCTTTTTCTCCCAATGGGCTTCAAAATGCTCACGGCGCAAAAGATGCGGCGCTGCCTCCACTGCCCATTCCGGTTCGATACGTGCGGCCATGGTGGCAAACAGGCGACTGGTTTCTATCAGCTCGGCGCTGACAATCCAGCGTGGCAGTTTTTTGTAAAGTACTGAACTGGGAAACAGCGAAAATTTCCGGCCACGGCTGCCAAGATAAAAACCGTCCTGGGTTTTCTGCCCAAGCTGATTCAATGAACCGGGTAACATGGCGCGATGCACTGATTCGTAATCCGGCACCTGGTTTTCTGTTCGCACTGGCGCTTTAAAACCCAGCGACTGACATGAAAGGCTGAGTTGTCGATGGGTTTCACGCCATTCGCGCAAACGTAACCAGGACAGAAAATGCTCCTTGCAGTACTTGCGAAACTGACCTTGCGTCAATGCCTGACGCTGTCTCTCCACCTCGTCCCACAACACAATCCAGGACAGAAAATCTGACTCGGCATTGGCAAACTTTTTGTGCTGCTCCCGAGCCGCCTGCCGTTTGTCCGCCGGCGTTTCACGCGGATCCTGTACGCTCAGCGCGCTGACGACAATCAATAACTCGTAAAGTGAATGACGCCGCGCAGCTTCAATCAGCATGCGCCCCAGGCGCGGGTCTGCCGGCATGCGAGCCATCGCGCGACCGGTGTCCGTCAGCTTGCGTTGCGTATCGATAGCGCCCAATTCGTCCAGCAGCTTGAAACCATCGTTGATGGCACGTTTATCGGGGGCCTCGACAAACGGGAACTGACTGATATCACCAAGTTTGAGCAGCAACATCTGCAAAATCACCGCACTGAGATTGGTGCGCTGTATTTCGGGATCGGTATACAGTGGCCGCCCCAGGAAGTCGCCCTCACTGTAAAGGCGAATACAGATACCACTGGCAACCCGACCGCACCGCCCGGCACGCTGATTGGCACTGGCCTGTGATACCGGCTCTATGGGCAGGCGTTGCACCTTGCTTTGCACGCTGTAACGACTGATACGCACCAGACCGCTGTCAATAACATACCGGATACCCGGAACCGTCAATGAAGTCTCCGCCACATTCGTCGACAGGATAATGCGCCGCCCGGCATGTGGCGCGAATATGCGTTGCTGTTCATTCTGCGTCAGCCGCGCATACAAGGGCAGTATTTCTGTTTGTCTGAGTTCCTGTTTACGCAGCGCTCCAGCAAGGTCGCGGATTTCCCGCTCACCGCTAAGAAAAATCAGAATATCGCCGGGCGGCTGTCGCCTCTCCCGCTCCATACGCTCCAGAGTGCGCAGCGCCTGTAACACCCCGGCCAGTAGAATATCTTCTTCTTTATCTTCGCCATCCAGTTCGGCCGGATCTTGGTACAGAATTTCCACCGGGTAGGTGCGGCCAGATACGCTGATAATCGGCGCATCGGAAAAGTGGCGGGAGAACTTCTCTACGTCTATCGTTGCCGAGGTGATGATTATTTTCAGGTCGGGTCGCTGACGACTCAGGCGTTTGAGATATCCCAGCAGGAAATCGATATTCAGGCTGCGCTCGTGGGCTTCATCGATGATCAACACATCGTATTTGTTGAGATAACGATCCTGCTGAATTTCTGCCAGCAATATGCCGTCGGTCATCAGTTTGATAAAGGTATTGTCATTGGTATTGTCGCTGAAGCGGACCTGATAACCCACACCCTGTCCCAGCGTTTCACCCAGTTCATCAGCAATGCGAGAGGCCACTGCGCGTGCTGCCAATCGGCGCGGCTGTGTGTGGCCAATCAGACCTTGTACCCCGTAACCCAGCTCCAGACAGATCTTGGGTATCTGTGTGGTCTTACCGGAACCTGTCTCACCGGCCACCACGATGATCTGATGCTGCCTGAGGGCATCAGCAATGTCCTGACGCTTTTCCGATACCGGCAGTTCGGGCGGATATCGGACTACCGGTATTGCTGCCTTGCGCGCCTGCACCCGTGCAATCGATTTATCAATACGCGCCTGTAAGGCCGCTAACGCGTTTGCCGTTCCGGAATCAGCCGGCCTGGTTTTGGTTGCTCCGGACACAGGGCCTGACGTTGAATCTGATGCCCGGCGATTCAGGCGCGACAGCGCCTGCCGCAAGGCAAACTGATCCGCACTCAGGCACTGCTTGATCCGGTTGTGCAGTTCTTTACTCATGGTTGTGCTTATTGATGCTGCTTCAGCTCCTGCTCACGTATCTCACGGCGCAGTATTTTACCGACATTGGATTTGGGCAGATCATCCACAAAAACTATTTCTTTGGGGACCTTGTAAGCCGTCAGATTCTCCCGGCAATGCGCCGTCACATCTTCAACTGTCAGAACATTGTCGCGACGTACAACAAACAGCTTGATCGCCTCACCGCTTTTTTCACTGGGCACACCAATGGCGGCACTCTCGGCAACGCCGGGGTGCGAATTGATGACCTCTTCCACTTCACTGGGGTACACATTAAACCCGGATACAATAATCAGATCTTTCTTGCGGTCAACAATCTTGATAAAGCCGTCATCATCGATCATGGCGAAGTCGCCGGTTTTGAACCAGCCGTCCTTGGTAATCGATTCCTGACTGGCCGCCTCATTACGCCAATAACCTTTCATGACCTGCGGGCCGCGCACCCACAACTCGCCTTTTTCGTTCAATCCCAGATCGTTGCCATCTTCGTCCACAGTTTTGATCTCGGTGCCGGGTACGGGCGGCCCAACGGTACCAATCTTGACCTTGTGATGCGGATTGACGCTGACCACCGGAGAGCATTCGGTCAGACCATAACCTTCGTAAACCTGGCAACCGGTCACGCGTTGCCATTCCTCGGCAACGCTGATGGTCAACGCCATGCCGCCAGCACCGGTAAAACGCATCTTGCTGAAATCAACCTGGCCGATATCCGGGTGTCGGCTCATGGCCAGAAACAGCGTATTGATACCCACAAAGCCATTGATTTGCGGCAAGGACTTCAGGGTTTTGATCAGACCACCCAGATCTCGCGGGTTGGGTATCAACACACTCAGATTGCCAGCATAGACACCTGCCAGGCAATGGAACATGAAGGCGTAGGTATGGTACAGCGGCAGTGGTGCAACAATGACGTCCTGCCCATCGTTGATCAGCGGTTTGCTCACCTCACGCAACTGCATCATATTGTGTATCAGGTTACTGTGCGTCAGCATCGCACCTTTGGCCAGACCGGTGGTGCCTCCTGTGTACAGAACGATGGCAACATCGGTACCGCTGTCCAGTACGCTTTGTTTTGTTGCCGAACTGCTCAGGGCATCGGACCAACTCACAGCACCCGGTATGGACCACGATGGCACCATGCGTTTAAGGTATTTTACTGCCAGATTCATCAGCAGGCGTTTTGGCTGCGGCAACATATCAGCCAGTTGGGTTACCACAACACATTCGATGTCGGTATCTTTAATGATCGACTCTAGCTTGTCGCAAAAGTTCTCCAGGATGACAACGCCCTTGACACCAGAGTCACTGAATTGATGTTTCATTTCCCGCGCCGTATACAGCGGGTTGGTATTGACGATTACCAGACCCGCGCGCGCGGCTGCCACCACGGTGACCGGAAACTGAATAAGATTGGGCATTTGAATGGCAATGCGATCGCCCGGTTGCAGGCCACTTTTGTCACGCAGCCAGGTCGCAAACCGTGCACTGTACTCATCAAGCTCAGCATAACTGATGGTATGACCAAGACAAGTGAATGCGGGCTTGTCCGCGTAGTGCGTGAAAGCATACTCAAAAACATCCACAATCTGATTGAACTGACCCGGATCGAGATCGGGCTCAATAGACATCGGGGCTGCTGCGAACATAGTGCGGGTCTCCTGGGACACAGTCCTGGTTGGTTATTATTGGTTTGGCTCTTTGTGGCTTGGCTCTTTGTGGCTTGGCTCTTTGTGGCTTGCCTACTTGCTAAGCGAGGTCATGGCTTCTTCCAGGCCTTTCACTGACAACGGATACATTCTGTCTTCCAGCAACTGCCTCACCACTGCTATGGAGTAACCATGATCCCAGTGCTCTCTGGGAACGGGGTTTATCCAGGCAATATGAGCAAAGTTATCTGTCAGCCTTTGCATCCACACAGCGCCAGCCTCCTCATTATAGTGCTCAATACTGCCACCGACATGCGTGATTTCATACGGCGCCATGGTGGCATCACCGACAAAGATAACTTTATAGTCTTTGCCATACTTGTGCAGTATATCGAACAAAGGTGTGGTTTCCGCCTGACGACGGCGACTCTGTTTCCATACTGATTCATAAACAAAGTTGTGAAAATAGAAATACTCAAGATGCTTGAATTCAGTGCGCGCGGCTGAAAACAGTTCTTCGCACAGTTGCACGTAGGGATCCATCGACCCGCCGACATCAAAAAAGATCAGCACTTTGACCGCATTATGGCGCTCCGGCACCATCTTGATATCCAGCAACCCGCCCTTTCGTGCGGTTGAAGAGATGGTATCGTCAATGTCCAGCTCGTCCTGTGCACCTGCCCGGGCAAATTTGCGCAATCGGCGCAGGGCAAGTTTAATGTTGCGGGTACCAATTTCCAGCGTGTCATCCAGATCACGGTAATCCCGGCGATCCCAGACCTTGACGGCGCGACCTTCACGCCCTTCGTCCTGACCGATACGAATACCCTCGGGATTAAAACCGTAAGCCCCGTACGGCGACGTGCCACCGGTGCCGATCCATTTGTTGCCGCCTTCGTGCCGCTCCTTCTGCTCTTCAAGGCGTTTGCGGAACTCTTCCATGAGTTTGTCGAGCCCGCCCATGGACTCGATCATGGAGCGCTCTTCCTCACTGAGGCTGGCTTCAAACTGACGGCGTAACCATTCATCGGGAATGGCATCACGCAGCAGATCATCGAGCACTGAAAGCTCTTTGAAATAGCGTGAAAATGCCCGGTCAAAGCGATCGTAGTATTTTTCGTCCTTGACCATGCACAGACGCGCAAGCAGATAGAATTGTTCCATGTCGGCAAATGCAAAGTTCTGCTTCAGGCACTCGATCAGCGTAAACAGCTCATTCAGGCTGACCGGTATTTTCTCCCGGCGCAATGCATTAAAAAACCGAATTAACATAAGCTCCGCCGTTACCGTTTCGCCCGATGCATGAACGCTATCTTCTCCAGCAGGTGAACATCCTGCTCGTTTTTCAGAAGCGCGCCATACAGCGGCGGGATGGCACTTTTCATATCCGGATTTTTCAGGATTTCTTCGGGGATATCGTCTGCCAGCAGCAGCTTTAACCAGTCTATCAATTCTGATGTAGACGGTTTTTTCTTCAGGCCTGGCACTTTTCTGACGTCGAAGAAGATGTCCATGGCCTGCGCCAGCAGATCCTTTTTAATGGACGGATAGTGCACAGCAACGATTTTTTCCATGGTCACCGCATCGGGGAATTTAATGAAATGGAAAAAACACCGACGCAAAAATGCATCGGGCAGCTCCTTTTCATTATTACTGGTAATGATGACAATGGGGCGGTGACGTGCCTGAACGCGCTGCTGTGTTTCGTAGACATGAAACTCCATCTTGTCCAGCTCCAGCAGCAGGTCATTCGGAAACTCTATATCGGCCTTGTCAATCTCATCAATCAGCAGCACAACCTGCTTCTCTGAGTCAAAAGCCTGCCACAGTTTTCCTTTCACAATATAGTTGGCAATGTCATGAACTTTGGGATCTCCCAGCTGGGAGTCACGCAGACGCGATACCGCATCATATTCATACAGGCCCTGCTGGGCGCGCGTGGTCGATTTGATATGCCACTGTATCAGTTCCAGACCCAGAGATTCGGCAATCTGCTCTGCCAGCATGGTTTTCCCGGTGCCGGGTTCACCCTTGATCAATAGCGGTTTTTGCAGGCTGATCGCCGCATTGACGGCCATTTGCAACTCATCAGTGGCAACGTATTCTTTGGTTCCTGTAAATCGCATAGTATCCTCTAACGCAAATTCAAAATGGGGCAGCTTGTCGGTAACAAAACAGCTTCAGCGTTTGGCCGGGCGGGTGAAAAACGAACGCAGCAGTCCCGCCATCAGTGCAATCACAATGGCCGCAACAAGCGCCAGCGTCAGCGGCACCAGGCCCCTGATAAAGGCATCGCCGCCAATCGTAATCATATCCAGCAGAATAACGATGACAGCTGGCGCCATGAAATCTTCGTCGGCGGCCACATACCACGGGGTATAGATCAGCGCGATCATCACGCCACGCAGCACATTGGCCAGCGGCTTGAATCTGATAGCCCCGGTCGCCTTGTAAAACAGGACGTAACACAAAGTGCCCGCAATCAGATAAACCGCCCAGCTCGTGATATAACCATAGATATCCAGCATTCAATGTCCCGCCGTCAGTGTCAGCATCATAATAACAGCCCTGTCATGCACGAACCCAGCGGATAACATGTTCTTCCAGCCCGTCATCATGCACATACTCCTCGGAAATGACGCGCCCCGTGACGGCTATACCCTGCTCCAGCATTGCCTCACGGGAGCCGGTCAGCAACGGATGCCACGCCGGCAACGGTTTATGCTGATACCGGAGTTTATAGGCGCAGGTGTCCGGAATCCAGTCAACTGATTGCCGCAACACTGACATATCCAGTACCAGGCAGTCGGGCACCAGCACATTGCGCTGCCCGTAGGCCGTACAGGCGCATTTGCGCTGGTCCAGATAACGGCACACAACCCGTGTGTATACCAGATCACCGGTACCTTGCGCAGGTGCATCATCCTGCAGCTTTTTAAGACAGCAACGGGCGCAGCCATCACACAACAGCTCCCATTCACGATGATTCAAATCGCTCAGCGGGAGTTCCCAGAAATGCTCTCGAACAGCTGACGAATTCACGTCCCGGCCCCCTCAGACGTGCTGCCGGCGGCAATGATACCCGGCAATCGTGCCTCCAGCAGAGTCCGCTGCCAGCCAGTCAGATCGTCAGGCCATCGCAGATCCGACTGCTCACAACCGCCGCGCTGCCGGTTCATGTGCATCAGTGTAATCAGCTGCTTCTTGCGCGCCAGCAACTCTTCCGCAATGCCGGTTTCACTGGCGATCGTGCGCACCGCCTGCTGACAACGTTTCAACATCGCGCGCTGCGCCTGCGACATAGGCGCACCTTCCAGATTGTTTGCTATCTCGTCTGCTATCGGCCCGCTGTCCCGGATGATAGCCAGCAAGGCGTCAGCGTCCTGCTGATAAATATTGCGACTCATGTCCTGCAACTGCGTCAATGCATGCCGGTCCGCGGGCAGCTTTTCTGCCAGCATAATCAGATCAGCGTCACGGGCAATCCATGAGCGGGGTTTGTCCCGCGCACGTGACACCTGCTCGCGCCAGATGCACAGATCCTTGAGCACACCCAACTGCCTGGCATTCAACCGCCAGGCCGCACCCATAGACAAATACAGGTCAGGCCAGTTCGACGAATCTTCGGCGGCAAGCGAGATCTGTCGCATGCGCTCACACTCTTCCAGCAGGTAGTCCAGCTTTTGACTCCGCTCCAGTCCCGCGACCAGCTCCTGGTATAAGCGAGGCAGATAGGCAACGTCCAGCGCCGCATACTTGATCTGGTTTGCCGACAGAGGACGTTTTAACCAGTCCGACCGCGTTTCCCCCTTACTGAGCTCTACGCCGGCAATATGCCTGACCAGATTCAGATAGCTGATACTGTAACCGTGGCCGAGAAATGCGGCAGCTTTCTGCGTATCAAAAACAGGCCCTGGCATGCAGTCGTAAAAATAGTTGAACACAACCAGGTCTTCCGAGCAGGAATGCATGATCTTGACAACTGTCGGAGAGCTCAGGATTTCGATGAATGGCGCCCAGGCCTTTATGCTTAACGGATCCAACAGGTAGGTGCCCTGCCCGTCGCCGACCTGAATCAGACCCGCACGCGGATAGAATGTACTGACACGAATAAACTCCGTATCCAGGGCAATAGTCGGCAGGGTTCGCCAGCGTTGGCAAAGCTGTGCCAGGCGGACATCCTCAACCACCAGCTCCGGATCTGGAAAATCAGTCATAAACAACTCTCAGCATGGGCACATATTCCTTTTTTAAAATCAGCAAAGTAGATAGTTTTTCAATACCCTGCTAGCGTATTAATTGGCGACCATTAAAGGCATGACTCAAAGTGCCGCCATCAACATACTCAAGCTCACCACCCACCGGCACACCATGGGCAATACGGCTGATCACCAGCCCCTGCCCTTTCAACAGGCCAGCGATATAATAAGCCGTGGCATCGCCTTCAACCGTGGGGTTATTGGCAAGAATCAACTCCTCCACCGGCTTTTCCTGCAACAGGCTCATCAATTCGTTGATGCCTATTTCATCCGGCCCGATCCCGTCTATGGGCGACAGGTGTCCCGACAATACGAAATACAGGCCCTGGTAGCTGCCGGCCTGCTCGATTGCATAAAGATCGGCCGGCGAACCCACAACACACAGGATTGAACTGTTACGCCCCGGATTACTGCAGATGCGACAACGAACCTCTTCGGTCAGCGCCCGGCACTGTTCACAACGACCGATGTTGTCCAGCGCCATGGTCAGCGTTTCGCTCAACCTGGCGGCACCGGTACGATTGCGCTCCAGCAAATATATCGCCATGCGCTGCGCCGATTTGGGACCAACACCCGGCAGGCAGCGCAGCGACTGAATCAATTGTTCAAGTAAAGGGCTATGCATTATCGGAACACACCTGTTCGGTTACATCGATTAAAACGGGAACTTGAAACCGTCAGGCAGTTTTAATCCGGACGTCATGGCGCCCATGGCATCGCGATTGCCTTCCTCAAGCTTCTTGACAGCATCGTTGATTGCAGCAGCGATCAGGTCTTCGATAATCTCCTTATCCTCCTGCATCAATTCGGCACTCAGCTCTACCTTGCGTGCATCGTAGCGGCCACCTAGCTGGATCCTGACCAGACCGGCACCCGATTCCCCAATCACCGTTTTCTTGGCAGCCTCTTCCTGGGCCTTCTGCATTTGTTCCTGCATTTTTTTTGCTTGCTGCAGCAACGCATTCATATCAGTCATACAATATCCTCATTTATCTGAGTACTCATTTATGGAACCCTGATGCTGTCAGGCTGTTCTGGTTAGAATCTGCAAGGAATTCTGGTCAACTCTGGCATCGAACTCCTCTATCAAAGCCAGCACCCCCGGATCGGTGTTGAAGCGATGGTGAAGCTCATCAATGGCCTGTTGTTTCTCCCGGCGCCGACGCTGCGCGGGCGACTCGCAAGGCAATTCGCCCACCCGTATGACGATGGAAACCGGTCGCCGCAACGTTTCACTCAGGGCCTGGGCAATCTTGGGCTGCTGATCATCCGAATACAAGGCGCTTTGCTGCTGGTCCAGTATCAACGTGTAGCCATCGTCCGTGATGTTCTCAGGTACGCAATTGGCCAGAATATTGCCACTGATACCCGTCAACTGACACCGGACTACCAGCAAATACCAGTCTTCCTCACCGGTTGAGACTGTATTTTCATCCCGGCCTGCGCAGTCCGGATCACGCGAAGGCTCTGCGACATCAACTGGCGACGCGTGCTCAGCTCCTGCCGGTTCCGGTTCCGGTTCGAGCCGGGGCTCACCTTCAGGCTGGGACTTATGCTCAGCCTGGGACTTATGTTCAGCCTGGGACTCATGTTCAGCTCGCGGTTCAGGTTCAGGCTCGGGCCGGGACTGGGTTTGAGGCTGGGTTTGAGGCTGGGTTTGAGGCTGAGGTTCAGGCTGGAATACAGGTTCGGGCTCTGGTTTTGATGCAGAGGCAGTTGTCGGTTCAGGTGCGGTTATCGATTCAGGCTTTTTTTTTTCGCTGCCAGCGCCTGGCAGCACAGCGCCGGCAAACACATCCGGGCTGAATGCCAGCATGCGCAACAGCCCCATTTCAAAGCAGGCTCTTGCTTCCGGTGAATGGGGCATATCCTGCAGTGTCTGCACACAAATCTGATAATACAACTGCACGTCTTCAGCAGCAAAGGCACCCGCCAGCGCCTTGATTTGCTCCCTGTCGCCTTCGCTGTTATCGATTGCATCCGGCATCACCTGCGCCAACGCCAGACGATGACAGACACTGAGCATTTGTTCCAGCAAGCGACCGTAGTCCGGATTGTTCTCTGCGCACTGAGCCACTGCCGACATCAGGCCAGACCCGTCCCGATGCGCCAGCGCCTCCATAAAAGCAAACACGGCAGCATGATCCGGTGTGCCCAGCAAGGATGTCACCGAGGCCACCTGCACACTGCCACCACCAAAGGAAATGCTTTGGTCCAGCAGGGTCAGCGCATCGCGCATACTGCCTGCCGCTGCCCTTGCGAGCTGCCACAGTGCATCCTCCTCATGATCAATCTGTTCGGCTGCCAGCACCGACTGCAGATAGGTCACAATCTGCGCCGGCGCCAGATTCTTGAGGTGGAATTGCAAACAGCGAGACAACACCGTTACCGGCAATTTCTGCGGATCAGTGGTGGCCAGCAGGAATTTCACGTGCGGCGGTGGCTCTTCCAGCGTTTTCAACAATGCGTTAAAGCTGTGACCGGACAACATGTGCACCTCGTCGATCAGGTACACCTTGAAGCGACCACGCGCCGGCGCATACTGCACGTTGTCCAGCAGATCACGGGTGTCTTCCACTTTGGTACGCGATGCAGCATCCACTTCAATCAGATCGATAAAACGCCCTTCGCTGATTTCGCGGCAGGCATTGCATTGCCCGCACGGTGTCGCTGTGATGCCCTGCTCACAATTAAGGCAACGCGCCAGGATACGTGCGACCGTGGTCTTACCGACACCCCGGGTGCCGGTAAACAGATAGGCATGATGCAGGCGCTGTTGCTCAAGGGCGTGGGTCAACGTTTGCAGGACATGTGCCTGTCCGGCCATTTCGCTGAAATTCTGGGGGCGCCATTTCCTGGCAAGTACCTGATAGCTCATGTGTCGCTGTCAATGTTCTGGTGACTGAAGGAGAACTATTGTATTGCAAACCGCGCGCGAGTGACAGGCGGCGCCGGGGTTTTGAAGGAAGGATTTGGGACCGTATCTAAGGTGGCATCTCCTGCCAGCCACACCACGGCACATGAGTCTGCTGCTACCGTTGCTCCCTTCCGGGCCTGGCGGGGTTTACAGCGTATCATTGCGCGGGGACCGACAAGAGATACCATAACACCTGACGCGATGATGAATCATCAAATCAGGGGCGGCATTATCAATAAATTACGCCGGTTAATCAAGTGCGCTGGCACCCTCAGCACCCGACAATGACGCCTGGCCCGCTTTTTTCAGCGCTCAGGGCAGGCTTACTGCCATCAGTCGCGTCACTGGACCTGCACCGACCGCCATGACAATATATTGTTTGCCATCAATCATGTAGCTCATTGGCGTACCCATCGGCGGCAAGGGTAAATCCAGCTCGCTGAGAACCTCACCGGTCGCTTTGTCATAACTGCGCAATACCGGGCGGCTGCCGTCCAGTTGCGCAACGAACAACAGTGAGCGGGTCAGCAAGGGGCCATTACGACCAAAACTCCCTACCGGGCCCGGGTCATCGATACCCAGTTCCATTATGCGCTCGCGTATACCTTCACCGTGCGGCACCATCCAGCGGTGCTCACCGGTGTTCAGGTCAATGGCCGTGATGCGTGCATATGGCGGCTTGATCAGCGGCAGGCCCTGCGGGCCGTCGATACTGAAGTTACGGTCACGAATATAACCAAAATCCGATTCACCGGGCTCCGGTTGACGAAGCCTGACAAATCGCGGCACGGAGAACGACGGGATATACATCATCCCGGTCTCGGGGTCGGTTGCGGCGCCAGTCCACGTGGCGCCGCCACTGTATCCCGGGAAAACAATCACACCTCGCTCGCTGGGCGGTGTATACAGGGGGCCGTAGTCAACACCGGCGATCAGGTCCACCGCCTGCGATCGCAGCGCCGGGGTGAAGTCAATCAATGTTGCGTCCGATATACCCTGAGGTTCAAACGGGGCCGGTCTGGTCGGAAACGGCTGTGTCGGCGAGGTACGTTCACCCGGCACCCGGGTTTGCGGTACCGGCCGCTCTTCAACAGGCCATACCGGTTCGCCGGTCAGGCGGTCGAGTACAAACACAAAACCCTGCTTGGTCACCTGCGCCACGGCTTTTATGTCGCGACCATCAACCGTGATATCAATCAGGTTGGGGGCGGCAGGCAAATCGTAGTCCCACAGACCATGCCTGACTACCTGAAAATGCCAGACTACCTCACCGGTCGCCGAGTCCAGT
Source organism: Pseudohongiella sp. (assembly GCF_040877505.1). Classification (NCBI taxonomy): domain Bacteria; kingdom Pseudomonadati; phylum Pseudomonadota; class Gammaproteobacteria; order Pseudomonadales; family Pseudohongiellaceae; genus Pseudohongiella; species Pseudohongiella sp. The sequence continues at coordinate 479,966 of NZ_JBBDNQ010000006.1, forward strand.
GCCACCAGACTTTCCGCATACAGGTTGTCGCCCAGGCGGTGACCGCCAAACCAGTCATTGTTCGGTGTGCTGACAGGCAGGTAAACATAACCGGTGTCCGGATCAGCACTCATGGTTGTCCACACATTGGTGGCACCGGCCGTGCGCCAGGCTTCGTTTTCCCAGGTCTCGGCGCCGGCTTCTCCGGCCTGCGGAATGGTGTGGAATATCCAGCGTTGTTCGCCCGTACGCGCATCAAATCCGCGCACATGGCCGGGCGGCAGCTGATCCTGAAACAAAGGCCCGTCGCTGATGGATGAACCTACCACAACAGTGTCATTGATGATTATCGGCGGTGAAATCGAGCCGTACAGGCCAATGCGCGTCTCACGCCCAAGACCCTGTTTCAAATCGATGACGCCTGCATCTCCGAATGACGCATCCGGCTGCCCTGTGCGGGCATCAAGCGACCATAACAGACCATCATTGGCCGCCATGAAGATGCGGCCGTCACCGCCATCATCCCACCAGGAGACACCGCGATGATTATTGTTGAAATTGGGATGCCGGCCACGCGTCCAGGAACCGGTATCAAACACCCAGCGTTGTTCGCCACTGGCCGCCTCTATGGCAGCCACCTGCCCCAGCGAGGTACTGACATAGAGCACGCCGTCAACCATGATCGGCGTGGACTTGTACTCACCGGCACTGGCGCGGTCATCCTGTCGGAAGATGGCGTTATCAGGGGTATCCCAGACCCAGGCGACTTCCAGTTCAGCCACATTACCGGCATTGATCTGAGACAAGGGTACATACTTGCTTGATGCTGCGTCACTGCCGTAAAAGCGCCAATCCTGCTGGCGCTCAGATACATCCTGAGCACAGGCGCCCGCACTGAGCATGACGCTCAGCACGGCACCACAAAGGAGCGCTCCCGAAGACCTACGGGATGGCATAAGCCACCACCGACGCCTCAGTACCACCGCCCAGCGCGATCGCAATGTACTGTCGGCCATCAACCATGTAGGTCATGGGTGTTGCACTGGGTACGGAAGGCAGGTCAATTTCATGCACTACCTCTCCCGTGGTTTTATCAAAGGCGCGCATCACCGAGCGGGCGCCGTCCTGTTGCGCGATGAACAGCAGGGTGCTGGTCAGCACCGGACCGGTGCGTGAGGTTGATCCGACCGGACCCGGATCCACAATGCCCAGATCAATGATGCGCTGACGCGGCCCCTCACCATGGGGCACCATCCACACATGATCACCGGTATTCAGGTCGATCGCGGTAATACGGCCGTAAGGCGGTTTGGTCAGTGGCAGGCCCTGTGGACCATTGACCGAGGTGACGCCACCGCGGACAAAATCGAAGTCGGACTGCCCGGCTTCGGGCTCAACCAGCTGCACCACAATGGGCGCGGTTGCTGAGGGGATATAGAGCATGCCGGTTTCCGGATCCACCGCTGAACCCTGCCAGCCACCACCACCGGACCAGCCGGGCAGATTGATGGTGCCACGCTGCGACGGCGGGGTGAACAAGGGGCCGTAGTCAAAACTTTCTATATTGGCCAGTGCTTCGGCTCGCAGTTCCGGCGTAAAGTCGATCAGCGTCGCGTCGGAAATACCCTGCAGATCAAACGGTGCCGGACGTGTCGGGTGTGGCTGGGTGGGCGCTGCACGCTCACCGGGCACGGTTGAGGCAGGCACCGGCCGCTGCTCTATCGGCCATACCGGCTCTCCGGTTTCGCGATCCAGCACATAGACAAATCCCTGCTTGGAGATTTGTGCCAGTGCCTTGATATCACGACCATCGACAGTGATATCGACCAGGGTTGGTGCCGCCGGCAGATCATAGTCCCACAAGCCATGCTCGACCGCCTGGAAATGCCACACACGCTCACCGCTATGACCGTTCACGGCTACCAGAGATTCAGAGAACAGGTTGTCGCCCAGTCGGTGTCCGCCGTACCAATCGTTGGTGGGTGTGCCCACCGGCAGATAGACCAGGCCCAACTCCATATCGGCGCTCATCTGCGTCCACACATTGGTATTGCCCACGATTTCCCAGGACTGATTCTCCCAAGTATCGTTACCAAACTCGCCGGCCTGGGGGATGGTATGGAAAATCCATTCCTGCTCACCGGTTTTGATGTTGTAGGCACGCACATGTCCGGGAGGAGCTGATTGAAACGCCGGGCCGTCATGTATCGAAGAGCCCACAACGACCAGGTCGTGGAATATCAGGGGCACACCCATCATGGTGTAGGCCTGCCGGTCGATCTCCCGGCCCAGCCCCAGGGCCAGGTCCACTTTGCCCTGTTCTCCGAATTCCAGGTCCAGTTCGCCGGTTCTGGCATCCAGCGACCACATGTACGCATCATTGGAATACACCAGAATACGTTCTTCATCGCCTTCGCGCCAGTAACCCACACCCCGGCTGTTGTAACCCAGATTGGCCGGGCGCCCTGCTTCCCAGCCTCTGGTATCGAACATCCACAATTCTTCACCGTTCACGCCGTCTATGGCAGATACGCGCCCGAACGATGAGTTTATGTAAAGCACGCCGTCTACCGCTATTGGCGTGGCTTTGAAAGCCGACGGGGTGGCGCGGTAGTTCTCTGCAGCGTGATTGGCAGCCACGGTGGCATTGTCAGGTGACTGCCACTGCCAGACCTGCTCAAGATCGGCAACATTGTCATGGTTGATCTGATCAAACGCAGCGTATTTGGTGGAGGATAGGTCTGAACCATAGTGGGTCCAGTCATCAGCGCTGCCGAATACGCTGAAGCCGAGGGCCGCTGCGGACACCGCTGCAACCAGGGTCTTGGGTAGATACATGGTCTGTTCTCTTCTAGTTATAATTAGACTGACCGCTCGATACTACAACAAGATCAATAACCTCTAAAGGGGACGGGGGGATTATTTTAAATATGGCGGTGAGGGAGGGATTACTCAAACAGCCTGCCGGCTGTTTGACCCTGCGGGCTTCGCGCTGGCGCGCTCGTTTTAAGTTGCTGCGCAACTTTTCGACCCTCTATCGGGTTCGCCTCCCTCCCGGGCTGGCTTCAGCTTTTTT
>NZ_JBBDNQ010000007.1:0-35167 GCF_040877505.1 Pseudohongiella sp.
GCGTCCGCCACTTCGGTACCGGTTTCCTTCTCGCCGGTTTTGCGATCCTGCCTGCCGTAGCGTTCCGTCCAGCTGTCGAACAGATCCGGGAACAGCTCTTTCACGTGGTGCTGTTCGCCGCACTTGCTCTCCCGGCCGCACTTCACCATCCATGGGCTTTCGGTACCCACAAAGGCTTCACGCTTGCCGCAGCCCGGACAGCGCAGGCGGCGCAGGTATTCCCCGCGCTCTACGCCGTCAAAATCGGTCTGCAGCCGGCGAACTATGTCGGCCCGTAGTTGGTCTTGCATGCGGGTGGCTCCGGATCAGGCGTGAATGCGATTAACGTGGTCTGGGTTGTTGGCCCGGAACTGCAACAGCTCGTGTACCGAGAAAATGCTGACGCAACCGGTGGCGGTGTCATTCACCACCACCATGTTGCCGGTGGTGCGGCTGACATCCACGAAGGCGGCAGGCTTGCCGGTGTCTTCCAGATCCGCCCAGGCCTGGGTAACGATCAGAGCGGCCTGCCGACGGCTGACCAGGTATTCCTCGATCAGGCTGTCGATGTTGGCCTCGACGCATTCGCGGGCGTTGAAGCCCTGTTTGCGCTGGGCGATCAGTTGGCCGTAGGCGGCGTTGGTGATATCGGTGTTGGCTGCGTTATTCATGGCTGCTTCCTCTTATGGGTGCTTATTACAGGTTCAGGTCTTGCTGTTTGGTGTCCTGCCCCAGCAGGTTCTGCTGGGGCAGGGGCTGGCCAATCAGGGTGTAGAGGGTGCGCAGCTCGCCCAGCAGGATTTGCCGCTGGAACTGGTCGCGGGTTTTCACCAGGTCTTTGGTCAGGGAGGCGATCTGTTTTGAGAAGGCCAGGCGCTGGCCTGCGGGAACGGTGCCGAAGAAGCCTTGTTTGCGAATGGAAGGGAGAACTTCTCCGCAAACCCACTCAGCAAACTGCTGTGCTTTTGGCTTTCTGGACCGGAAAAGGGTCTGGTAAACACCCGCTTCTGAGATGAAAACAGCGCTTTGTATGCCTGAAGGGGTCTGGAGATAACCGACCCTTTGCCAGTTTTCAGGCATTCCTGACAGACCCCTTGAGCCGCTCCAATGCACTTCGAGGGCGTTGAAAACATCCTTGGCGCAGAACCAGGCTTCGCCGTGATCGTCGGTTGCCGTTCGAACCTGAACATCATCAAAGTTGAAAGGGTTGGCGTGTGGCTGCATTAGCTGTGTATTCATTGTTATCGTTCCTCGTTGTTGCTTTTGTCGTGCTTGATGAAGGTGAACTCCATGTCCTGCTGAACGGCGGCGGCGGCCTCCGGGGCCAGCGGAATGGAGCGAACCCGGCCATTGGGGTCGGCTACCAGCCGTGTGTCGTGAGTCAGGAAAACCACGCCCCGGTAACCGCATTCGTCCTCGTCCTGGCAGAAGACGTAAGCCGTTCGCTGGGCCGCGATGACTTGCACACTGGTGCGCACTCGGCACACCCCGGTGCAGTGAGGGCATAGGATTCGGATGAAATTCCTCAGTGCCTCTCGCGCTTGGGGCCCGCCCTCTGCCTCTGGCTGCCCGGGGTTCTTTGCAGCCAGCATCGGGCCGTAGGTAATCTTCACTGTGCCCTTGTAGCCGCACCGCAGATGGTTTCGGCATATCGCGATGGCCGCCTTGCCCTGTTCCTCCAGTTCCGTGTCCGTCTGTATCTGGCAGCTATCACCGCAGGCAGGGCAGCTCAGGTGAAGGAAGTTGCGCGTGAGTTGCTTCATGGAACTGTTAACCCCTTAATGCTTTCTGCAATTTCCGGGATGAATTAACTGAAGCCGCGCCCCGCGCTCCTCGATACTTTTCAGGTAGCCCAGGGTTTCTGCCATTGGCCTGCCAGTCCTGATTACGTAGGCGTTGATGCGCCATTTCGTGCCTTCCTGCTGTCTATCGAACCACTCCATCAGCTCTTTTTCGGTGTTGGCTTGTTGGTGCATTCGGTCCTCGTTGGTTTTCAGGGATTCCCCGGGGATTCCCAACGGAATCTGTTAAAAGCCAAAACTCCCTGGCGTGGTTAATTCATCGTGAAATTAGAGTGCTCGGTGTTGGTATGTCTGGCGCAGCTCTTCGCCGTCCGGAATGCCTTCTTCGTCCAGGAAGCGATCAATGGCCCGGCGGCGAGGCCCGCGAACTTCACTGGCTTTCAGGATTTCCTCGGCAGAGGGAACACCGGCCTGTTCCAGGAACTGGTGAATGGCGTGGCGCGCCGCGGCTGCACGGCGGCGGGTGCCTTCAAACCCCAGATTGCGAGCCCACCAAAGAAGGCGGATGTGATCTTCCGTGCTCAGGCGGATGCTGAACTTGTGCTCCCGCACCGATTTGGGCGGCGTGTACTGCGTGTAACCGATGTCTGTCATGTGTCGCTCCTTTGCACCGCGTTATTTGCGGGGGCCGCCTACGGCGTGTAGTGCGCGGTTGCGGCCGGTCAGCTTCAGGCTGGCACCGCGCATGCGTTGTTTCACCAGCCACTCGGCGGCCTGGTCCTTGGTCTGAAGGCCTTCCTGAAGGCGGATCGCTTCCAGAATGGCGGCTTGCTGCTCAGTCAGTTCCACAGTGATTTCCGGCATCTTTTCAGGACCTCAAATGCTGCGGATGTGCGCCTCGGAATGCGGGGCGCCACCGGTCATGCTGTGAGTGGTCGGCAGCAAGGCTGCTTCGGCCTGAGCAATGAGCATCTGGCGAAGAAGGCTGGAGCGATCGGTACCGGTGTAATTCACCAATGCGTTGATCACGGCGGCTTCGTAGTCGTCCAGGTTGAGACTGACGCGGTGTTTGCGGATGCGTTTTGGGTCCTGATACATCGGTTTCTCCTTCAGGGCTCAGGCGGAAGTGTTGCGTTGGTATTGATCCAGACCGCACAGGAAAAACATGCGGGCCTGGGATGCCATGGAGCGGCCTTCCGCCAGGGCGGCCTTCTCCAGTTGGGCTCTCTCTTCGGGCATAAGGCGAAGGGCGATGGGCTTGGCGGTGAGCACACCATCGGGTGCGCGGTGGCTGGAGCCGGGTTTCTTTGGATCTTTCATCGTGTATTCTCTGTGTAACGCTGAATTACACAGAATGATAGACCCCAATCCGCAAGGATGTAAACAAAATGGGAATATTAATTTTCTATCGGTATTCGTAATGAGTGAAAAACTTTTAAATAGTGAATCCATCATTCACAGAATGAGAGAAGCGATCGGGGCCAAGAATGACGGCCTTGTAGGCGAGTTCGTGGGGGCTTCAAAACAGGCGGTTTATAACTGGAAAAATCGGGGATATATTCCGATTGAGTACTGTGTAACGTTTTGTGTAAAAACAGGGCGGAGCCTGGACTGGCTGATTTTTGGTGCTGAATCCGGAAACTCAGTGGCTGAACCAACGGCTAATTACCGGATCGATTTCGATGAGGACTACAGCGAAATTCCGGTCTACGACATAGAGGCCAGCGCCGGGCCGGGGGCCCTTTTTGACCAGGAGCTCATCAGCTGCTCCCTGAAGTTCCGGAAGGATTGGCTAACTCGCGAAGGGCTGCACGTTCAAAATCTGGTTGCTATTCGTGTCACTGGTGACTCTATGGATGGAACCCTGGCCACGGGCGATACGGTTCTTATTGATCGCTCCAGGAAGAAGCCCGACGGCGTTTTCGCGATTAGGATCGGGGAGGTTCTGCGCATCAAACGACTGCAGCAGATGACCGATGGCACACTCCGGGTGTCCAGCGATAACCCGATGTATCAGCCTGAACATATCCACCCAGAGAACATGAGCCAGGTAGAAATCGTGGGTCAGTGTTATTGGCGAGGTGGCCGGGTTTTTTAAGTTTCAGTAGTAGTCGCCCGTGAAGCCAGGGCGACTGTATTTGAAGAAGGGAGCAGTAACCATGGCTATGACGAAGTGCAAAGAATGCAAGGTGGATGTATCGAAGAAGGCAAAAAAGTGCCCGAATTGTGGCGTCGACAATCCAGGTGTTACCACTAAGGATTACCTGGTCGGGGGCATAGCCCTGGTAATTATCGTTGTGGCTCTGATTGCGTTCTTTTCCGATGATGAGCCCACCGAAGAAACGACTGCACAAGCGCCGGATATGACCGATCAGGAGCAAGCTGCTGCCGATAAGGCGGAACAAGAAGCGTGCCGATCGGATCTACAGTGCTGGGGTCAAGAGCATTGGTCAGCTGCGACCAATCGATGCGAACGGGAAATCGAGCGCCAGGCGCAATACGAAGTGAAGTGGACTGATTCATACCCTGACGTGAAGCTAAGCCGCCGGGGCTGGCTGAACGAAGAAGCGGGCACTCTCACTTACTACGGTGATCGAGTGCAGTTCGCGAACGGCTACGGAGCTTTCGAGAACTATATTTACCGGTGTGACTACGATCCCTCGAGCAAGTCAGTGATCAATGTGGAGTTGGAGGCGGGGCGCTTATGAGCTCGATATCCTTCACTTATACCGATTCACGCGGTCACACAACGGACTGGATCGTGGAGCATTGGAAGGAAACCGGGCGATATATTCAGGGCGTTTGCAAGGTTGACGAACAGTTCCGGACCTTCCGAAAAGACCGGGTCGAACAATACCTGGAACAAGGTGAAGCGAGACTAACGCAGCCATACGTAGCGCCGCCACCCAGGGTGGATACCCGCCCGGAAATCTGCTTTACGGGTTTCCCCAAGGTTCAGCGAAGCGTGCTGGAGGACATGGCGAGCGGACGCCAAATGTCGGTTAAGAAGGATGTCACCAAAGGGCTGGCATTCCTGTGCTGTGGGCCGAATGCTGGCCCGGCCAAAGTTGCCAGGGCACGGGATCGGGGCTGCCTGATAATCGATGAACCGGGCCTGAAAACAATGCTGGATACGGGTGAGCTGCCGGAACCTTGGGAAGATTAATCACAACGCGCCTACTCACTGAGTGTTTCGGCATCCAAACTGGTAATAAGCCCGCTATCACTCAAACTGTGACTGGCTCTGGTGATCACCCATTCCCGGCCGTTGATCTGAGGTTTGAAGCCTTCCGCCCGTAACCGGAACTCCGGGCCCACTTCGGGCCGACCGATGGCGAGGGAGATGGTTAGCTCGGCCTCACCACGGTTCAGCCGCTTCAGCTCGGCATTGGCGGCGGCGTTGGCTTCGCTCTGGTTGGCGTAGGTTGCGCGCAGTCGCTTCACGCGCTCGGTGGTACCGGCCATTACCTTTTCCTGCTTTCCCTCGTCGACGTTGTTCCATAAGGCCTCCACGCCCGTGTAGCTATCTCGGTCTTTTTCCCGATAGGTTCCGCTGTCTCCCTTCTGGGGTGAGATGGTGATTTCGGGCAGGGAGTTACCGTTGGCTGTTTTGGCTTCTCCTCGAGGAGTAAATATCAGGCGTCCAGCCTTTATCGCGAATATGGCGCCGTACCGTTCACCAAGACGTGTGAGCAGGTTCATGTCTGATTCGTCGGTCTGGTCCAGATGCTCTACCAGCTTTTGCGAAAGGCTTGCACTTACCACAGGTCGCAGGTTGTTCTGGCTGGCGATTGTGTTGACGATTTCGCCAATGGTTACCTGGTCCCAGCTCCGGGTTTTCCGTGTGGGCAAGCCGTTCCGCATGTCGGCACTGCGGGCGGTGATAGTGAGCACATTGGGTGCCCAGCTGTAGCTCGCTTCGTCAACGATAAACAGACCTTTCTCAATCAGCTGCTGGCCTTTCCAGCCGATAGCCAGATTCAGTTCCGCACCCTTGGGCGGGATCTCCAGTTGAACGTCGTGGTCGCTGAGCGTGATGGAGAGGGTGTCTGCCTCGTCGCCTGGTGTTTCGTCCAGGGTGAGGTCGATCAGCCTGCCGCTGAGCTTCGGGGTGATGTTCTGGCCATTAACGGCCAGGCGGTAGTCTGGCGCTGGTTGCTGCATCAGGCCACACCTGCGTTACGGCGGGGTTGGTACAGGCCCATGCCGATGGCAGCGTCTCGGCTGGTGGCGGCGCGATCGCGGAAGGACTGGAAGTCGTCTTCATCCACGCGCACCAGGTTAATGGTGAAGTCGATCTTGCGCGGCACGCCATCGGCGAAGAACACGGTGCTGGTTTCCTGCACTCCCGTAATGCTCCAGAACCCGAATACGCGGCCGGAGCCTTCGATCAGCGGCCAGGCTTTGCCCTCGTCGGCCATGATGCGCACATCGTCCAGGGTGACGCGGCCGCCGGTGAGCTCCGGGTGCAGTGTGCCCGTGAGGGTAATGGTGTCTTCGCCCGGGCCCAGGTATTGGTAGGCAGGCCGATGGCCAATCCGGCTTTGGCTGGGGTGTCGCCATTGAGTGTTGCGCTGCAGCTGCTGATAGGGCAGGGATTTCACCTCAAACACAAACATTCCCAGTGTCATCATCATGGCATTTACTCCCTATCTATCAGGTTGCTGCGGGCGCGGCTGGCTTTGCGGCGATCGCGTTCCTGGAGCACCCGGTTAACTTCAGCTGCAATGTCCTGGGCATTCTGCCCCGGGGAGCCATAAATATTAATGTTGATGGTGTCGCCGGCACTGGCACTGGCAGCTGCTGGCGATGATGCGATGGGGGGCCGGTTATCGTACTGAAGGTTGCCGGCGGCTGCGGGCAGGGTAGAGGCACCAATGGCGATGCCGGCACCCACTCTGCGCACGCGCTGGCCGAAGCCGCTGACCTGCTTTAGTGTGTTGGGTTCCTGCTTCTTGAGGCCTTGCCGGTAGCCTTCTAGGGTGTCCTGCCCGGCGCTCATGAACACGCGTGACGGTGACTTAATGCCCAGCACGCCCTTGAACCAGCCGATGGTCTTCTTGCCGGCATTGATTACCGTGTCTTTGACCTTCTTCAGGCCGCCCAGCAGGCCGCCCACCAGGCCGTCCATAATCATGGAGCCGAAGCCGGAGAACTTCGCAGGCAAGCCCTTGAAGAAATCCATGATGGCACCCCAGTTTTTATAGATGAGGTAGCCAGCACCCGCGATGGCCATGATGATCAGGCCGATCGGGTTGGCCGCCAATGCTACGCCGATCGCTTTGATGCCTGCAGCAACGGCAGGGAGCCCACCGGCGAGACCAACAACTGCGGTACCAGCGGCGAACAGAGCCTTGCCGAATGCCAGTATGGCCATGACTGGCTTCATGGCGAACAGGAACGCCAGGATCATGCCCAGGTTATCGAACCCGCCCACCATTCCAGCCAGGTTGCTGGTGATCAACCCAAGGGTTTTGGCGGTGGATGCGGCACCGACTGCCAGATCCCGCAGGATGGGAAGAGCGCCCTTCAGCCTGCTACCGAATTCTTTGGCGAAGGCTTTCACCTGGTCGCGGTTTTCTCGCATCCAGCCGGAGAGATCCCCCATCAGCTCCGTGATCGCTGGCATCAGTTCGGCACCGATGGTGTTTTTCATGCCAGCCATGCCCAGCTGCGCGTCCAGCATCGAGTCCTTGAACTTCTCGGCATCGCGCGCGGCCTGTTCGCTCAGCACGTAACCGGTGGCGCGGGCATCTTTGCGCAGGGCCTGCAGGCCAGCACTGCCGTCTTTCAGCATGTTGACCATACCCACGCCTTCACGGCTGAACATCTGGGCTGCCAGCGCCACACGCTCGGTTTGGTTGTCCACGGTGGCCAGGCGGTCGGCAACCACGTCCAGTGCATCCTCTGGGGTCATTTCGGCCAGTCGAGCGGAAGAGAGCCCCAGCTGGTCGTAAGCCTTTCGTGCAGCGCCAGTGCCTTGCTTGGCTTCGCCCAATCGCTTGGTGAAGGCCACCATGTTGCTGTCCAGCTTCTGCGTGGAAATGCCTGAACGCTCTGCGGCGTAGCGCAGTTCCTGGTATGGGCCCAGGGCGACTCCAATCTTGTCGGCGGTCTTTGCGACCTCGTCACCCAGGGTGGCCGTCGAGTTGGCAACGCCGAAGATCCCAGCAGCTGCACCACCACCCAGCAGAGCAGCGCGCCTGCCAAAGCGCCCAACCTCGCCGGTCATGTTGTTGAACTTGCCAGAAACGTCCGCCTTGCCCAGTTGATCCAGGTATTTTTTCTGCCGCTGGATCCGGGTATTGGTGGCCTTCATCTGATCGGCCAGCCGCTTCTCTTCCCCTGACAGGTTGCGGACGTTCACTCCCGCTTCACCCAGGCGCTTGCGCACCTTGCCCAGTTCCTTCCGTTGCTCCTGGCCTTTCTGCGTGAACTGTTCAACGTCCTTCCGGGCACGGTTGTACTCGGCTCGGAGCTTGGCGGTGGGCTTGGTGGTGGTTTGCAGCTCACGGCCCAGCTTTCGAACCCGGTCCTGGGATTCGTTCAGTGCCTGTGAGTTCTTACTGAGGGCGCCGTCCAGTCGCTTGAACGATGAGATGTCCCGCTGGGAAGACTGCAGCTTTTTGGTTTCCACCTGGGCCTGCTTCAGCGCCCGGGCGGTACCGGTGGTGGTGGCGTTTACCTTCTTGAGGGGGCCGGTAATCTTCTCTCGGGCGGCAAGAACAACCTTCAGGTCGAGGTTCTTGGACATCATTCCTCCGGCTGGCTTCGATTACGGGCGTGTTCCCGCCACTCCATAAGTTCTGAGAGGGGCATTTCATTCATGTCCGACGGCCGCCAATGGAAGATGGCGGCGATGTCAGCCATGGCAGCGTCAACGCGGTTTGGGATTATCCCTTCAGCCGCTTCGGAAGCAAAAAACCGGCGATCTCGCTGCCACAGGCAGACAGGTCTGCCGGATCCATTTCCCGCAGGTCCTGGTCGGTCAGGGTGGGGTTGCTGATGCGGGGCAGTACCTTGGTGATGCTGTCCACTTCCATGTTGATCAGATCTGCCAGGGACAGGCCCCGCAGCTCGCCGGACATGGGCTTGCGCAGGGTCAGCTTCTCGATGTTGCCACCCTCGCGTTTGACGGGGGTTTCCAGCTCGATGGTTGCGGTTACGGGCTTACTCATAGTTCAGGGTTCCTTACAGGCCGATGTTGCGGCGGTGTTCGGCCAGGCGATCCTGACCGCGAATGCGCTCCACCATGCCGGGTACGTCGATCTCTACCACTTCCTCACCGCCGATGGTGAGCTTGTAGTAGCTGAGTGTGGTGGTCACAGACAGGGTGTTGTCGCTGCCGGCTTCCGCGCCGCCCATGGCGATCTCACGGTGGCGGCCGCGCACCACGACTTCCACGGGCAGGGTTTCGCCAGTGTCGTCGCGCTGGTAGCTACCCGCAAAACGAAGCAGGTCGCTGTCCAGCTGGCTGGTACCGAAGTTGTCGAAAAGCTCGGGGATGATGCCGGCCGGCGTCCACTGGAATTCCATTTTCTCCATGCCGTGGTCGATATCGACTGGGGCATTCATGCCGCCACCGCGGAACTCTTCCATCTGGCGAACCATGGGCGGAAGGGTCAGGGAGGCGATCTGGCCTTGCCAGTTATCGCCGTTGCCGAACAGGTTGAAGTTCTTCAGCTTCTTGGGCAGTGCCATAGCTCAGATCCTTATGCGTTCACGCTGGCTGCGAAGTCGGCCAGGTACTGGTCAGTGATGCGCTGACGGAACAGCAGGTTCTCCAGCGGCGGTACCGGGGTGTAGTCGTAATCAATGTACAGCTTGCCGGCTTTTAGGGTTTCCTGGGTGTTGATGTCCGGATCCAGCCAGGCGTTGGCCCCCACGATCAGCCCCAGCAGTTTCATTTCCCGGAACTTGGCATTGATGCCTTCAAGGATGTCCTTGGCCAGTGACGGGTGCAGGGGCTTGTCGACGGCCCACATGTGCGCCTCGGCGATGGTGTCTGCCAGGATCTGGGCGGTGCGGGTGTAGTTCTCGAACTGGAACAGCGGATCAGCGCTGCAGGTGCGGGAGCCCCAGAAGCGGAAGCCTTCACGCTGGATCAGGGTGGTGACCTCGTTGGCGTTGAGCAGCCCGGCGTCGGTGTTCGGGTCCTGCAGATCCCAGTGCACGTCCTTGTCGATGCCGGTGACGCCGTTCACCGCTACGTTGGACAGGGTCTTGTGCCAGCCTACCTGCTGGTCGATCTTGGCACGCAGGCCCAGGGCCCGGGACACAGCGAAGGCGCGTTCCGTGGAGGCGGTGTTCACGTCGAAGGCGGTGAAGTCCGGCCAGATCAGCATGAGCTCACGGGCGCCGAAGCCGTCGCGGTAAAGGATCGCATCGGAGATGGTCTGGCACTCATGGGCGTAGGCGTAGCAGAAGGCCCGCAGCTTCTGAGCGATGATCACCAACTCGGCGGTGACGTTTTCGGTATCCAGACCAGGTACGCCCAGAATGCGGGGTTTCACGCCCAGGTTCTGTTCAGCAGCCAGCAGCGCCTGCAGGCCGGTTTTCTTGCCCTCAGCGGTGGTGGTGCCGATGATGTTGGCTTCGGTGTCCTGCTCGGTTTCACCCTCAGCAACGCGAACGATGACCATGATCGGCGATGTCTGGTCGCCAATAGCGTCCAGGGCAGCGGGCAGGGTGCCGGTGGTGCCGGCGTTGCCGATGGCTTCGCTAACCTTGGTGACCAATACCGGGGTGTTGAGCGGGAAGGGCTCGGATTCACCGCCTGACAGGCGGGTGAAGTCGATCGCATTGACCACGCCAGAGCCATCGTTCCCAGCGTCCAGGGCCGCCACAACCAGGGCTGAGGCTTCAGCGCTGCCATTAACGGCCGTGATGACCTGGTTGGCGGTGCTGGTAATGTCGCCCTGGGCATCGGTGGCCAGTGATACGGTGATGTCCTTGCCGCTGACGGTGACTTCGAGGGCGGCATCTGCCGCTTCCGGGTCAACGTAGCGAACACGGATGCTGTTGCCTGCGGTGCCCACAGAGGCCGCCGTGAATAGCGCGTCCCCGTTCTCGGCAATGGACTGAACAACGGCTTCAGCGGCCACGCCGGGCAGGGCGTCTGGAGCTGTCGCAACCAGCCCGATGATGGCGGTTGAAACAGTGCGAATGGTACGGGTGCCTTCATTGATTTCAAGCACCCGGACGCCGTGGTGGTATTGATCGGGCATGACGCCTCCTGGTCATCTGTTTGGCGGTTGTTAACTGCCATGATGAACGCTGGAGATGCAACTGCTAGTTGTGGTTGTTGTTGGGTTTTCTTTGACAAAAAACAGCACATAAAAAAGCGTAAGTTTCCCGATACAGAAATTGCACTAACTACAGACGAACCCTGAATAAACTATACCCATGACGAACCGTTCCAGGTCTTGAGCGTTTTGTCGGTGCTGTCAACTATCACGTCCCCCGCTTCCGGCGCGAGTAAGGTCCGGTTTGTAACGTCGCTGATACCGCTTACCGATATATTCATGCTAGTCCCAGCCGCAGCAACAGCCCCCGTACCCGTATCAGTTGCGTCGATCTTATCAACTCTGCTACCGCTCATAATCACGCGGGTTTTATTATTTGCGTCCGCGCCCGACTGTTTGTAAAAAATATGCCCGTTCTGGTCCGGCCCGCTAATCGGGCTGCGCTTGTGGCCAACGTTGTTTAGGTATACATAGTCTATGCGGCCGCTTTGAGATATAAGAACGCGCTTGGCGCTGGTTTCGTCTATCCCATTGGTATCGGATACAAACAGTTTTTCGATTCTCGACCCGGCACCTTGGACAAGGAAGTTCGCAATCTCTGAACTGTCGTAGGCCCGCCAGTTCGATATTTTAAGGTCTGAAATATAGGAATTGTTTATCGAAATGTGCGGCTCGGTAAGCGTGACGCTTGACGGGAAGCTCTCCCGTTCAAGGCCGTCAATCCTAATGTCATAAAGTGCCAGGCCGGGGTGTGTGTCCTGCCAGTAGTTGGCAATGTCGATAATAGAATCACGGGTCTTGCCCCGGACGTTCTCCAGTCTCACGCTGAACAGGCGGCCGGAAGTAGTCCCGCCGTCCGGGCTGCGGCCACTAATGCGAACTGCGCGGAGTGAGGCGATTCCGTCCCGGTCCTCTGGCGTGATATTTCGGATAGTGATATTTGAGACTGACGGAAGATCAGCCATGCCCATATCATTACCCCCCAGGGTGCCGCCTCCGTTACCTACAAAAACCATATCGTCGTTAGTGTACCCGCTGATATTCTCGATTAGCAGGTTGGAACCAACTCCGGTAACCCCATCTCCGTTTGCAACCGCGTCGTTAGTCTGCCAGAACCGCAGGTTACCAAAGTATCCAATATTTACGTCCCAATACCCCACGCCCCAAGACTCGGTTTCCAGTACAAAAAAATCATCTACAACAAGGTTAGTGACGCGGGAAAACCACATCCCGAAACCCCAATAGGAAGCGCGATTATCCGCTGGCGCGGTATAGTCCCTAACCTGACCTCCCGGCTTGTTACCGTTGATTGTTGCCCCATTACCGATTACTCGGATATTTTCGTTTCCGTTAACCAGATCATCGTTTGTTATTAAGTAATCACTTGCCCCATCCTGCAGCTTTAACTCTGCGCGCGGGTGGAATTCAAGGGTTGTATTAGACGGGATTCTCAGGGCTGACCCGATTTCCCACACGCCAGCTGGTACGTAAACTTTTGGATGATTCGCTAGCGCTTCGTTAATTGAACCAGCGCTGTCGAATCCGGGGCTACTTTCACCCCCATAGACTTGAGGGGTAACAAAGCCCAGCGACGGCTGCCAAGTAACAGAATTGCGCTTAAAAGGTACACCAGAAACCAGGGCCTGCCACCCATCCTGCGGCGAATTAATAGCGTCAAGCTCCGCGAAACTTCCCGCCCGAATCACGCGGCGATTTATTTCCGGTTCCAATTCTTCGCGCAATCCAATAACCAGGCTGTCTGCATAGTCGCGCGTTGCTAAAACCACCGATGGATCAACCTTCAGAGTGACGGCGGCAGTGTCCGAAACTATTGAGGCCATTCTGACCACCTGGGTCCGGCCGCTTCCTTCGCTCAACTGCGGCTTGTATGTGGGTGGCGTATTGCACACGAAGATCAGGTCGCCATCCTCATCGAACAGGCCCATTTCGCGGATCCACCAGCCGCCTTCGGTTTCCGGGATTACCTGTTCGGCTAAAAGCACGTTGTCATTGTCGGGATCAACCGAGAAAGAGTTGAGTGGTGCGCGGCGGCGCTCAGAAACCAGGGCGGTTGCCTCCGGGTTCGGTACCGGTGTGCCTCGGGATCCATCACCTTCACCGTCACCCAGGGCAAGTTCGGTGATGGCGAGCGGGATGCCCAGCGCTAGCGCGTTCGCCATCTTGGCTTCACCGATGTTGGTAGCAATAACGTAATAATCAGCCATGGTTCACACTCACTGTATCGATAATGTGTTGTCCGGATCCCACGTAGGCGTTTCCGCCCACTTCGATTGGGCCTGGGGGGAGGGGATAAACGGTAAGGTTGTCGCCAGAGTATTCGGTGGCGCCGATGTGCACGTTTCCGCTAATTGAGAGCTTTATGGCAAGGCCAACCAGGTGCCGGCTCACCGGCTTGGCGTCTGCGATCAGCCGCTCCATCTCTTCGTAAGTCTGCTCGCTGATCCCTTCTTCCAGCACGCTGATGTCCATAGCGAAGGTGCCGGGCTCACCTGTTGGCTCCATCTGCCACCACTCGTCCACTTTCAGGACGAAGCCGAAGGGCTCGACCACTCTGCGCAGCGCGCTGATGGTTCCTTTTTTCTTGTGGACGTAGAACGAGGATGCTATGACGTCACGCTTATCTGCTTCGGTCCAATCCGGATCCCAGCGATCAACACTGAACGCCCAGGCCAGATACGGCAGTAGCTTGGCCGGGCAGGTGTGCGGGTTCCAGAGGGTGCGCATTGGTATCGGAACACGCTGGATTTCGGCAAGCGCTTCTGCGGCCGATCGCTCCAGGGGCGTGGCGTTATTGGGCAGCAGGGGCTTTCTGTCGTCACTCATCACTGCCACCGATCACTACGCTGATGCCGGTGCAGTGGGCGGCTTCAGTGCCGTCCAGAACCAGGTCTGCCGCTGGTTGAGCCAGATCTACTCGCTGGACGCCTTCGACATGGAGGGCAGCGTGCAGGGCGGAGATCCGGATGTCGCGGCCAATGCGCCGCTGCTCGCCCACGTACTGATTCAGCGACTCCTGAGCGGCTTCCAGGATGGGCTCCTGCTCCGGGCCTGGGTAAACGTACAGGGTGGCGTCCACCTGGTACTCAATAATGGCCGCGGACTGCACGGTCAGCCGGTCGCCTACGGGTCTGACGTCTTCGGCAGACAGCGCGTCCATGACGATGTCGATGATTTCCTGACTGGCCGTGCCGTCGCCTTCGTTTGATAGCAGGGTGACGGTGACTTCCGTTGGTGCCGGGCTTTGGGCCTTGGCATCGGAAATGCGGCCGTCAGCAGACAGGGCGTGAAATTCATAGGCACCCGTCGGGCCGGCTACGCTTAGCCCCTCCCATGACCGTTGCGAGCGCAGGCGCAGGCTTTCGTCGCTCTCATAGGTCGGCGGTACCGGCGGAATGGCTTCGGGGTCGCCCGGGTCGATCATCAGACGCTCGGTTTCGAAGTTTGCCACCAGGTTGTCGAGGTCTTCGTCGTCGGAGTAGGCCAGCATGTTCGCCACAGCCGCTTCGTTCACCCGCTTGCGCCAGATCAGTTCCCGGTAAGCGTTTTCCTGCAGCTGGATGGTCAACGGTTCAGTTTCAAGGGCGAGGGTTTCCTCCACCTCCTCGCGGCGATCGGCTGGCACCAGCGATAGCAGCTTCTGTTTCCGCTGCTCCAGGATAGTCTCGAAATCCAGCTCTTCGATGACCTTGGGGCGGGGCAGTCTGGACAGGTCGATCGGTCCGCTCACTGGCCACCTCCCAGCGGTATCTGGACTACGTCTGATTCACCGGTGTCAGCACGGGTGAGTGAGATGTCCAGGATGAACTCTCCTGACTTGCCGATGTTGCGGTTGACGCTTCCCACTTTGACACGCGGCTCCCACTGCTGGATGGCGACCACGGCGGCACTGTATAGGCGCAGTACCGTGGCCGGGGTCAAGGGTTGGTCGATCAGGGCGGGGATCACAGAACCGAAGTCACGGCGCATCACCCGGGAACCCAGGGGCGTGTTCAGGATTTTGCCAATGCTCTGCCCGATGTGCTGGGTTCCGGCGAGGGTGCGGCCGGTCGCGGCGTTCATTCCCATCATTCCACCTTGTAGGTTCCGGCGCTGGATCCGCCTGTGACTGGCACCTGGGCGTTGCTCTGGATCTCGTCCACAACGGCATTAGCCAGCGCTTCTGCCATGCGCTCTACCCAGCTGTGTTCGCCCGTTGACGTGGCGCCCATCGCTTCCATCTCGCTAACAATCCGGCCTTTCAAGGCGCTTTTGTCGAGTGCCATGGCTATTCCCCTGCCGTTACTGTGCTGGATCCGTCGCCATGCTCATTGCCGGTGAAGTGGCAAATGTGCGCGGTAGTTACAACAGGGCTGCCGTCGTTCAGATGGATATTCTCGCCGTCCACCTTGCAGATCCCGGCCACTGCGGTGGTGGCGTTGCCGCCAACGTTTACAGTCGCGTCGCCGGTGATATTGATGTTCACCTTGCCGGGCAGGGTGGCCACCAGTTCTTTCTTGACATGGTCGTAGGTGATTTCGGCACCGTCCGGATACACCCGCTTATGCTCGTTGGCACTGGCTGAAGGCGCATTGCTGGTGAACAGCCCCACGATAATCACCGACTGAGCCAGGTCTCCGGCGGGGGAAATCAGCACCACCTGTTCGCCCTCCGTGGGCGGGTTCCATTCCTGAGTGGTACCGGCCCGCAGGGTGATCCACTTCTGCCAGCCGGTGAGGTTGTCGCCGGCCTGCACCCGGGCACGGGCGGCTTCATGGTCCACTTCGGCAATGGTCCCGATGCGCACCAGGTTGTTGATCAGGCGGAAGGCTTCAGCAAGTGTGTTCATGGCACCAGTTTGTGCGCCGGGGTTCGCGTGCGGGAAGCTGTGCGGGTTGTGGCGCCAGGCGTTACAAAATCAGGGCTCGATGTGATCCAGAATGCGGTCGGCGATCAGTTCCAGGTCTGAGCGGTTGAAGCCCAGCAGTTCACGGGCGGGGTAGTCATAGGTGGGGCCGTTCTTGTCGACTTTCGCCCGCAGGCCGTAGTGGTGAATGGCCGCGATACGGCCGGAAAGACCGGCAAAGGACAGGCCGGCGCTGTCCGGGCTGGTGTTGATCTTGAGGTATTTGGCCGTTCGGAGCTTGGTGAACATGGCCTTCTTGCGAACAAAGCCTTTCTTGCCTCTGAGTTTTCGCGGCTTGCGAGGCTCCCAGTTTTGGCCGTCCGGGCCCTGCTGCTGTTTGATGCGCTCCTGGTTGGCTTTGCGAAGGTCGCGGGAGACGGCCTTCATCAGCTTCCGGCGTTCGGCAGGCTCCAGCTTCTGAAGCAGGGGCTCTACCCAGCCGGCCAGTGCGTCCAGGTCATCAGTTGTCGCCATCGACTGGCTCCGCGTATCCGTGCAGGTCAGCGATGATCTGCCACTCCGCATCCTCATTCATTTCCAGCGTCGGCTCGGGCAAGAGGTGTTCAACATCCAGCCCGGCGTCGGTGCTTCTTACAAGGACGGTTTCGGAGATGTTCACGGTGATGCTGATGTCGTAGCTGTCGTTGTTCAGCAGTTCCGCTTCAAAGCTGATGGTGGTGGTGGGATCGTGTCCCGGTTGCCGCACTTTCAACCATGAAAGGATCGGGAGAATGAGTTCGTCGACGTTGCCCGAAAAGTCGGTGACGATCAGCCGAACGGGCAGGCTGTACATGTGGCTCAGGTTGGGGCCTTCCCAGAACTCGATGTTGCCATCTTCGATGAAGGTAAGCAGCTTGTCCGGGTTGCGTTTCAGCCCTGCCACGTTGGTCAGGATGTGGTTTCGAAGATCTGCCAGCTTTTTCATTGCTGCTCCGGGGTGCTCAGTGTTCGGGCTCGGCTTTCGCAGTCATCCACTTCAGCGGTGATCTCAGCCATTCGTCCGTTCAGGGTGTTCAGTTTCACGGCGTACTGGTCAATCAGATCCAGCAGGCCGCCGTTCTGTTTCAGTGGTGCCCTGCTCGGGTGTCGCTCCGGGATCGCCAGCGGCTTCACGTTGCCGCACACCAGGTAATCTGTGGTTTGTATATAACGGACTTTCTCGGAGCATGCGGATAACAACGCCAGGCAGGTCAGTACCAGCCCAATTCCGATACGCTTCATTTTCTTCCTCCAGGGTTGCCCGCTTTGCTCTTTCAGCGTCCAGTTCGGCTTCAAGGTTGGCTTCTACGGTTTCGAGGGTGCGGATCCGCTCGGCCAGGCGGTCACGGGCAGCGACCATATCGGAAAGCCTGCCCTTGGTGGCCTTGTGTTCTTGCTCTTGCCGATCCAGAGCACCGGATACCGATGCCAGCTGGGCGTTGGTGTCCAGGTTGCGCTCGATGCTGTACCAGAGGGAGCCGCACAGGGCGACAACCACCAGGCCGATCACCAGGTAGACCTTCATTCCTGCTTTCTCCCGCTGTTGACGTAGAAGCCGAACCAGGCGGCGGCGCCGGTGAAAATCACGCTGGCATAGAGCTGTTGGGCGCTGCTCGGATCCGGCAGGGCGGTTATCCACTGGTGGGTGTCGAAACACAGCCAGCCGTAAAGAAGCACCAGCAGGCGAGGGACTATGCGCCAGGCATCCAGCTGGTTCGGGCTAATTGCAAAAATTTTCCTCTCTTTGGAATTAATGTTTGCCGTGGGTGGAGGCTTAGGTACATCCAGATTCTGGTTTTCAGGCTTCATGAGCAACGCCCCAACAGCCGGTACCGGTCGTAAGCCGTCGCCATTCGGGTGTCGTACTGGTTGCGGGTGTAGGCCGGGCCGTTGTAGCGGGCGGCGAAGGTGGGCCAGTCCCGATCCTTCAGGGCGGCGTGCAAGGCTTTATCCTGCTTGATGAAGCGGACAAAGGCTTCCAGGTGTTCACCCTCGTTGCGGTGCATTGCTTCCGAGTATTCATCTGCAGAGGCGTACCCCAGCCCCTGCCAATGAAAGCCCATGATCTGGAACAGGCCCCAGCTGGCCGATTCGATAGCGGTGGACAGGTCGATGACGCTGGCCCGCTTCAGCCGGCGCCATTCACCGTCGCCGCCAACGTATCCGCCTGGCTTTTCATTGACGATGGCCGGGAACTTGGCGGCATTTCGGGTGCGTGTTGAAGTATCCAGCCGGCGGAACATCACGTGGCGCTCGAAAAGAATGACGGGACGGCCCGAGGGGAGGAAGCCGGTTTCCTTGCTTTCCACCTCCGTTACCGCCTTGATCGCGGCCAGCTGGACGCCCAGTTTCTTGGCTGCGGCCTTCAGATCCTTTTCGCAGAGCTCCTTTCCCGTCGTCGGCGTGCCGTTCGGATTCAGCCTGCCCAGCGTTGCAGGCCCGGCGACACCGTCGACCATTAACCCCTGGTTACGCTGGAAGCGGATGACCGCTTTTTCGGTTTCCTCGCCGAACCAGCCATCCACTTCAATGTCGGCCCCGGCAGATTTCAGGCCTTGCTGAAGTGCGGCCACATTCTGGCCCACGTCTCCGATTCTGATCATTGTGCAGGTACTCCAATCATTGAAATGGCGGCGGAAAGCAGATCCTTGCGCATAGCAAAGGCCAGGCCTCCAATGCCCAGAATTACCCACACGGCGCCAGCAAAAAACCAGACCTTCCGGGCCAGGCTGGAGACGCTTTTGTCCAGTCCTGCAAAGGCGTTGCGGGTCACTTCCTCGCTTTTATCCATGCGGTTCTGGTTCTGTTCCAGGAAATCCTTCAGCGTCTGCTGGGTCTCCCTGTGGTTTTCCTTCTGGTCAGACGCCAGGCTGTGCAGGTCCTTGTGAATACCTGCCACGGCGTTTTCCAGGGCGTTCACGCGTGGGTGAAGATCCTCCAGGTGCCTCAGTCTTGCCGCCCAGTCCAGGGCAACCATTTCTTGAAGTTGCATCACTTCAGCCTGTTCGTCTGGCATTCCGTCTCCCTAATTCCACAGCTGGACGGTCGGTTTTGTGGGTTTTTCTGCCACGCTGGGCAGCTTGACGAGGGTTCCAGTGGGCAGGATCGGCCCGATATCGGCCAGCCCGGGGTTCGCTTCGTAGACCGCTTCGGTGACACCGGCGGTGCGGCCGTAGTGGATGAAGCAGATCCGGTCGACGGTATCGCCCTGGATGGCGCGAACTTCCCTCATCAGATCAGCTCCACCGTGGTGCGATTAACGCCACGGATATCGGATATGGCCCAGGCTGCATCCCTTCTCAGATCATCGCCTGTGATGTCCATGGCTTCAGCCTTGTCGTGGCCTTTCCCGGTGGAGTCGTAGTCCCGGTACCGCTCGATCAGGTTAGCCTTGGCCAGGCACCAGACGGCCCGGAGGTAAAGGCGAACGTTGGTTCCCATTGGCTGCCAATCGGCGTCTGGCACGTCTTCAAGCGATTGGAAAGCCAGATCTTGCTGGGCCTGCATGAACGCTGAAAGCGATCGGTTCACATCGAACATGGCCGCTTCCAGGGCATGGACTGCCCGGCCGTCAGGAACGGTGCCATCCAGGCGCATGGAATCGCGGAATTCCTGCAGCTGCAGATCCGGAAAGAAGGGCGCGTTGGTGATGGTTACTGGCTCGGTGGTACCACCGGCTGCAATAAGGCTCATGATGCCTCCGGGTGAAGGCGGTGGACGGGGCCGGAGAGCTTCCGGCGTAGCCTTGGCTCAGGGCCCCGTGCCGCCTGGCGTCGTGGTACGACTCGGGTCCGGCTATTCGCCGGAATTCTTCAGTTCTTTTTCCAGGCGCTCGATGTCCTTTTTCACGCCGACTTTATCGTTCAGTTCCAGGGCGCGCTTCAGGGAATCAACGGCTTCTTGCTTGCGGCCGGTATCCCGCTGCAGGTAGCCCAAGGCCTTGAACAGTTTGGCCTTCACCTGGTCGTGCATGTCTGCTTCACCGAAGCCCGCCTCGGTTCTTTCGACCTGGGCAAGGATCTCTTCCTTGTTCTCCGCGTCTTCGTCCAGCTTCAGGGCGAAATCGGCCACTTCTTCGGCCACCAGGTTGGCGGTTTTGCGCTGGTACCGGTCCGGGGTTTCCAGTCCGTGCTCCACCGCGTATTCCGCGATATCCAGACCTCGCGCCAGATCGCCGGTGTCCAGGTACCAGACCATCAGGGTCATCAGCACGTCATCCTGCTGGCCTGTTCCGGCTTCCAACACGCCTTTCACGTAGCCTTCATAGTTGGGCAGCATTTCGCGCTTTGCTTCGATCTTGCGCTCGATGCTCTCGATATCGTGCAGGCGGCGGCTGTCTTCGATAACGGCCGCTTTGTGCAGGTTGTAGGAGTCACCAGTCGGACGGTCAGGCGTTCCGGCGGCGGCGTCCTTTCTGGCTTGCTGGGCCTGAAACCGTTTTTCGGCCGGGCTCATGACACGGCGGGCCGGCTCGTTTTCAGAGCTCGGGCGGTTGACCACGTGTTTACGGCGATCAGCTGCTTTCCGTTGCCGGGCTTCGCGTTCCTGCCTGGCTTTTTCCTGTGCTTCGGCCTCGGCCGCCTCGCGGGCGGCCCGGGCTTTTTCGAAGCGTTTCTTGGCTGGACTAACCATTTACGCCTCCTTTACACCAGTGTGATGTTCTCAACCACCGCGCCGGCACCGAAGTCTTCGACCACGTAGGCCTCGTTAGAGGATTCGTAGTTCTCGATGCGGTTGCGCTTGGGGTTGTCCATGATGTGACGGCGGCGGCCGCCGTTCTGGTAGTAGATGGACAGGTTGTCCAGGGTGGTGATCATCATGGTTCCGTCAGGAACGAACGGTACCTGCATGCCGGGCAGCCCACCGAGCCGCTTCTGGCTGACAATCAGATCCAGCGCCTGTTGTTCAGTCGGGGCATTTTCCTGGTTGATCAGCGGGAAGTACTTGTCCTGCATCAGGGTGCGGCCCAGCAGAACAACCAGATCCGGGCTTTCCCGGAACCAGGGATCCAGCATGCTGTGGACTACGTCATACACCAAGGCGTCCAGGTTCTTGTAGTCGCCAGTGGCGCCCACTTTTACCTGCCCGGATGCTGCCTCC
This sequence comes from Pseudohongiella sp., assembly GCF_040877505.1. Classification (NCBI taxonomy): domain Bacteria; kingdom Pseudomonadati; phylum Pseudomonadota; class Gammaproteobacteria; order Pseudomonadales; family Pseudohongiellaceae; genus Pseudohongiella; species Pseudohongiella sp. The sequence continues at coordinate 20,949 of NZ_JBBDNQ010000007.1, forward strand.
ACTTCATCCATTACCCGCTCTGGAGAGGTGGTGCGGTAGTGCTCCAGCCAGCCGATGTTGACATCCTGCAGCAGTGGGTTGGCTACTCGGTCGGTCTCTGCAGCGGCGCTGGTACCGTTGAATCCGATCATGATGCGGTCAAGCGCCTGCTGGCGAATGATCGCGTCGCGCAGCATGGCCTGGAATTGCGGGAACTTGGCCCACGCATCGATCTTGGCATAGGGTACGGCGGTGTCGAACTCGGTCAGGAAGCACTCGTAACCGTTGGCGCCCAGGTCGCTCAGGTCGCGCGGTGCGCGATCTTTATCAGACACATCGGTACGCCCGGCAATGGTGGAGCCAACGCCCAGGCCGATCTTCTCGCCCTTGATTTCATCCACACCGATCATGTTGATACGGTTCAGGAAGTCGCTGGACTCCTGGATGCGCTGCTCCAGCCGCTGCTGGACGGAAGGCTCTACAGCGAAGGTTTCCGCCGCAGACTCCACACCGTTGAGCTTCGCGATCTGCTGACGAAGCTTGTTGAACTGTACTCGGGATTCGTTGCGCATAGTCTGACTTCCTCAGCAGTCTGTGAGAGTTGCGTCCTGGCCACCAGTGGCCGGGGTGCGGGAGTGTTTGCGGTGCGGGGTGCTTTCCAGCTCCGCCTCCAGATTCTGGAATTTCTGTTCCAGGGCTTCATGGGCCTGCTTCAGCTGGCTGTACTCGTGCTGCACCTCGTCGATGGAGCTGCGTAGCTGCTGGCCGTCGCTGACGAAAAGCTCCAGCGTTTTCTCCAGGTCAGCCTTGAAGTCAGAGAACCGGGCGGCGTTGGCGTCGCGGTGTTTGCTGAACAGCGCCTTCACCTTGGTGAACAGGGTTTCGCCACCTTGCTGCCCTTCAGTGCCGCTCTCTTCTCCGCCTTCGTCCGTGAAGTCCAACTCAGCCTCAATCGCGGCAGAAAACAGGTTCTCAGGGCGCTGCTTACGTGCATTCAGGGGGTTGGTGTCGGCCTGGCTACTGAACTGCAGCATTTCGGTGCCCAGGGATGCGGGGGAGTCGGTCACCGCCAGGCCTACCAGATAGGCTTCTCCGGAATCCGCGAATTCCGGATCCACTTCGATGGAGGTGTAGATTTTCTGGCGATCCTTGGTCATCTTGACCAGGTCTTCAGTGGGATCGATTTCTGCGAACAGTTCCAGCTTGCCATCGGCGTTCTCTTCCGCCTTGACACCTGTTACATCGCCGAATGCCTTGAAGGGGCCATCAGCGAACATGCCGCGCATGTGTTCCAGCCACACCCGGGCGCCGTACTTCTCCCGGTTGAAGTTTGCGGCCATCTGCTCGATCCAGGCCCGGCTGATTGCCCGGCCATCGGTAGTGGCGCCTTCAGTAGCCACTCGGAACCATTTTTTCATCTTGCCACTCCCACGCTGTTGGGCGATGCTTATTCATTGGTTTCACTCAGTGCCCCCAGATTCGTGCCAGACGCACGTGAAGCCAACCTGCCGCCGTTGTCCCACCACTTCCCACAAAACATTCACCGCTGAACCCGCGCGCGCAGCCTTTACGCTGACGGCATGGACAAGACTGTTGAATCGGATTACCGCGAACACTTTGTGAAGGCCCGCACCCTCTACTGGATGGGATGGCGGCCGCAGCGCATTGCTGAAGAACTGGGCATCAGCGCCCAGCTTTTCCACAACTGGAAAAAGCGGTTCAACTGGGATGACGCGGAACCGATCCAGCGGGTGGAGAGCTCACTGGAAGCCCGCATGGTTCAGCTGGTGTTCAAGGACGAAAAGGAAGGGAAGGACTTCAAGGAAATCGACCTGCTAGGCAGGCAGATCGAGCGATTGGCCAGGGTGAACAAGTACCAGGAGAGCGGCCGGGAATCGGATCTTAACCCGAACATCCTGGAACGCAACCGGGCACCGCGCAAAGCCAAGAACGATATCGGCGACGAGGGCCTGGAAGAGATCACCACGGCGTTCGAAGAATCCCTGTTTGAATATCAGCACAAGTGGAAAGTGGCCGGGCTTACCAACCGGATCCGCAACATCCTGAAGTCCCGGCAGATCGGTGCCACCTGGTACTTTGCCCGGGAAGCGATTGTGGATGCGTTCCACACGGGCAAGAACAAGATCTTCCTCAGCGCCTCCAAGGCCCAGGCGCATGTTTTCCGGCAGTACATCGTCCAGTTCGTGAAGGACACCACCGGCGTTGAACTGCGCGGTGATCCTCTGGTTCTCCCCAACGGGGCAACGCTCTATTTTCTCGGTACCAACGTCCGGACAGCACAGAGCTATCATGGCGATCTGTACATGGACGAGTACTTCTGGATCCAGAGCTTCCAGCAGTTCCGGAAAGTGGCCTCCGGCATGGCCATGCACAAGAAGTGGAGCCAGACCTACTTTTCCACGCCATCGGCAATCACCCACGAAGCCTACCCATTCTGGACAGGTGAGCAGTTCAACAAGCGCCGTGCGAAAGATAAGCGGGTAACCGTGGACACCTCCCATGCAGCTCTGGCCAATGGCATGGCCTGCTCCGATGGCCAGTGGCGCCAGATCGTCACGGTGGAAGATGCCATGGCAGGCGGCTGCGACCTGTTTGATATCGACCAGCTGCAGATGGAGTACTCCGAAGACGAGTACTCGAACCTGCTGATGTGCCAGTTCGTCGATGACACCCACGCGGTGTTCCCGCTGGCCAAGCTGCAGCGGTGCATGGTGGACAGCTGGATTGAATGGCGAGAAATGAAGCCATACGCGGACAGGCCCCTGGGCGATCGGGAAGTCTGGTTGGGTTATGACCCATCCGGCGGCGGTGAGTCTGGCGATGGTGCGGGGCTGGTTGCCGTGCTGCCATCAAAGTCGGCCAGCCAGCCCCACCGGGTGGTGGAGAAAGTCCGGCTGCGCGGCCTGGACTACGAACAGCAGGCGGAAGAGATCCGGAAGCTGACCAAGCGCTACAACGTGAGCTTTATCGGCATGGACACCACCGGCCTGGGTGAGGCAGTGGCCGAGCTGGTAGAGAAGTTCTTCCCCGCGGTCACTCGCTTTAACTACTCGCCGGACGTGAAAGCCCGCCTGGTGATCAAAACACAGAACATCATCGACCATGGCCGCCTGCAGTTCGATGCCGGCTGGAGCGACATGGCTCAAAGCTTTATGGCCATCCGGCGCGCGATGACCGATTCACAGCGGCAGATCACCTACAAGTCAGGCCGCAGCGAAGACACCGGGCACGCTGATCTGGCCTGGGCGGTGATGCATGCACTATCAAACGAACCACTCGAAGGCCCCAGCAACCACGGCGGCAGCATGATGGAGATTTACTGATGAGCAACAGCGTTAACGCTTTCACCTTTGGCGATCCGGTACCGGTGATGGACCGGTATGACATGCTTTACACCGGCTGCTGGATGGCAGGGCAGGACTACTACGAACCGCCGGTGGACATGGCGGCACTCGCCAAATCCTACCGGGCCACCGCTCACCACGGCAGTGCTCTGCAGGTAAAGCGCAACATCCTGGTGAAAACCTTCCAGCCCACACAGTACCTCACCCGGCAGGACTTCGCCCGCATGGCCATGGATTACCTGGTGTTCGGCAACCTCTACGGCGAGCAGGTGATGAACCGGCTGGGGCGACTGATCCAGATAAAACCGATACTGGCCAAGTACTGCCGCCGGGGTGTTGAGGCAGATTCCTTCTGGTGGGTACATGACTGGGTAAAGCACACCGAATTCGACCGGGGCAGTGTGGTTCACCTGATGGAGCCCGATATCGACCAGGAGCTCTACGGCGTGCCCGACTACCTGGGCTCGCTTCAGTCTGCCTGGCTCAACGAATCGGCCACGCTTTTCCGGCGCAAGTACTACCAGAACGGCAGCCACGCCGGTTTCATCATGTACATGACGGATGCCGCTCAGAACCAGGAAGACATCGATGACCTGCGCAAGGCCCTACGGGAAAGCAAGGGCCCGGGCAACTTCAAAAACCTGTTCGTCTACGCGCCCAACGGCAAAAAGGATGGCATGCAGGTGATCCCGGTCAGCGAGGTAGCGGCCAAGGATGACTTCTGGAACATCAAGAACGCCACCCGAGATGATCAGCTGGCAGGGCACCGGGTACCACCCCAGCTGATGGGCATTATCCCCACCAACACTTCCGGTTTCGGTGACGCAGAGAAGGCCGCCCGGGTGTTCGCGGCCAACGAACTGGAGCCTCTGCAGGAACGGGTGCTGGAAATGAACGATATCGTGGGCAAGGAAGTGATCAAGTTCCGGCCCTACACCCTGGGGGAGTTGTCCTCCGGCTGATAGAATAACGGCGACTGCGTTAGCGTTTGGCCACCTTCGGGTGGTCTTTTTTTGTGCCCGACCTTGACCCAGACCCCAGCCCTCAGTAATACCCGCTCGCACCCATCGAAACTATCAACTGATTATCGTTTGCTTTCCGATCTGCAACCACAGGGCTCAGCCAGCACCTGGTGAAGCGCCTTGACGATCACCAGTCCTGCACACCCCCCCGTATGGGGTTCACACCCAAAGCTCGCGGTCACCCCACCCCACCTGCGGGCTCTTGGTACCGCGATTTATCAAAGCCCATCAGTAGCAAACACGGTCACTCCCGTAAGTCATTGATTGTTCGTTCCGGGAATACTGAGAATCCAGGGGGGCTTCGGAAAAGTGTAACAACGTAACAAGGCCTAAAAACGGCTCTTAGGTATATGATAATAAACAGAAAAGTCTGTTACACCTAAAGTGCAACAAAACGTAACGGAAATGCTACACCGTTGATTTTATTAGGGTAGGGGATTGCGGTTTGTTACAGGTAAGAAGTGTAACAACGTTACGTTTTTATCTTCAAAAGTGTAACAAGTAATTTCTAATATAATCATATAGATAGAGATAGATATTACACTTATTACACTTGTTACACTTTTCCGAAGCCCCCAAACATTCTGAGCCAGCCCGCCCAACACGCACGCCCGCACACGCGTATATCCCTCAAAATATCCGTGCTTTTATAAACAGAAAGACGCCGATGCTGACTGCGTGAGAATGAGATGTAGGTGGGCTGTTTCTGCGAGCATGCCGGTCTGGGATTGCCAGGCAGAAGACTCCGTGTGCGCCGGTAGTACGTCGACAACGCTAACGTATGTTATTGATTATTTGGGTGATGAATGCGCGCTTGTGAGCGGTAGGGCGATGTTCAGAAAACCTGTAACATGCTGATTAGATTGGATTGTTGACTATCGGTGATGGGGCGCTGCAACTCCGTTAACGCCGGTTCGATTCCGACCCGCGCCTCCATTATTTTCCTTTAAAATCCAGTACTTTGCAGCGTTGAGCGTTCGCGAATTATCGGACGTCGACATCATGTCGACAACATGTCGACATCCTTTTACGTTTTTAGCTTAGCAGCCTCTATCGATTTCAGCGTCGACTTGCTCCGCTCTGGCGGCGTGATCAGGCGGTAGTGCCTGCGCATTGCCTCTGTCTGGTGGCCGCCCTTGTTGTTCTCGCCCTGCGATACGAACTCGTCTGTGAGCCCTTTCTTTCGGAGATCCCGAAGCTGGTACTGGCCGCCGTAGCCAGCATCCTTGCAGGCCTCCGCCCACGATAGCTGCATGAAGCGGTGCTTCACTGGCTGGTGGCGGCTGCGCTTGTCGAAGTAGGACGGATACACCATCAGGTAAGGGGAGATGATCCCTTGCTGGCGCTTGAAGGATCGGAACCAGTCCACCAGGTGGCGAAAGTCTTCGTTCATTTCCAGAATGATGGCCACGCCGGTTTTGTGCCTGGCGAAGTGGATCTCACCCATCGGGCCCTCGTCATCGTGAATCTGGTCTTCCCGGAGCCCGAATACATCGATGGGCTGCTGGCTCATCATATAGATCATGTCGCAGATCTTCGCGCGCCAGGTACCGTCGTGAGTTCGGCGGTTCAGTTTGTGCTCGAGGAGATGGGCGGATATCTGGGCATAGGCATCATCCGGAATCAGCACTTCCCGCTTGGGCTCGGTTGCTTTCTTCACATCCGGTACCGGGTTTCGGTCGATCAGGCCATCTTCAACCGCATGGCTGAACACCCGGGAAAGCGTGTTGCGCAGCCCGTTATAGTGCACCGGCTTGGTGTTCCAGTCGGAAAGAAGGCGGCGAACCTTCCGCAGGATGGCCGGATCGGTCAGTGTGAAGTTGGAATGTTCGCTGGCTTCGAGCTGCTGCGCGTCGTTGGCGTAATCTCTGCGGGTTGGAATGGCGATCGCCCGGCCACGGTTACGGCCGCGCTCACTCAGCACATGGCATTCACCCCATTCCACACGGCCTTTTATGATCCGGTGGCCAAGGACTTCAGTACGCCAGCGCTTCAGGTATTGGCGCATGGTGATTTTCCTGGCTGCCTGGGGCGGACGGGCAGCGGCCATGTTGCCCGCCATCAGCTGGGCGTCGAAGTCGGTTGTGGACTGTTCCCACATTTGCTGCAGGATCGCCCAGCGCCGGATGGCTATCTGCCGGTCTTTGGTCTGCAGGCTGCCTTGTTTGCGGGTAACAGGGTGGCGTACGTGGAAAACGCCATCGCGGGAATTAATGTAAAGGCCAGGGTAGCGGGCAAGCCACTCCTGGCCGGGTTTTCTGCGTGGTGGGGCCATATTATTGCAACTGCTCTGCCAGATCCTGAAGTAATCCTAGCTCCTGCGGGTTCTCCGGCAAACCCCTGATCCGCCGTTCCATGGTTTCGAAGTAGGTGTCGAGATCAATTCGCCAGCGCCGGCCATCGCGGAACGCGCCCGGAATTTCCGGGCAACGCCTGCGAATGGTGGCCAGCGACGGCGGCTGATTGTCTTCGCAATAGACCACCTCGATAAAGGTCTGAATTGAGACCGGTCTCACTGAGTTGCCGCCTCCCGCCGAACCTGCCGGCTTTTCCAGCGCTGAAAGTGTGCCTTGATCTGCCGGAACTTGGTGGCAGCCCGGACGTTATGATCCAGCTCTGCGCGGCTGCTGATCTGGCAGGCGGTGATGATCAGATCCCGCGCATCCTCTTCGGTGTGGGTGCCGTCCGGGATTTCGACGTTGCCTTTTACGCTTTGGGCTCGGTCAAGGTAACGGCGGAAGTCTGCATCTTGGCAAAGCATGGCAGCGGATCGGGCCAGGTGACCGCCTTTAACGTTTTCCATAGCTGCCCTCTCGATTACTGTCGTGGCCTGAAGCCAGACCAGTTGGTTTCTTTAGGTGGCGTAACACCACGATGGCCAGGCTCTCTGCCTGGGACTCGTGGAAGCCCAGCCCTAGCCGGCACATTTCTGAAGCCACTGCCTCGCGTAGAGCGCTGGAAATCGGAGATTCAGCCGTGCCGATGTGTCGGGCTTTTGGGTTTGGTTTTCCGATCAGACAAAGGTTGTCCGAGCCCATATCGAAGGGGCACCGGCAGTTCGGGTATTGGCATTGATCGTTCATTGATGGCTTTATAGTGGTCTTGTTTGGAGTTTTCATTGTTCATCCTTAGGTCAAGTCATAAGCCACATTTCTTCCATAATCTCTTCCCATCGTTCCTTCGGTAAGTGAGCACCAGGCGGGTTAGACTTGTTAAGCTTTGGTTTGAAGAATCTAATTAAAGAGCCTTCACAAACATCCATGTCCTGCATGGGAACCTTTATAGGAACGAAATAATCAAAATCTTTTCCTAAGTGTCCTTTCACTCTCTGGAATATATTCCTTGATTGCCCGACATAAACAATCTCTTGACCCTTGAGAAGGATATATATCCCCGTGTATTCGGCAGGAGTTAATCTAGCCCCGGCCTCGTGGTATGGCTGCACGTCATACCCGAATTTAGTCTCAAGAACTGCACACGCGTACTCGATCTGACCAATGACGCCATCCGACCAGCCAAGCTGTGATAGGTGAGTTTTTGGGTCTCCATGAGGGTTCTTTATGGTGTTGGTTACCCACCATCTATTTATATTTTCTAGGAAACTCTCGTCTTCGTTAGAAACCTCAAAGCTGTAAGGATCATCACTAGTATTGAAAAGGCGGTCAAAATCCCGGCCAGCTGATGAACGCCTTCTTTCTAATTCGTCGGGTAGGCTCAATTTTCGGTTATTTTGTCCTGCCAAAAAGGCTGAGTTCTGTAGATCAATTAGCGAATGAAGAAACAGGTTTCGGCTTACACTCCAATTATTTACATTATTATTTACTCTGCCAACACATGTACTTAAATCTCTAACAAAGCAACCGATGTCTTTTTGTAAATATTCGCATAAAGCGGACTGGGAAACTTTCAGGTCTGAATTATTCCTTTCTAGTCTCCATGACGACGACGAATGTTCTCTCCACCATTCATGCTTATGGTCAGCATTGCAGCTAGAGCACCCATTCCCAGAGTCTAGTGCCCACTCGTCAGTCCTGACTGCGACCCACCTGGAATGGCATTCCCAACAAAACTCTACTTCCAGCCACTTATCTAACGCTTGTTCGTAACCTTTGCGAACACCCGCCTCAAAAAGAGAATCCATCTGGTCGGCAATTTTCTCGAACACCTCATTTGTGCTTTGGGACCAAGCAGCATGAGGATCGAAAGTTTTTGCGAACGCTCTGACCAGATCCACTGTTTGTTGATAGAAAACTCTTAGTTCCTCGGGATATTCAAACTGTCTCATCTTCACGCTGCGTTCTCCTGTTCCAATTCCCGCTTCCGCTGCTCCAGGTAATCCCGGTTAACCTGCTGCCACCGGTCGTGCCGCTCCTGGCTGAAGCCCGGGCCGGCCATGCGGTTGATGGCTTTCTCGTCTTTGGTGACCTTCCGGATTATTTCCTCCGGTGCGTACTGGTAGTGCCAAAGCTCCAGTTCGTCTTCCGGCCTGGTGCCGTGCCAGGTCTGGCAGATCCAGCCCAGGTCGAATACCTGGTCTGTGCGTTGGGCGGTCATTACGTCGGCTCGCAGCTGGTGGTAGGCGCCCTGGATCTGTTGCAGGTTGTAGCTCGGCAAGTCGAAGATCCGGCTTTCCATCCACATGGCCCCGTCCGGCGAACGGCACAGGGCGCGAACAGCCACTGACCAGTTGCGGGGGCGCTTCAGCAGCTGGTGGGCGAGGTCGTGGCCCATGTCTATCCAGCCGAACGGTGTCCGCTTTTCGGCGGTGGTGTACTGCGGGCCATCGCCCGGGCTGGCCAGGCCCTCCCATGTCCATAGTCGGGACTGGGAGAAGAGGCGCTGGTCTCGGGCGATTGCGCTGTGTTGCTTTCTGATTTTCTTCTTTGACTTCATGCGGCTGCCTCTACTGCCTGAAGAATTTGCTTGACTGGCTCCGGGCACACAGCATTGCCCAAAAGGTGAACTGCCAGCCTGTGGTTGTCGGGGAGCTGGTAGTCAGCGGGGAAACTCATCGCGTCCCGGCACTCCCACCGGTTGAGCATGCGCATGCGGTCGCCGTCGACGATGGCCCAGCGATCGCGTGTCGTGATGGTGCCGATGGGTCGATCCAGGCTACGTCCGGTCTTGCCGGATCCGTTGCCGTAGTAAGGCATGATGAATCGCTCACCGAACGCTTGCCGGCCAGTTTCTACCCTCTCGATAGTTGCATTGCTGCGCCCGGGCTTGTAGATCGGGCTCCACTTGCCGCTATCGAAGTCGATGAACTGGCTCGCGGGGATGTGCTGGGACTTGGGTATCTGTAGATGCAGCGGGTGCGTTGACTGGGCCAGTACCAGGAAGAGACGAACTCGATGCTGGGGCGCTCCGTAGTCGGCGGCGTCTATGATGTGAGGGGCAACGCTATAGCCCAGTGAACGCATGGCCATTTCCCAGGCAGGATATAAGTTCCACCGCAAGAAACCGGGGACATTCTCGATCACCCAGAACTGCTGACGGTGATGCTCGGCAGCAGAAACCACAGCCCAGGCGGTAGATCGCGAAGCGTCATGCTGCGGGTTGTTGTAGACCATGCCTCTCGCCGGACTGTTTCCCTGACAGCAGGGGCTTGCCAGGCCCATGTCATGATCCGGCATGTAAGCCCAGTTGTACTGCTGTAGATCCTGGCATTCGTGCTCGGCGTCTGGGTGGTTCTTGCTGTGACATTCCACGGCATCCGGCCAATGGTTTGCGGCCCAAACCACCTGGTGGCCAGCCAGCTGGGCGCCAGTGGAGAACCCACCGGCACCAGCGAACAGATCAATCACCTTCACGTGCGCTCCCTCCGGATCTCGTGGAACTCGCCCCACTGGTTGATCACCTGCATGATCTGTTCGTCTGTCAGGTACCGTTCCAGCCAGCAGCCGCCGCCCATGTGTTCGAGCAGGCCAAGGGCCGCTTCGGTGTGCTTGATGTCCAGGTTGCCCATTACGTCGCGCATGTTGGCGGCGAAGTGGTTGTTCCATAGGGACAGCAGGAGGGCGCTGGCTGCGCGTCCGCCGCCGGTGTCGCCGCGGGCGATCTGCCACAGGGCCGTGGCGCAGGCCTGGGGATCTTTCCGCATGGCCGCGGCGTTTGCCCGCTCCTGTTCTTGGCGGGCGGTGAACTGCTCAATGAATTGTTCTCTGGTCAGCGTTTGCGTTTTCATCGTTATTCTCCAGTTGGCCTTTCCGGCCTTATTGGGTTTTTTTCCAGGTCGGACCGTTACGGCAAATTTCGGTCGCGGCGTCGAGGGTCTCGGCCTCTCCCCACCAGGTGGGCCGATCCCATGCGCCGCCGTCCAAGCACTCCACCCAGAAAAGGGTTTTTTCGCCTGATGTCTTGATCAGGATGTAGGGCCGGCACCACCAGAAGTGGTGGCTATCCGGCCTCTGGTCATTCGGGCAAGACGAAAAGTTGTCCGGCAGAAGTGGGTTTATGGCGTAGCCTTCGATCGTGAAATGAACCTGCTTCTTAGTGATAACGTCGACAACGTTATTTCTGAGAGATTTAGTCATTTTCTCTTCCAGGCGCTCCAGTTCCCGCACGGGAAGGTATTTCGCTCGCTTGGTCAGAGCGTCGAGACTGTCGACTATCTTTTGGACTAAGAGGCTGTCAGCGCTCATCTGTTTTTCTCCCGTTCGCCTTTTAGGCGTATTCCTATCGGTGGTTCCGCGTTTTCATTTCCAGCAGCTGCTGGCAATCCACACAGGTGGCGCAGCCGGGCAGTGCTTCCCGCCGTTTGGCGGGGATCTCGGTACCGCATTCTTCGCAGTACGGTTCGTTGCTGGTGCCTCTGGCCTGCTTTCGCTGGTTCTGCAGGGCCAGTTCCAGGGATTGCTCGATGTAGTCCCCGGCGATATCGGCTTTATCCGCCATGGCGCATGGCCTCCGTGGCGTCCGGGTTCAGATCCATGGCTGGCACCAGGCGAACGGCACCGGCTTTCACGCAGGCCTGGGCCTGTTCGGGGGAGTCGAACACCACCACCATGGCCACGCGGTGGTGGCAGCGGTCGTGGTCTTCGTTGATCACGGTCAGCTCGCCCAGGTCGTGTACGCGGCCGGTGGGTTGGGTTGCGGGTTGTTTGTGCATGGGTGCTTCCTCGTTGGGTGGTAGCCGGTACCGGATCAGTTCCAGGCCCCGGTCGGTTATAAGGGTTTTGGTGTAGGGGGTTTTGCCGTTGGTCGGGTGGTCGTAGGTGCCGGTCTTCACCACGAAGATGCCTTTGCCACGGAACGGGCCGGCGGGCATGTTGTGCTTGTCCAGCATCTTCAGCTGGCGCAGCTGCCGGGCCAGCTTGTTTCTGCCTGTGCCCAGCAGGGCGGCGGCCTGGTCGAAGGTGTGTTCCATGGCTTGCTCCTTACATCTCTTTCTGGAAGATCCAGCACCGCACTGAAGGGCTGGCTGATGAGTTGAGGCCTTCACGAATCACCGAACGAACTGTCCGGCTGCTTTCGATGAACTTGCGGCTGCGGCTGGTTTTCAGGTGGCGTTTCAGCTCGGAAATGGGCGGTATGCGCAGCTTGGATTCGGCGCACACCTGCTCGAAGTGCTTCAGGTTCACGGCGATCAGCTTCTCGTTATCGCCGTAGTGGTTCAGGGTGTTGCCACCGCTGAGCCCTTCGATGAAGTCAAAGGCTTCCCAGAATTCCTGCACCATCGGGTGGTCTGCGTTGACGGCGCTCTGGCGCTCTTTGGCCATGTCCATCACCATTTCCCGGGCCGGTTCCAGGTAAGAATCCGGCAGCAGCTTCAGGCCTTCCGGGCCCAGGCAGTCAATCAGGCTCATCATCTGGCCGTGGTTCTTGGCGATCCGGTGTATGCGGATCTCCGGCAGTTCGGCCAGGGCCTTCTCATACTGGGGGGAGCGATCGCACACCATGCGCATGATCTGGGCTTCGGTGGTGGTGGCGTGCAGCGCGAAGCCGCTGACCTGGCTCATGGGTGTGCGTTCCAGCTTCTCGGCCAGCGCCTTGGTGGTTTCGTTGTGGTTTTCCCGGGTGACGTTCAGATGCACGATGCGCTGCAGTACCGCATCGCTGGCGTTAACCTGGGCGTTCTGGCTGATCACAATCGCGCCACGGAAGGGCGGTTCGTAGGTGTCGTTGCCGCCGTTCTTCTGGCCACGGCTGCGCACGCTGCGGCCGTTGTAGGCGGTTTTCAGTTCGTCCCAGTCGAACTGCTTCTGCTTGCCGCCGGCGCCGTCCTGGTCTCGGTCGGATTCGATCAGCACAACCGGCAGGTTGGACACCTGGGCAAAGTTCCGGGCCCGGGCGGCCAGGGTGGCTTTGCTGGGGTCGAAGCCTTCGTAATCCTGACGGCCTACTAGCTTCCAGAGGAATTCGATCAGGGTGGACTTACCGGAGCCCGCTTCACCGACGATTTCAATGAAGGGGAAGGACTTGTGTTCCTTCCGGATCTGCTCGGCGAACAGGCTGCCCAGCCAGTAGGCGAGGGCGATCACACCCTTGGGCCCGAAACACTCGGCCAGGTCGCGGGCCCAGCCGCGCTGGTAATCGCTGCGGTCTTTGTTGATGGCCAGCGCGACGGATTCGGACAGCGTCTTCACGCTCATGCGGCCGATGTCGTAGTAGTCTTCGTTGTTCAGTTCGTGGATCTGGCCCGCGTGCACGGCCAGTTCTGGGAATACCCAGGTTTCGTGCTCTTTGCTGTAGCCGATGTAATCGATGGTCTCGACGGTTTTGATGCCGCTGATCTGCTGTTTCAGCAGGCGATCCAGCTGCTGGCTGGAGCCAGTCCACACGGCACCGGGGGCAATGCCCAGCATGCGCTTCTTGAACTCGCTGGCGCTGGCCAGCTGGCCGCCGCTGAAGGTGTTCTTCACGGCCCGGCCGTCGTGGGGGAAGTCCACCCGGTAGTAGTACCAACTCTCGTCGGTGACCTTGTTGGCCAGGTAGTACAGGGCGGTGGGGTAGCAGTTGGCGATCTCCACCACGGCGTTGCATTGTTCCAGGGCCCGGTCGACCATCTGGCGGTCGGTCAGCGGCTCGTCGCTGTCTTCCAGGTCCCTCATGGCCTTGTGGAATTCCTCCATGTTCAACTTGAACCAGAACAGCCGGTTGTTGAAGCCGAAGGGAAACTCGTTTCGCCCGGTGTGGGTGTAGATCCGGTTCGCCTTTTCCTGGGCGCTGCGGGCAATGACCAGATCACCCTGGTAAAGGAATTCCTTGGTTGTGGGCTCGCCGTCTTCGCTGATCAGCTCGCCGCGTTGCCAGGCGTCGTTCCAGTCGCGCTTGTGCTTTCCTTCCTGGGGGATCACCGCCGCGCCTACATTCCAGCCCTGGGAACGGGCGATGTTGGCGAACTTGCGGATGTAGCGAACGCCGGCGGCGTCACCGTCCATGGCCCAGATCAGGCGGGGCAGGTCTTCGCCGGCGTCTTCCCGGGCCTTCTGCAGTTCAGCCAGGAAGGTGTCCGGATAGTTGTTGCAGCTGAAGGCGGAAACCGCAGCCACGCCAGCGTGGTACAGGGCGATGGCGTCGAAGATTCCTTCCACTACCCACAGCTCTTTGCCCTGGGTAATGTCCAGACCGGGCGGCACCCAGGCCTGGCCCTTGGTTTTGCTGCCGTAGTTGAAGTGGGCCTTCTTCTTGCCGAAGCGGTGCGGCTTGTCGATCAGCCGCTCCCAGTAGTCGCCCCGATCGTTGATGCGAAAGCGCACAGTGGCGGAGCCGATGTTCCGTTCCCTGTCCCAGTATTGCTCCTGGGTGTACCAGCCCCGCACCCTGGCCAGATCGAAGCCGCGGCCATGCACCATGTATGCGTCCGCCACTTCGGTACCGGTTTCCTTCTCGCCGGTTTTGCGATCCTGCCTGC